>JAOPWD010000263.1 GCA_025965875.1 Pseudonocardiales bacterium
CGGCCCTGCTGCGTGGGCGCTGGGTGCTTGTGCCAACGCCGCGATGAGCAGGCTGCTGGTCAGTGCGGGGATCGCGATGAGGGCGATCCACCGCCTGGTTCCCATCGGGTGTCCCTTGTCCTAGCGGCACCTTGGGCCAGAGCGCTGGGGCCCAACGCTTTCGGGGTGGTTATCCGGTTGCCATTGTTGTCCGAATCTTAACACCAATCATACATAAGTAGCTATTTGCGCAGATCCACTCAGCGGGCGGGCAGGGCCTCGGCTGAGTCGTCCTGGGTCGGCCGCGGGCTGCGCCGCCGCCGGCGCCGGCGGGCAACGACGAGCACGGCGGCGATGCCCAGCAGCACGGCCACCGCAAGGATGCCGGCCGACAACCACCCGATCCCGGTTGAGTTGCTGCCGCCTGTCGGTGACTTCGCCTTGCCGGGAAAGGTGATCGTGGCTTGCGTTGTGCGTTCGACCAGTCCACTACGCAGGACGAGTTGCGCGGTCCACGGGCCGGCGGGCAGCCGCTCGGCCAGGGCAATCGTGACCGGCTCCGAGTCGCCGACCGCCACCGTCGTGCCGAGCGTGACCGGGAAGGGGCCCGCCCGCACCCCGCCCGGGCCGGCCAGGAGTTGCAACGTGCCGACCATGTCCAGCGCCCGGCCGCCGGTGTTGTGCACACTCGCGGTGACCAGTTGGTCGCCGGCCGAGGAACGGGCGCCGCTCAGCGAGCCGACGGTGAAACCGGCCGCCGGCGGTGCGCCCGGTCCGACGGACAGATAGATACGGATGCCGACGCGGCTGACCTCGATGACGCCGCCACTGCCGCTGGACGCCGACCGGACCTCGGCCCAGACCACGCCGTAGTGCTCGCCCGGTGCTGCGTCGCGCGCCACCCGAATGGTCACGTCGGCCAACGCATGCCCGCCCGCGGGCAGGTCGGTCGCGCTCGGCAGCACTGAGGTCCACGTGGACACATCGTTGCGGGTGCGGTCGGCCGCACCGACGAACGTGCCGCGCTCGATGGTGGCGCCCGCGGCATAGAGGACGATGTGCGCGGTACCGGCGGTGTTGTTGGCGAGCTCGACCCGCCGATGGACGACGCCACCGGGCCCGGCGTGATCGACGATGTACACCCGCGCGCGCGGATCCTCGCCAGCGGTGCCCGCGTCGTCGAGCAGGCTCAGCCCGATGCTGCCGGCGCCCGTTGGAGCCGGGGTGGGTGCCGCGTTCGCCCCGACGGCCGGTACCGCGAGCGCCATGAGTGCGCTGACCAGCATCCACCGGCTGGGTCGCACGAGCGCCCCGGCCGCATAGGGCGAGCGCACTCGTGGGCGGCGCATGCCGTCACGTTACGTCCTGTTGACATCATTCCCGACGACCTAAGGATTCGCTTAGGCTCTGGGTGACAATGGCGTCGGCGGGTAGCGATACTGCCCAGCACGATGATCGGGGGTCCACTTGCAGGTCCCGGCTCCATTCGAATACGAGCGCGCCACCAGCGTCGATCACGCCATCGGCCTGCTGGAACGGCTCGGAAACACGTCCCGGCTCATCGCCGGCGGCCACAGCCTGCTACCGATGATGAAGCTGCGGCTGGTCAATCTCGAATACCTGATCGACATCAACGACCTGCACGACGAACTCGGCTACGTCCGCCTCGCCCGCGGCGAGATCCGGGTAGGGGCCATGACCCGCCACCGCGAACTGCTCGAATCCGACCCCCTCGCCGAGGCGTTCCCGATCTTCCGCGACGCCGAGCGGGTAATCGCCGACCCGGTCGTCCGCAACCGTGGGACGCTCGGCGGGTCACTGTGTCAGGCCGACCCGTCCGAGGATCTCTCCGCCGTGTGCACCACGCTCGACGCCAGCTGTGTGATCCGCGGCAGCGCCGGCGACCGTGTCGTGACGATGGCGGAGTTCTACCGCGGTCCGTACGAGACGGCCATCGAGGACAACGAGATGCTCATCGAGATCCGGATCCCGGTGCGAGCCGGCGGATCGAGTGCCTACGAGAAGGTGGAGCGCCGGGCCGGGGACTGGGCGGTCGTGTCGTGCGGCGCTGCGCTCTGGATGGACGGCGACCTGATCTCCGATGCTCGGGTGGGTTTGGCGGCCGTCGGTCCGAACACCACTGGCATCCCCGCGATTTCGGACGCGCTGCGCGGCAAGGCGCCGTCCGAGGAGCTGTTCGAGCAGGCCGGGGCGATCGCCGGAGAGAACTGCAGTCCACAGAACGACATGCGTGGTAGTGCGGATTACAAGCGGCACCTCGCCAACGAGCTCACCCGCCGGGCGCTGCGCCGTGCGGTCGCCCGGATCGGCGGACAGGCGCGATGAGCATGCAGGTGTCGATGACGGTGAACGGCGAGCAGGTCACCGAGGAGATCGAGGGGCGCACCCTGCTCGTCCATTTCCTGCGCGACCAGCTGCGCCTGACCGGAACCCATTGGGGCTGCGATACCAGCAACTGCGGAACCTGCGTCGTGTGGATGGACGGCGAGCCGGTGAAGTCGTGCACGGTGCTGGCGGCGATGGCAGGCGGCCGCGAGGTGCGCACGGTCGAGGACCTCGAGCAGGACGGTGTCCTCGACCCGATCCAGCAGGGCTTCATGGAGTGTCACGGCGTGCAGTGCGGCTTCTGCACCCCTGGGATGATGATGACGGCCAGGGCGCTGCTCGACCGCAACCCCGATCCCACCGACCGCGAGATCCGCGAGGCCATCTCCGGTCAGATCTGCCGGTGCACCGGCTACGCGACCATCGTCCGGTCCGTCCAATGGGCGGCTGCCGCCGAGGCTGCATTCGAGGGTCGGTCATGACCACCCTGGACGACCGGCCCCTGGGGTTCATCAACAACGACGAGAAGCCGGTCGGCCACGGCCGCATGCTGCGCAAGGAAGACCCGCGCTTCATCAGAGGCAAGGGCAAGTACGTCGACGACATCCAGTTGCCCGGCATGCTGCACCTCGCGATCCTGCGCTCGCCCGTTGCGCACGCCCGGATCGTCAGCGTCGACACGATGGCCGCGATGTCGCACCCCAAGGTGAAGGCCGTCGTCACCGGCGCGGATCTGGTCGAGAAGGGCCTCGCGTGGATGCCGACGCTGTCCAACGACGTCCAGGCAGTACTGGCCACCGACAAGGTGCGCTTCCAGGGTCAGGAGGTCGCGTTCGTCGTCGCTGAGGACCGCTACTCGGCTCGCGACGCTCTCGAGCTCATCGACGTCGAGTACGACGTCCTGCCGCCCGTCGTCGACGTCCGAAAAGCACTCGCCGCGGACGCACCGGTGATCCGCGACGACCTCGACGGCAAGACCGACAACCATTGCTTCGACTGGCAGACCGGCGACGAAGCAGCCACCAACGCCGTGTTCGACAAGGCTGAAGTCGTCGTCACCGAGGACATCGTCTACCCCCGCGTGCACCCGGCGCCGCTGGAGACCTGCGGCTGTGTCGCCGACTACGAGTCGGTCGACGGGCAGCTCACCCTGTGGACCACCAGCCAGGCCCCGCATGCGCACCGCACCATCTATGCACTCGTCTCGGGTCTGCCCGAACACAAGATCCGGGTCATTGCACCGGACATCGGCGGCGGATTCGGCAACAAGGTCCCGATCTACCCGGGCTACGTCTGCGCGATCGTGGCTTCGCTGGTCACCGGCAAACCGGTCAAATGGATGGAGGACCGCTCCGAGAACCTCACCAGCACAAGTTTCGCCCGCGACTACATCATGCGGGGCGAGATCGCCGCGACGAGGGACGGCAAGATCCTGGCCATCCGCACCAACGTGTTGGCAGACCACGGCGCGTTCAACGGAGTTGCGGCGCCGCTGAAGTACCCGGCTGGATTCTTCGGGGTCTTCACGGGGAGCTATGACCTCGAGGCCGCCTTCGCCAAGATGACCGCCGTCTACACCAACAAGGCACCCGGCGGGGTTGCCTACGCGTGCTCGTTCCGGGTTACCGAGGCGGTTTACCTCGTCGAGCGCCTGGTCAACTGCCTGGCCTACGAGCTAGACGTGGACCCGATCGAACTGCGGATCAAGAACTTCATCCGACCCGAGCAATTCCCGTACGCGACGAAGACCGGCTGGGTGTACGACTCCGGTAACTACGAGGCGGCGATGCGGCTGGCGATGGAGCTCGCCGGCTACGACGAACTGCGCACGCAGCAGGCCGAGAAGCGGCTCAAGGGCGAGCTGATGGGCATCGGCGTCTCGTTCTTCACCGAGGCCGTCGGCGCAGGGCCCCGCAAGGACATGGACATCCTCGGGCTCGGCATGGCCGACGGTTGCGAGCTACGCGTTCATCCAACCGGCAAGGCCGTCGTACGGGTGTCCTGCATGAGCCAGGGCCAGGGCCACGAGACCACGTTCGCCCAGATCGTCGCCGAGGAGATCGGCATCGCGCCGGCCGACATCCAGGTCGTCAACGGAGACACCGACAACACTCCGTTCGGTCTGGGCACCTACGGCAGCCGCTCGACACCGGTGTCCGGCGCGGCCGCTGCGCTGGTGGCGCGGAAGGTGCGCGACAAGGCGCAGATCATCGCGTCGGGCATGCTCGAGGTCTCGGTAGCTGATCTCGAATGGCAGAAGGGCTCCTTCCACGTGAAGGGCGACCCGTCCAAGTCCGTGACGATCCAGGACATCGCCATGAAGGCCTACGGCGCCGGCGACTTGCCCGAGGGCATCGAAGGCGGCCTGGAAGCGCAGATCTGCTACAACCCCGAGAACCTCACCTACCCGTTCGGGGCCTACATCTGCGTCGTCGACGTCGATCCCGGCACCGCACAGGTCAAGGTGCGCAGCTTCACCGCTGTCGACGACTGCGGCACTCGCATCAACCCGATGATCATCGAGGGTCAAGTGCACGGCGGACTCACCGACGGCGTCGCGATGGCGCTGATGGAGATGATCGCGTTCGACGAGGCCGGCAACTGCTTGAGCAGTTCGCTGATGGACTACCTGCTGCCGACCGCCCTGGAGGTTCCGGACTGGCAGACCGGGCACACGGTCACGCCGTCACCGCATCATCCGATCGGGGCCAAGGGCGTCGGCGAATCAGCCACAGTCGGCTCGCCGCCTGCGGTCGTGAACGCCGTCGTCGACGCGCTCAAGCCCTATGGCGTCAGGCACGCCGACATGCCGCTCACCCCGTCGCGAGTCTGGGATGCCATGCAAGGCCACCCGCGGCCACCGGTCTGACCACGATGACTGCCGCGTTCCGTGACGAGATCGCCGTGCAGCAGCGGCTCGCCGAGCTCGACTACCTCGTCGACGACGGGCTGGCCACCGCGCTCTATCTGGCGCTCACGCTCGGTCAGCCGTTGCTGCTCGAGGGCGAGCCGGGCGTCGGCAAGACGACGGCGGCCAAGGCCCTGGCCCGCGCTCTCGGCGCACCGCTCATCCGGCTGCAGTGCTACGAGGGGCTGACCACGAACGAGGCGCTCTACGAATGGAACTACCAGCGTCAACTGCTGGCGATCCGGCTGGCCGAGTCACGCGAGGAGAAGCTGGCCGACGCTGATTTGTTCACCGAGGAGTTCCTGCAGGAGCGGCCGATCCTGCAAGCGATTCGCCATCAGGGGCCTGCCGCGCCGGTACTGCTCATCGACGAGATCGACCGGGCCGACGACGAGTTCGAGGCGCTGCTGTTGGAGTTCCTCGGAGAGGCCTCGATCACCATTCCGGAGCTCGGCACCTTCACCGCCGCCCGGCGCCCGATCGTGGTGCTGACGTCCAACCGCAGTCGCGAACTGCATGACGCCCTGCGGCGCCGCTGCCTGTACCACTGGGTCGAGTTCCCGGAGCCGCGCAGAGCAGTGGAGATCCTGCGTCGTTCAGTGCCGTCGGCGAGCGAACCGCTGATTGCGGCGGCCACGGACTTCGTGGGACGCGCGCGCCGGCTCGATCTCGACAAGGCACCCGGGTTGGCCGAGACCATCGACTGGGTGTCCGCGCTGAGCGCCCTGGGCGCAGCCGAGCTCGGCCGGGTAGACCTCATCCGCACGCTCGGTGCGATCGCCAAGACCCTCGACGACCGCGAGGTGATCCTCGGCGCGCTGGACGAGCTCGTCCCCGCCGCGCCGGAGAACACGTGACGAACGACTCGGCACCGCCTGCGTTGCTGCGCGGGATCGACCGAGCCGCGTTCTCGACCGCATTCTCGCTGCGGTTGCGCGCCGCTGGGATCGCGGTCGGCTTCAGCAGCATCGAGGCATTCGCGCGTGCATTGAGCCTGCGTGCCCCCGACTCGCTGTCCCGGCTCTACTGGACGGCGCGGATCAGCCTGGTGCACCGGATGGCGGACCTGGAGCTGTTCGACGCGGTCTTCGCAGCGGTGTTCGACGACGCGGTGCTCAGCCTCGACCCGAATGCCCGCCGCCGGTCGCTCGCGTCCGACACCCCCGACCCGGATTTGCCTTTCGCCGTTCCGGCCACCGCCGACAGTCAGGCCGGCGGCGGGGGGCTGCCATGGATCACCCGGCCATCGGTGGTGGGCGCCGAGACGGACCCCGAGGCTCCGGTCGGCCTGCCCGAGCTGCTGCCTAGCGACGTCGAGGCATTGGCCGACGTCCCGTTCGAGGAGTTGGATCCCGCTGATCTGGCGCTGCTGCGCCGCTGGATCGAGTCGGCCCTGGACGAGTGGCCCACGCGGCGTTCACGTCGCCTGGCCTGGCACCACTCCGGCCGCCGGATCGCCATGCGGGCGACCTTGGCGCAGGCTCGGCGTACGGGCTGGGAGTCGATCGAACTGGTGCGCGTCCGGCCGACCCGCAAGCGCCGCCGGCTGGTGATGGTCTGCGATGTCAGCCAGTCGATGCAGGCGCAGACGACTGCCTATCTGCATCTGATGCGTGCCGCGGTGCTGAGCGCCGATGCCGAGGTGTTCGCATTCGGGACCGCACTGACCCGACTCACTCCGGTGATCGCACACCGGTCACCGTCGGTTGCCATCGAGCTGGCCACGGCGAAAGTGAACGATCGGTTCGGCGGCACCCGTATCGCGTCGAACCTGCGGGCGCTGCTGGCATCGCACCACGGTGGAGCAACCCGCGGCGCCGTCGTGATCATCGCCTCGGACGGGTGGGACAGCGACGACCCGGCGGCGCTGGCCGCCGTGATGGCCAGGCTTCGCCGCCGCGCCCACCGGGTCATCTGGATGAATCCCAGGGCCGCCGCACCGGGCTTCGAACCGCTCGTCGGCGCGATGGCCGCAGCTCTGCCGCACTGCGACGAGTTGCTGCCAGCCCACAACCTCCGCGCGCTGGCCGGCGTGATTGCCGCGATCGGCCGGGCCAGCTGAATCTGCGCGTTGCCGCGTCTCAGTTCCACAGGGTGACGTGGACGGACGGCCGGAAGTGGCCGATGCTGACGCCGGCGCCGCGCAGCATGGCCTGGGTGGCGCGCGGCGTGGTGATGAATCGCAGCAACTCAGCCGCAGCGGGCAGCATGCTGTGCGCCGGCAGCGTCATCGCGCTCCACACGCCTTCGGCCCGCAGCCCCGGCCCGGGCAGATGGACGAGTCGCTTGTTGGCAACGTCGGCGGCCACGGCGAAGGACACCGCCAATGCCACCCCCTTGTTGCGCCGCGCCTCTTCGAGCGCCGCGGAGTGACTCTGATAGATCTGCTGGCGGCTCTCCGGAATGTCGACATGGCGCAGCAGGTCCGGCACCGCGCCCTCGCGTTCGACCGCTGAGGGGCCGAGCAACCAGGTCTGCTCGCGTAACTGGGACAGCCGGGGCGGCACGTTGGCCAGCGGATGGCCGGCCCCCACCACCACGACGATCTGGTAGTTGAGGAACGGCTTTTGGGCGACGGTCTCGGGCAGCCGGGCGCGCCTGGGCCCGATCGTCACGTCGACCGCACGGGTGGCAAGCAGGCTCTCGAACTGACGATCCGGGCGCACGCTCAACTCGACGTCTAGATCGTCCGCGCGGCTGGCGAACATCTCGATCAGACCTGGCGCCGCGTGCTCGGCGAACAGGCTCGACGCGGCGACGCGCAGGAGCCGACGCCCGGATCCGGCCTGGCTCACCTCGCGGACCGTGCGGTCCTGCAACCCGAGCATTTCGGTGGCCCGGCTGGCCAGCCGCAGCCCACCCGGAGTGAACGCGATGCCAGACGCGGTGCGCGTGAATAGCAGATCCTCGAGCTCTTTGCGAAGCTGAGCCACATGGATGGACACCGCTGATTCGCTGACGCCCAGTTCGGCGGCGGCGTCCTTGACCGAGCCATGCCTGACCACCGCCGAGAATGCGCGCAGCTGGGTAGGCGTCACAGACTCAGCCTAACCAGCGAGGCGATTGACGGGGCTACACAAGCTTCGAGCCGTGCAGAGCGCGTCGCCGCGGCAGCCCCGCTGGGTATCGCTCACCTGGACCGACGTGGAGCGGTCCCTGGGGAGCGAACCAGCGCGCGTCGAGCCTGGTCAGACGGCGGGAACTGGCAGCTTGCAGACGCAGCCACGCGACAACGCGCTGCTTGCCGATGCCGCGCAGTACCGCGACGCCACGACGTCGTGGAACTCGAGCGGATGCGAGCACATGTCGCAGATGGGGGAATCGCTGCCGGCGTGCTTCCCGGCGACAACGGTGGATTCAGTTACTGACGGGGGCATTCGCACCTCCAGAATCGTTGCTGACCTGTTGGCCAGACAGCCGGCTGGACAGCGCGGCGGCACGCAGCGCCTCCGGGCCAGTCATTGTGTTGCCCATGGTGATGGCCAACGCCATCGCGGCGAAGGCGTTCGGCGCGTCGCTGCCCGTGGGGATCACGAGCAGGTCGACGCGCTTCGCGCTGTCGCCGATGAGCACCGCCATGTGGGCTTCCTGATGGCCGTACCAGCCGATCCGAACACGGTGATTGCCGGGCGGGGTCCAGTCGACGGGCGTCGGCAGCCACTCGTCCTGGTTCAGCAAGACGCCACGGATCCGCCCGATTCGCTTGGACACGGCGAGCAGCAATGGCGGCAGTTCCTTGATCAGGTCGATCGATCGAGGCCACCACGCACCGTCAAGGCTGTTGGCGTGGATGAGCCTAGGCGTCATCCTGAGCCGCAGAGCAAGGCCTGTTGAGTACTGCGAAGCGCCATCGCTGTACGAAGGGTTACTCACGGGTCTACGACCTGACTGCGCCGGGTGTAGCCGGCGAATGAGTGAGTGCTCCCGATTCGGCATCGACGGCCTCGGGGCGTCTGCGCAGAGGAAACCGGGACAAGGACCAGGTTACGCCTACTCGCAGGGTCGACCGAATCGTCGGCGCAACGGGCTACTGTCGCGTGTCAGGGGATTGCGAGTGAACCGACCGACATCAGCTGATCGCCAACACCGTGACGTCTCCGTCGTGTTGTTGCACGGCCAACCCGGTGCCGGGTCGGACTGGGATGCGGTTGTGCAGGCGCTGCCACCGCGACTTCGTAGCCTCGCGCTCGACCGTCCGGGCTACCGCACGAGCCCGCACCCGCCGGGGACGTTTCGCGACAACGCCGAGTGGCTGGTGCGCGAACTCGACCACGCGGACGTGCAGGACACGATCCTGGTTGGCCACTCCTACGGCGGGGCCGTCGCGCTCAGTGCGGCGGTGCTGGCACCCGACCGGGTCAAGGGCCTCGTCCTGGTCGCCAGCGTCGGTCCCGGCTGCCTGGACGGCTGGGACGCGTTGCTCGCCGCGCCGTTCGCCGGCCCGGTCTGCGCGTTGGCTGCGTGGTGGCTCAGCCCGTGGTTCGCACGCCGGCGGCTTGCCCGCATCGAACGCATCCGTGACCGGCCGCTTGCGCCCGACGAGCACGTCAACTGGGAAGTCTGGGGCAATGCCCGTCATCACCACGGCGCGATGTGGCGCACGTTCCTCACCGAGCAGCGCTCGCTCGTCCGCGGCCTGGACGAGCTGAACGGCCTGCTCGGCGAGATCGCCGCACCGACCGTCGTCATCGCCGATCCCGCGGACAGGACGATCCCGTTCGCTACTGCCGAGGCGCTGCGTGACCAGGTACCGGGCGCCCGGCTCGTCCCCACCGGCGAGGGCGGCCATCACCTGCCCCGACGAGTTCCGAAGATCATCGCCGCCGAGATAGCCGGTCTGGCCGAGGTGCCGTGACGAAAAGACGGTAGGTTGACGTCACCGACGCCCGCGCTCGTCTCTTGACGGTGCCCATCCACACCAGCCGTCGAGCGTGATCGAGGACCACATGAAGATTGGCATCATCGCGTCGATTGCGCACCGCACCCCACCGCGGGACTACGCGGCCTGGGAGCAGATCGCAGCGTCTTTGACCAACGGGTTCGTCGCCCGCGGGCACAACGTCACCCTGTTCGCCTCCGCGAACTCGGAGACCTCGGCCTGGCTGCACGCCACCGCACCGGCCGGCTACGCCGAGGACAAGCAGGCCGATCCGCGCGTGAGCGAAGCCCTGCACCACGCGGCCGCCTTCGAGCGGGCCGGCGAGTTCGACGTACTGGCCAACCACTCGGACTTCATGCCGCTGAGCTACAGCCGGCTGGTGTCCACGCCTGTGGTCACGACGATTCACGGGTTCTCGTCCAAGCAGGTCGTGCCGGTCTACCGCGCGTACGACGACATCGGCCGGTACGTCTCGATCAGCAACGCCGATCGGCACCCCGATCTGCACTACGCGGCCACGATTCACTACGGGATCGACACGAACCTGTTCACGTTCGTGCCCGATGCCGGCGAGTACCTGCTGTTCCTCGGCCGGGTGAACCCCGACACCGGCGCCCACCTGGCGATCGAGGTCGCCAAGAAGGCCGGCCTGCCGTTGATCATCGCCGGCGTCACCCAGGACAAGGCGTACTTCCGAGAGTCCGTCGCGCCGCACGTCGACGGTGTGGCCGTGTCCTACCTCGGGCCGGTCGCGCCTGCTGCGCGCGATGCTCTGCTCGGCGGCGCACGCGCGCTGTTGCACCTGATCAGCTTCGCCGAGCCGTTCGGCCTGTCGGTCATCGAGGCCCTCGCCACTGGAACGCCGGTCATCGCCACGCCGGTAGGGGCAATGCCCGAACTGCTGCGTAACGGCGAGACGGGATTCCTCGTTGTCGACGCAGCTGCGGCGGTGACAGCCGTTGGTCGAATCGACGAGCTCGATCGTCAGGTCTGCCGCGACGAAGCCGTCAACCGCTTCGGCGTCGACCGGATGGTCGACGAGTACCTCGCCCTGTTCGAACGAATCCTCGGCGCCAAGGCCCCGAGGCACCCCGGCTCGATCCAATCCGTAGGTTCGACCAGCCTGTTCTCGCACCCCTCCAACGGACCGTCCGACCTGCTGGCCGGCATGACCTACTGACCGAGGAGCGCGGCTGGGGCCTGCGGGCAACCCGTCGTTGATCAACTCACGTCCAGTGCGCGGAATGGCCAGGATCCACGCACAGCAAACGCGAGATGATCATGCCAACCTCTGTTGATCAAGTGCGACCGGCGCCCGGACGGAGTCGCTCCCTGGTCTCGGTCTTCTTGGCCGACTCGATCCGGTCGACGTACCGACGCTGGTGGCTGTAGGACATTCCGCCGAGGGGGCGCCGCGTCTCGACATCGCCGTCGAACACGGCGGAGGTCGGCCACGACGGCATCAGGCACCCGGATACCGGTCGCGGTCTTGCCGTTCGAGTCGACCGTTGCGTGAAACTTCCGGACACCTTCCTGCTCCAGGACGACTCTGCCAGTGAATTCGGGCCGGGACGACGGCTGGCAGACTGCAGGCGTGGACGCCTCCCGCCTGACCGGACCGCCGATGCCGCTGCACCTGAACGGCGCCGCCCTGCCGATGGTGGGGCGGGTGCGGATGTACGTCTGCGGGATCACTCCGTACGACGTGACGCATCTCGGTCACGCGGCCACCTACGTCTGGGCCGACACCCTCGACCGGGTGCTGCGCTGGCACGGCCACACCGTGACCATGGCCCGCAACGTCACCGACGTCGACGACGTGCTGTTCGCCGAGGCGCGCCGGCGCGGCGAGTCCTTCTCGATGCTCGCCACCCTGCAGCGGGCCTCGTTCGAATCGACGATGGCGACGCTGCGGGTGCGCAACCCCGACCACTCGCCGACGGCGGCGCAGGCTGTCGGGCATGTGGTCCAACTGGCGGCCGCGCTGCTCGCCCGCGACGCCGCCTACCTGCGCGGCGGCACGGTCTATGCCCGCACATCGGGCGCGGCTGCGGCCGCCGGACTCGACCACGACACCGCCATCGCCCTGTCGAACGATTTCCACGACCACCCGGACGACCCGGCCAAGGACCACCCGCTCGATGTCGCCGTCTGGCAGGAGACCACCGACGACGAGATCAGCTGGCCGAGCCCCTGGGGCGATGGCCGGCCCGGCTGGCACGCCGAATGCGCGGCCATGGTGCTCTCGTTGTTCGGGTCGAGCATCGACCTGCATTGCGGCGGCGCCGACCTGGCCTACCCGCATCACGCCTGCGAGACCGCGCTGGCCGAGGCCGCCACCGGGGTCGCGCCGTTCTCCCGCGGCTGGCTGCGGGCCGGCACCGTGCAGATCGGCGGCGCGAAGATGGCCAAGTCCACGGGCAACCTCGTCCTCGTCGACGACCTGCTCCGCGAGCACACGGGTGCCGCGATCCGGCTCCTCTGCTTGAACCGGCCCTGGGCGCAGGCCTGGTCCTACTCCGTCGATGACCTCAACAGCGCCGGTTCGCTGCTCGAGGACCTCTACACCGCCGCAGCCAAGCCCGGCGGCGATTCCGGCGTGGCCGCGCTGCCTGCCGCGCTGCTCGACGATCTCGATGTTCCGCGGGCACTCGAGATCGCGCTGGAGGACGGCGGCCAGGCTGCCCGCACGCTGATCGAGATACTTGCGCTGAGCTAGTGGTCTGTCTGCAGACCTCTACCGGGTTCGATGCCGGAAGAACTCGATCACCTGCTGGAACGTCGGGCGGTTCTGCCAGTCAATGGCGGGTTGGCCGACGATGCCAGTCGCTTTGAACTGGATCGCGTCGAACACCGGCATGGTCTGCGCCGCCGCTTTGGACTCCGACGAGGCGGTCCAGGTCGCTACGTCGCTGGAGCCGTTCGCGGCCGTCAACGAGTTGAACGTCGACAGCAGCGCTGTGTCTATCGAGGCGAGGCAGGTCGCCGGTCCGCCCGCGCATTCCCGACTGGTGATCTGCGTGCCGAAGCCGTCGACGGGGTGCTGGCCGAGCAGTTGCTGGAGCGTGGCGACAAGGTAGCCCTCGTAGCCCCCGTCGTACGCGCTGCCGAGGTGGGCGCCGCCGGAGTTGGGGGTATTCACGAACTGCATCGGCAGTATCTTGTACGCCGGCGCGGTGGCGCCGCCGGTAGAAACGCCGCTGCCGAAGCCACCGGCGGCGAGAATCGGGTTGTACAGCGCCTGAATCAGGTTGGGGATCAGTTCGTCGGCGATCGCGACGGCGGCCGCGTCCGCGTACTGCGTGGCGG
>JAOPWD010000268.1 GCA_025965875.1 Pseudonocardiales bacterium
ATCTCGGCATGCGCCCACCGTTCTCTCCCAACGGGCACTCGGGTGCGCCCTATCTCGGCGAGATGGGCAACACCGCGGCAACGGGCGTCACGGCCACACACCTGAACCCGTGGGCCGGTCGCAACGACGGAATCTGCGCAGCCAAGCAGGCCAACGGCCAGCCCACTGCGGTGCGTCGCTTCAACATCGTCGCGGTAGAGCACCCGGTCCAGACCACGGCCCTCGACACCGACCCGACCGGCATGGTCTTCGTGCTCGCCCACGACAAAGCAGCCGCGCTTGACGGCAGCAAACCCCTCGAGCCGCTGGCGCTGCGGACGAACGTCGGCGAGTGCGATGCAGTGACGCTGACCAGCGAGCTCACCGATGCGAATGCGTCTGGTCACTTCAGCCAGGTCAACGTGCACATCCATCACGTGCAGTTCGACACTCAGGCCTCGGACGGCGTCATCAGCGGGATGTCCTACGAGCAAGCGGTTCGTCCGTACAAGGTCGAGGATCCGCAGCTCACCGCGGGGGCAGCCGTCGGCGCGACGGTCCTGCACCTGGCGAGCGTGACCAAGTTCCAGGCGGGCGAGAGCATCGGCGTGGGACTGGGCACCGAAGGGCCAGCCGCGACCGGCACCGCGAACGCGGGGCAGTCGGGGCAGGGGCCGGAGATCCGAACCGTCACCGCCATCAACGCCACAGCCAAGACCGTGACGTTGTCGGCGGCGCTGAAAACAGCACACCCGGTCGGGCAGTACGCGGGCACCGAGTTCGTGCAGTACCGCTGGTTCGCCGACGCGAACCTCGACAACATCTTCTTCCACGACCACGTCGACGGGATCCATACCTGGGCCCACGGCCTGGTCGGACAATTGATCACCGAGCCGAAGGGTTCGACCTACAACGACCCACGCACCGGTGCACCTGTGGATTCCGGCGCCATCGTCGACATCCGTACCAACAGCCCATTGTCACCGGCTGCCGGCGTGAACGGAAGCTTCCGCGAAATGGCCTTGTGGGCCATGGACAAGGGCTTCGGCAGTACCGCGGACTCGATGCTTAATCTGCGGGCCAGTCCGCTGACAGACCGGGTAGGTGATCCGGCGTTGAAGTTCAGCTCCTATACCTACGGCGACCCAAGAACACCGCTGCCGCGTGCCTATGCCGGTGACCCACTGGTGATACGCACGATCAGCGTGGCACCGACGGTAGATACGCTGCATGTCGACGGACACACGTTCGGGTATGAGAACCGCTACGCGGACGGCGGAGGCGGGCTCGAGGGCGGCGCCGTGGACACCTTGCACTACGGGATCTCGGAGAAATACACCCTGATTCTCAAGGGCGGAGCTGGTGGCACCACTCATCTACCCGGCGATTACCTGTACTTCAACGGCATCGACCGGCGGATCAATGACGGCGCCTGGGGCATCATTCGGGTGCTGCCGGGTCAGGTCACCAGCGATCCCAACGACCCGAACTTCTTGCTACCCCTGCCGGGATCGACACCTCCCGACGCTGCGCCCGCCCTGCCGACACAGACAGGCGGGCTGCCACCGCAGCCGTCGGCCCTAGCCAATCCGTGCCCAGCGAATGCCACGCCCCACGCGATCGCAGTGACAGCTGTGCGGGTGCCCGGCGTGGACAACTCCATCCGCTACGCCTATGTCCCGACGGCGCGAGCCGCGGCGGTCCTGGCCGGCACGGTGAAGCCTGAGCCATTGGTGTTGCATCTGTCGGTGCGTGACTGCGTGAGCGTCACGGTCACCAACCGCACCAAGGAAGCCAAGATCTCCTTCCACATGTCCGGGCTGGCCAACGACATTCCGTCCAGCGGCGTGGACGTGGGGTGGAACCCCGACACGTCGATCGCCACCGACGCCAGCCGGACGTTCACCTACTACGTGGACAACAGCAAGGTCAGCGGCAGCAGCATCGCCGACATGACTGGTTTCGACAAGCGCGGGCTCTACGGCGCGTACACGGTCACGCCGTTCGGCGCCACGATCAGGGACCCACTCACCGGGGCGGTGACCGATGTCGGTGCTTCGGTCGACGTCCACCCGCTGTACACCCCCGCCTATCGCGACTTCACCCTGGTGATGTCCGAGGACGAAACCCAGCTCGGTGCCAGCTTCATGCCTTACCCGGTGAACGCCGAAAAGGGTTTGTCGATCAGGGTGAACTACACGCAGGCGCCGCGCGACGACACGCGTTCCGACGCCTACAGTTCGGCGGCCTTCGGCGATCCGACGACCCCGATACTCACGGCCTATGCCGGCGATCCGATGGTCGTGCATGTCCTGGTCGCCCCTGGCAGTGAGCAGATGCACGCCGTCAACCTGGGCGGCCTGTCCTTCTCGCTCGACCCCAACATCCCGAATGCCGACTCAGCCGAGACGCATGGCATAGGGCCGTGGGAGATGTTGACCGCTGTCGTCTCCGGGGGAGCCGGTGGGGCCACGCACCAGCCAGGGGACTACTTCTACGGCGACATGCGCCGAGTATTCAGCAAGGCGGGGATGTGGGGCCTGCAGCGCGTGCTGCCAGTACCCGACGCCTGTCCGTCGGCCGGCACGGGGCTGCAATGTCTGCCGCATTAAGGGCCGCGCCGACAGTAGTGGCGCGGGCGCGGGCGACGCCACACACAGCCGTCCGTCTCGTGCTGGCCATGCTCGGCGTGACCATGGTGGCGTTGCTGGGCGTGGCGATCTGGGCCTCGACCAAGGGTCCAACCTCTGCTTCGCACAAGATTGCGACCGGGTCCGCGCCTGCGGTTGCCGCCGCGGTCGCGCACCAGGTGCGAACGAGCACGGTCCATGGCAGCCGGGCGGGCTACGACGCGACGGTGCGCATCACGCAGACCGACGTGGGCTCGACGACAGTCACCACGCTTGACGTCCAGCTGAGCACCCAGGCGACGCCGGCGTCGGCCCCGACAGCTTCGGCTCGACTTGTGGGCCCGGATCACAGCGCGCATGCTGTGGCTCTGACCATCGTCGGAGCCGGCCATTGGACGTCCAATCAGATCACGGTGCCCGCTGGGCGCTACGCACTCACAATGCGCTTCGACCGGAAGGGCGGACCCATTCGCGTCCCGATCACCGCAGTTCTGAGGTGATGCGGATTCGTCGGATCCTTGGCCGGTCCGCGTTGCTGGTGATCGTCTTCATCCTGACGCTCATCGGGTTGAGCGGAACTGCGTCGGCACACGCTCAACTCGAAGCAAGCGACCCGCACGCCAGCGATGTGCTCAAGAATGCGCCTGCCTGGGTGACTCTGACGTTCGGCGAACCAGTCGAGGTGGCAGACAATGCCATCGAGGTGTTCGACGATCACCTCAAACGCGTCGACGAGGCAACGGTGTCCCGGGTTGCCAGCGACGTGAACAAGGTTCGGGTAGCCCTACGGGCCAACCTGCGGATCGGCACCTACACCGTGAGTTGGCACGTCAGCTCCGCTGATACCCATCCGGTCTCCGGCACGTTCCGGTTCTCCGTCGGCGCACCCAGCCTGGTGACCGGCACGGTGCCGGTGTTCGGGCGCAACAACTCGGCCGGATTCCTGCTCGGGATCGTCCGGGTGCTCGGCTACGCCGGCTTGGTCCTGGGACCCGGCGCCCTGCTCATCACGTTGGCGCTGTGGCCGGCCGGTCTGGCCCTTCGGCGGACCCGCAGAACGCTCTATCTCGGACTCTCGCTGCTCGCGGCCAGTGCAGTCGGCTCGATGTTCCTCGAGGGGGTGTGGGCCAGCGGCGAGGCGCTCAGCGCGATCTGGGTGGCGCCGAGCTCCCTCGACAGTCACTCCCGCAAGTTCGACACGCTGTACGCATTCCGGTCCTACCTGCTCGTCCTCTTCGGGGTGTTGTTGGTCTCTGCCGTCTCGGCACAGACCAGGGCCGGCGCGCGGGCCGCGGCGACGAGTTCGCGCAAGCGGAGGACCGCTGCCCCGGACGTCCGTCCGCTCCTGCCGAATCCGCTCATGCTCGCGGTGCTGGCGGTTAGCACGCTGTTGCTGATGGCGACCTGGACTCTGGCCGGTCACTCGGCCACCGGCATCCAGACTCCCGTGGCGATCGTCGCGAACATGCTGCACCTGGCGGCCATGACGATATGGCTCGGAGGACTCGTCGTGGTGTCGGTGAGCCTGCGCCCGGGGGAAAGAGCTGCCGACCTCGCTGCGGTGCTGCCGCGTTTCTCCCGAGTGGCCTTCGCGTGCGTCCTAACTCTCGTAGTGACAGGGACCTATCAGGCGTGGCGCGAGGTCGGGACGATCCCAGCGTTGTATCGCACGACGTTCGGCCGGGTTCTCTTGGTCAAGATCGTCGCAGTGGTTGTCGTCGTTGCATTAGGCGCCCTGGCGCGGCGGTGGGTGCAGCGCCACCTGAGCGGCACAGCGCACGAGCCCGTATCAGGGTTACCGACAGCGGGGGCGACGGCGGGAAGGCCGTCCGGGCGAGTGGGCAGGACAGCCGTGCTGGAACCGCAGGTGGTCGCCGCACCGCGGGATGGCCCGAGTCCGACCCGTGGGCTGCAGCGCGGAGTCTTGGTCGAATTGGTCATTGGGCTCGTCGTGCTCGCGTTGACGGCGGCACTTGTCGTCACCGTTCCCGCCCGCCAGTCCTACCTTCGACCGTTCACCCGCACCATGACGGGCGCGGGGCTGCAGGTGTCGGTTCGGATCGACGCACCGCGCACCGGGGACACCCTGGTGCACCTGACTGCGCGCTCCAGCGCCGGTAAGCCGATACCCGTCACCGGTGTGCGCGCCACGATGGCGCTGCCGAGTGCCGGACTGGGCCCGCTGCCACTTCGGTTGCCGAACGCCGCCGGCTCATCGGCCAGCGGGAGTGAGGATCTCGGCGTGACGTTCCCGCAGCGCGGTACCTGGGTCATCTCGCTCACCGTGCAGACGTCACCGTTCGACGCTACGGCTTTTTCGGTGACGGTGCCGGTCAAGTAACTGACCGTGCCAGTCGAGTAGCCGATCAGCGGCGGTCAGGCGGCCGGATCCAATCGAGCGTTGGCACCGATGGGTTCCAGCGAGGTCAGCCCACGGCGGGAACACGGTGCAGCTCGCGGTTCAGCTCCCGCACGAGATCGCGAATGCCGAGCGGGCCGGGCGTCACACGTCGAGCTGGCACCTTGCCTGGCGAGGCTTGGCTCACGATTGAGAGCCCGTGCCGACGGGCCAGCGTGTGCGCCGCGCGGTAGGCCTCTTCGGCCTCGACGGGGTGACCCGCGTCTGCGGCAACCTGCGCGATCAGTTCGAGCAGGCTGACCCGCTGGCTCGCCTCAGTCATCGCGGCGGCGATCGTCTGCTCGCTTTGGGCTGATGACTCCTCGAGCACCTGCCGCCTCAGTGCGCGTGTCTGCGGTGCGGGCTCGACGCCCAGCTCCTCGGCCAGCGCTGCCCGGCATCGGTCGTACGCCTCCATTGCGCGGTGGATCTCTCCGGCGCCGGCGTGCGATCTGATCAGGGCCCGGTAGGCGCGTTCCGAGAATGAGTCGATGCCTATGGCCCGCCGGGCAAAGTCGACGCCGTCGTCGTAGCGCTGAAGTGCTACGGAAGCGTCCGCCGCATCCAGCAGAAGTTGCAGACGCACCTCGCGCAGCGCCGTGCGCTGTGCATCGAGTAGGTCGACGCTCGGGTCGTGCGCACCGAGGTCTCCCACGTAGAGAGCCTCGGCTTGCTGGGCGAGCGCTACCACGTCGGCCCATCGCTCTTGCCCGGCAAGTTTGCGGCAATCGCCGGCAAGTCGAGCGAAGGTAGCGACGTCGACCAGAGCTGGACCGAGCGACATGCCTTCGTAGTGCCGGGTAATGCAGTCAGCCCGCAGTACCCGCCGGATCTGGCAGAGCGCGGTACGCAGACTGGCTGAGCCTCGCGTGCGGTCGACCCTCGGCCAGAGTGCCTCGAGGATGGTGTCGACCGGGACGGGCTTTCCGCCGCTCACCGCGAGGAGCCGCAGCAAGTCCGCTGTCTTACCCGTTGACCACTCGTGTGGTTCGACATCCGTGCCGTCAGCGCGACGTACGCGCAACGAACCGAACAACCGGATCTCGACCTGGTTGGAAGTCATGTGACCTACGCCCCCCGGGCTTGTTCGCTCGGCACCCCCGATGACGCCGAACCCACAAGCCGCCCCTACGCGCAACTATGTCGAAGGCGCGCAGGGCGGGGCCATACCCAAACGGTGGGTGCGCCTGACCACCCCAATGTTGGGGTGTCCGAGTGCCCAAAAGGGACATGAAGTACTTCCTGTGAATTTTCGTCGTGGTTTTTCATGTTCGTTTGACGTCGCTGCGGACGCTGAGCCCGTGCCCCATGTCTGGGGCGCTGTCTAGGGGGATGGGGCACGTCATGAGAAAAATGGCAACAGGCAGGACCAAGCGGGCTCGCAGAGCAGCTCGCAAGGTCTACGCAGCGGCAACGGTGATGTTGTTGGCCACAGGGCTGGCCACAGTCGCCGTAACAAGCGCCAGTGCGGCGCCAGGACCTGTCGGGAACGGGTTTACCGTCACCCCTGGGGATCTGTCCTTCATCCTGAAGCAGATCAAAATCTCAGAAGCCCATGCGGCTTCGCTCACGCCGGCCAATCCGTGCGGCACGCTGGTCGGGCCTGGTCCCAACCAGATCCCGGATCCCTTGACCGCCTACGGCCTGCGCACTGTCGACGGGTCGTGCAACAACCTGGAGCCCGGCCGCGAGAAGTTCGCCGCCGCCGACGTGCCCTTCCCGCGGCTCACCACCCCTTCGTTCAGGGCGGCCGAAGGCCGGCCCGCCAACTTCTTCGGTCCAGGCGATCCTGGCTCGGCGTCCTCGAGCTACGCGCAGAAGAAGGGCAGCGTCTACGACTCGCAGCCCCGGGTCATCAGCAATCTGATCGTCGACCAGACCTCGACCAACCCCGCCGCGATCTCGGCGAGCCACTCGCCGGTCCGGACGCAGGACCACACCCCGAGCGCAGTCCCGTGCACGACCGACCCGGTCGCCGCTAACCCGACCGATCCTACGGTCGTCCCAGCCGCGGGCATCCCGGCCGGTTGCACGCCGTCGCACCAGACCTTGTTCATCCCGAATGTGACGACCGACGTCGGCCTGTCGCCGCCGTACAACTCACTGTTCACCTTCTTCGGCCAGTTCTTCGACCACGGTGTGGACCAGACCGTCAAGAGCGGTGGCACCGTGTTCGTGCCGCTGAAGGCTGACGACCCGCTGATCGCCGGCCCGGATCACATCTTAGGAAACGCCGATGATCTGCCGGCGAGCCTGCGCTTCATGGTGCTCACCCGCGCGCAGAACCAGCCCGGCCCAGATGGCATCCTCGGCGACGACCCAGCCACTGCGGTCGATGAGAGCGCCGACGACATCCAGAACGCCAACAACACCGACACGCCGTGGGTGGACCAGAGCCAGACTTACACCTCCCACTCGGCACACCAGGTTTTCCTACGCGAGTACGCGATGAATTCCGCCAACGTTCCGGTGTCTACCGGTAACCTGCTCGGCGGATTGCCGGCCGGAGCGACCTACTTCAACTCGCCAGACGGCACGGACGGAATCGGGACGTGGGCTGCAGTCAAGAAGCAGGCCGCGGAGAAGCTCGGCCTCCAGCTCGTCGACGCCGACGTGACGAACATTCCGATGATCGCTGCCGACCCGTACGGCAAGTTCATCCCGGGCGCGAACGGACTGCCGCAGTACGTGACCAAGACCGGCCTGGTC
>JAOPWD010000269.1 GCA_025965875.1 Pseudonocardiales bacterium
GCGTGCAATGCCGTGACGACGCCGGCGAACGGAGACGGCAGCTCGACGGCCGCCTTCACCGTCTCGACCTCGCAGATGGTGTCGTTGACGTCGACGGTGTCCCCGACCGCCACCATCCATTTCAAGATGTCGCCGTCGGTCAGTCCCTCACCGAGGTCGGGCAGCTTGAACTGCTTGATGTCACCCACGTCAGTACCCCAGGCTCTGGTCGACGGCGTCCAGGATGCGGTCGATGTTCGGCAGCCACTCGTTCTCGAGCCGGCTGGGCGGGTAGGGCGTGTCGAAGCCGGACACGCGCAGCACGGGCGCCTCGAGCGAGTAGAACGCCTGCTCCTGGACACGCGCGGCGATCTCGGCGCCGACACCGAAGCTGTGCGGCGCCTCGTGCACGACGATCAATCGGCCGGTGCGCCCGACCGACTCGAGGACGGTCGGCATGTCCAGCGGCGAGATCGAACGCAGGTCGATGACCTCGAGTTCCTGGCCGTCCTCTGCCGCGGCCGCCGCGGACTCCAGTGCCATCGCCACCATCGGGCCGTAGGCGAGCAGGGTGACGTCGCGGCCGGGCCGCACGACCCGCGCCTGGTGCAGCGGATAGGGCTCGGGGTCGATCTCGGACTTGGCCGCGTGATAGCGGCGCTTGGGCTCGAAGAAGATGACCGGGTCGTCGGAGCTGATCGACTGCTGGATCATCCAGTACGCGTCCGACGGGTTCGAGCAGGCGACGACCTTCAGGCCGGCCGTGTGCGCGAAGTAGGCCTCCGGCGACTCGCTGTGGTGCTCGACCGCGCCGATGCCGCCGCCGAACGGGATGCGGATGGTGATCGGCATCTTCACCAGGCCGGCCGAGCGGTTGTACATCTTGGCCACCTGGCTGACGATCTGGTCGAAGCCGGGAAAGACGAAGCCGTCGAACTGGATCTCGCAGACCGGCCGGTAGCCGCGCATGGCCAGGCCGACCGCGGTGCCGATGATGCCCGACTCGGCCAGCGGGGTATCGATGACGCGGTCCTCGCCGAAATCCTTCTGCAGGCCGTCGGTGACCCGGAAGACGCCGCCGAGCTTGCCCACGTCCTCGCCCATGATGAGGACCTTGGGGTCGTCCTCCATGGCCTTGCGCAGGCCCTCGTTGAGGGCCTTCGCCATGGTCCGGGCGGTCATGCGTTGACCTCCTCGATCGAGCTCACGAAGTCGACGAATTCGCCGCGCTGCTTGAGCAGTTCGTCGGGGGCGTCGACGTAGACGTTCTGGAACACCGACTCCGGCGTCGGGTTGGGCAGTGCGCGGCAGCCGGCGCGGACGTGCTCGGCGAGCTTCTTGGACTCCTGCTCGAGCTCCGCGAAGAACTCCGTCCCGACATTGGCTTCGCGCAGGAGATAGGCCTTGACCCGCGCGATCGGGTCCTTGAGCTTCCAGGTCTCGGCCTCGCTGCCCAGGCGGTAGCGGCGGGTGTCGTCGTTGGTGGTGTGCGGGTTCATCCGGTAGGTGAACGCCTCGATGAGTGTCGGGCCTTGGGCGTTGCGGGCATCGTTGAGCGCCTTGCGCGTGACGGCCAGGCTGGCCAGTACGTCGTTGCCGTCGATGCGCATGCCGGGGAAGCCGAAGCCGCTGGCGCGCTTGTACAGCGGCACCCGGCTCTGGGTCGTGACGGGCTCGCTGATCGCCCACTGGTTGTTCTGACAGAAGAAGACGACCGGCAGGTTGCCGGCCGCCGCGAACACGAACGATTCGTTGACGTCGCCCTGGCTGGACGCGCCGTCACCGAAGAAGGCAAGTACGGCGGTGTCGCGCTCGGGATCGCCGGTGCCGACCGCGCCGTCGCGAACGACGCCCATCGCGTAGCCGGCGGCATGCAGCGTCTGCGCGCCGATCACGATCGTGTAGTTGTTGAAGTTGTGCTCGTGCGGGCTGAACCCGCCGAGGTTCGTGCCGCGGAACAGACCCAGCAGCGCGAGCGGGTCGACGTCGCGGCACCAGGCGACGCCGTGCTCGCGGTAGGTCGGGAAGGCCATGTCATGCTTCTTGAGCGCGCGGCCGGCGCCGACTTGGGCGGCTTCCTGGCCGAGGAGCGACGCCCACAGGCCCAGCTCCCCCTGCCGCTGCAGGGCGATGGCCTCGGTGTCGATGCGGCGCACGAGGACGAGGTCGCGATAGAGCGCGGCAATCTCGTCGTCGGTGATCTCGAGGGGATAGTCCGGGTGCTCGACCCGCTGTCCCTCAGGCGTGAGCAGCTGGACCATGTCCGGCTCGGGGTGCACCGCACGTACGTGTTCGGTCATAGACACTCCTCGCATACGACGCGCGGGGTGGGATGGCCACTCCGCGCGGTTACTGGCGCCAGAACATCTCCGTTGGTACAGGGGTGGCGCACCAGCGGATATGCCCAGGGGTTCCTACCATATCGGTGACCCCGGTCGACTGCCCCGCAGCAGGCCGCTGAGGGTCCTTGAGGAGGGCACGCACATGAGCACGCCGCAGAACGGTGATCCGAACGATCCGGGTGCGCCGCACGAGAACTATTGGCAGCAGCATCCGCAGCAGGGTCAGCCCCAGCCGGGCTATCCCCAGCCGGGCTATCCCCAGCAGGGATATCCCCAGCAGGGATATCCGGCCCAGGGTTACCCGCAGCAGGGCGATCCGCACCAGGCCTACGCACAGCAGGGCTATCCCCAGCAGGGCTACGCGCAGCAGGGCTATCCCCAGCCGGGCTATCCCCAGCCGGGCTATCCGGCCCAGGGTTACCCGCCGCCCGGATACGGCGCACCCGGCTACGGCCCGCCGCCGGGCAATCTCGGCTGGGCGATCGCCGCGATCTTCCTGTTCTGGCCGCTGGCGATACCTGCGTTCATCAACTACGGCCGGGTCGAGAGCTCCTGGTATCGCGGCGACCCGGCGGGGGCCCAGCTGGCCTCGGCCAACGTCAGGAAGTTCGGGATCATCGCGCTCTGCATCGGCATCGCGCTGATCGTCATCTGGATCATCGTCTCCGTGGCGGTCGTCTCGAGCGTCAACGACTGCGTGAACAGCATCGACACAATCTGCTGACGTGCTCGATCAACTCACGCTTGGTGAGCGGGTCGGGCCGGGATCGCGCGGCTAAGGTGAGTTGATCACCGGAGGCCGGGACTCGGTCAGCTCGGCCGGCAGCGGCTCGTCGTGCAGCACGGCCAGGCGGGAGACGGCGCGGGTCAGCACGACATACAGGCGGCGCAGGCCGGCGGCCCGGGCTGCCTCGCCGGCCACGATCGCGGCGGGCTCCACCAGGACGACCGAGTCGAACTCCAGCCCCTTGGCCTCCGCGGCGGGGACGACGGACACCCGCGGGTCGGCGTCGGCATCGATCAGTTCGGCCGCGATCCCGTCCTGGGTCAGCTCGCGCAGGACGTCCTGGACGCGGTCGTCCGGGACGATCACGCCCACCGACCCCTCGACGGCCAGGCAGCGCCGTACCTCGTCGGTGAGCGCAGCGAGGGGACGGAACCGCAGCGCGTCGGCGCCCTGGCGGACAGCGGTGGCCGGGGGGACGCCGACGGCAATGTGCGGCAGCAGCCGGTTGGCGAGCTCGAGGACCTCGCCCGGCACCCGGTAGCCGATGGTCAGCGGTCGGATCTGCGCGCCGTCCTGGCCGAGGTGGCGCAGCGTGGTCTCCCACTCGCCCGGTGCCCACGGGCTGGTCGCCTGGGCCAGATCGCCGAGCACGGTGAGCGAACCGGTCGGGCAGCGGCGGGCGATCGCACGGCACTGCATGGCGGACAGGTCTTGCGCTTCGTCGACGACCGCGTGCACGTAGGTCCGAGCGCCGGTCAGCAGGCCGTCCAACTCGTCGAGCAGCACCACGTCCGCCGGCGTCCAGCGGGTGGCGCTGACCGATCGAGCCGCGGGGCGCGCCAGCAACCCGCGCTCGTCGTCGGTCAACGTCGTGGCCGAGCAGCGGCGCAGGAACTCCGCGTCGGTGTAGAGGCGGGCCAGCAACACGGGCGCCGAGAGCGCCGGCCAGACCTCGTCGATGAACTCGCGGACCGCCTGTGAGCGCGCCACCTTCGCGGTGTCGGCGTCGCTCGGCGCCCCGCCGGCGTCCTCGCGCTGCCGCCGGACGTCCTCGGCCACCTGCATGCGCAGCCGCTCGCGCGCGATCGACCAGCGCAGCCCTCCCCCGGCGGCTACTCC
>JAOPWD010000297.1 GCA_025965875.1 Pseudonocardiales bacterium
GTCGCTGCGTTCACTCTGCCCCGCTGCCAGGCGTACCGAGAAGACACGCCCCGAGCCGAGCGACGCTGTGGTCACCGGACGCACGTTCGCTGCCGCCGCCCTCGCTGCGGATGGCTGAAGCCGCCTCCCGAACGGCGACAGGACCGTGCCCCTCGCCCTGCACCCCGCGATCCGCCGCGTTGGGATTCGTTGGGCACGCCGTCGGGCACCATGCGGTTGTTGCGGGCAAGCAACACGGTGATGGGTTCCACGGTTCCTATTACGGCCCCATGGGGACAGCAAGGCAAGGTTGCTAGGACGACCCGTGCACAGGGTGGTGGCATCACCCTCGCTGGACAGGGTGCCGCCCCGACGCCCGGGGCGGGGGCAATGCGGCGCTGTGGGTCTTCGTCGACATCATCTGCGTTCGGCTGAGCCGTATGTCGACGGCCGCTTGCGAGTCAGGGCGCTGGTGACGAAGTACGCCTTGAGCACCGGTCGCGCGCATCCCGGCCGACAGGCTCACCCACGTCGAACGGCGGGCGGAGCGGGGTGGGCAGACCTCGTCCCACAACGCGCCGCACGACGATTCAAGCGGCGCATGCCAAAAGTCGCATCGCCGTCACGCTGGACGACGGCACTGTGCTGTCCAATGCCGAGGCTCGGGACTTCGTCCAGCGCGCGCAGACCGGCCACCCAGAAGATCGCGAGCGTCCCTCACGGGGGGAATAGGAGCGGGTCCCATCGTGCTGTTGCCAACGACGGAGAACCCGACGACGTGAGGTGTGCGACGTGAGCGACTTGGCCGATCTGCCGGTGACCACTTTGAGCGGCGAGAAATCGAGTTTCGGCGCTCTGAGTAAGGGGCGGGCGGTGCTGGTGGTCAACGTCGCGAGCCGGTGCGGCCTGACGCCTCAGTACCGGCAGTTGGAGGATCTGCACGAAGAGCTGGCCGATCGAGGCTTTACCGTGCTGGGCTTCCCGTCGAACCAGTTCGGCGGCCAGGAGCCGGGGACGTCGGAGGACATCGCCGAGTTCTGCTCAGCCACCTACGGCGTGACGTTCCCCATGTCGCAGAAGATCGAGGTCAACGGCCCGGAGCGCGACCCGATCTATGCGGAGCTCACCGAGGTTCCCGACGCGAGCGGCGAAGCTGGTGACGTGCAGTGGAACTTCGAAAAGTTCCTGGTCGCCCCGGACGGACGTGTCGTGCAGCGGTTCCGGCCCAGCACGAAGCCGGATGCGCCCGAGATCCGCAGTGCGATCGAATCGGTACTTCCTGACTGAGCGACGAGCTCACGGGGTCGGATCGGTTGCCTTGATCTCTCGGAAGTTTCGATAGCTGTAGACGATCAGCGTCATGGCGATCAGGCCGGACAGGATCAGCGAAGCACCGGTGCCCCAGCCGCCGGGAAGCCACAACCGCTCGTGCAGCGGCCACCAATTGGGTACGTCGGGCGCGAGACCCCACACGATGCCCAGACCGAAGAGGAAGGCGACCCCCAGGCACGAGACGAGGATGCGCGGCCAGGTCTCCACCCCGTCCGCCGCGGTCTGAAGTGCGCGCTGCTTCACTGGCTCCAGCCGACGCTGAGCCCAGTCGTACTGCTGGGAAAGCAGGGCTAGCCCTGCGACTATTGCCAACAGACCTGGCCCAGGCAGGACGATCGCCGCCAGTCCACCAATTACGAGAAGCCAGCCCAGCGATTCCAGGGCGACTCGCTTGAGCACGCGGGACCGCACCACTCTCATGTAGCCATTCTCCCCCGTTGACCCCGCCCCCACGATCCGCATTGTCGGTGGCTCGTCATAAATTTGCAGCATGACGACTACGCCGATTGTTCTGGTTCCTGGGTTCTGGCTCGGCGCGTGGGCGTGGGACGAGGTCGTCGCCGCCCTGCGCGCCGACGGACACGACGTCACGGCGCTGACGCTGCCCGGCCTCGAGTCGGCTGACGCCGACCGGTCCTCGATCACGCTCGCCGACCACGTCGACGCGATCTGCGAGGCGGTGACAGCAGCGGGGCGCCCCGTCGTGCTCGCCGTGCACAGCGCTACCGGGAGCCCCGGCTACGTGGTAACCGACCGCATCCCGCAGCAGATCGCGGCGATGGTCTACGTCGACTCCGCCCCGGCGACAGGCGCGCTCGACCCCGACTTCAGCGCCGCCGAGAAGCTGCTGCCCTCGCGGGAGGAACTCGAGGAGGAGGAAAACCTCGACGGGCTCACTGAGGAGCAACTCGAGACGTTTCAGCGGCGGGCCGTCCCCGAGCCGGGCGCCCTCATGCGCGATGCGCCTGCGCTGACCAACGACGCTCGCCTCGATGTGCCAAGCACGGTCATCTGTACGGGCTACACGTCCGAGCAGGTCAAGGCCTACGCAACGGGGGGCTACGCCTGGCTCGGCGGCCTGGCTGAGCTGCACGACGTGACCTACGTCGATCTGCCCACGAGCCACTGGCCGATGTGGTCGCGCCCGCAGGAGCTCGCCGCGATCATCAGTGACGTCGCGCGGGGCGCATCCGCGGACTGACGGACGTGACTGTCATTCGGGTGAGCACGAACGACAGTTGTGGATGATCGTTTGCGGGGTCGGCTAGCGTCGTGTCGTTGTGAGCATCCTTGACGTCGTCGCCCCCAAACGCCTCGGCTCGGGATTCAGGTGGCTGCTCGCGTCGTCGTGGCTGAGCAACGTCGGCGACGGTATCTCGATCGCGGCGGGACCGCTGCTCGTCGCGTCGCTGACGGGCAACGCGTTCCTGATCGCGTGCGCGGCACTGCTGCAGTGGCTGCCGCCGTTGGTCTTCGGGCTGTGGGCGGGCGCGCTGTCCGACCGGGTCAACCGCAAGCTCATCGTGGTGACAGCCGATCTGCTGCGCGCTGCGGTGCTGGTCGTCCTGAGCCTGACGATCGTCACGGGGACGGTGTCGATCGCGCTCGTCCTCGGCACCCTGTTCGTGCTCGGGACGGCGGAGGTGTTTGCCGACAACACGAGCAGCACTCTGCTGCCGATGCTCGTGCACCGCGACGACCTCGCGATCGCGAACTCTCGTTTTCTGGTCGGCTTCATCACCGTGAACCAGCTGGTCGGACCGCCGATCGGCGCCGCGCTGTTCGCGGCCGGCACGGCGTCGCCCTTTGTCGCCCAGGCCGTCCTGGTTGCTCTCGGCGCGATCCTCGTGTCGCGGATCGTGCTTCCGGCGCAGGTGCGGGAGGACCGCGGCAAGAGAGCCGTACGGCACGACATCGCCGAAGGCGTTCGGTGGGTCCGTCACCATGCCGCGGTGCGCACGCTGGTGCTGACGATCTTCACATTCAACATCACCTTCGGCGCTGCCTGGTCGGTGCTCGTCCTGTACGCCACCCACCGCCTGGGACTCGGCTCCATCGGATTCGGCCTGATCACGACCGTCTCGGCTGTCGGTGGCCTACTCGGCACGCTGTCCTACGGCTGGATCATCCGGCGCGTCAGCCTGGGCAACATCATGCGCGTCGGGCTGATCATCGAGACGCTGACGCACCTCGGTCTGGCCATCGCCACGTCGCCCTGGGTCGCCATGCCGATCTTCTTCGTCTTCGGCGCCCACGCATTCATCTGGGGCACCACGTCGATCACGGTGCGCCAGCGCGCGGTGCCAACCGAGCTGCAGGGTCGGGTCGGCAGCGTCAACACCGTCGGCGTGTTCGGCGGCCTGGTCATCGGCTCGGGGATCGGTGGCCTGCTCGCGGAGCACGTGGGACTCACTGCGCCCTTCTGGTTCGCCTTCGCGGGATCCGGACTGTTCCTCGTCCTCATCTGGAAGCAGTTGAGACACATCGCGCACGACGACCTGCGCGTCGTGCCTGGCGCAGCGGCCGGTCTCTAGGCGGCCGCTCCAGGACAGCGTCGGCCCGCCTTGCTCGCTG
>JAOPWD010000309.1 GCA_025965875.1 Pseudonocardiales bacterium
TCCCTCCGTCGCCGCGCTTTTCGAGTAGCGCGGAACGGTGCGCCGGCAGCGGGCGCTGAACGAGGACCGACTCCCACCATCGCCGCGCTTTTCCAACGCGAGCGAACGGCAAGCCGACAACGGGAGGCGAAGACAGGACCAACGCCCCCGAATCTCAGGCTCAAACGCTGATGGTCACCTCTCCAGTGGTCACACACAACAATGACCACCCGACGCCCAGGTGACTCGACGAGGCGCGGTTAGAGGCGGCCGGCGGCCTTGAGATCCAGGTACGCGTCAGTGACCTGTGATGCGAACACGTCGGCAGGGGCGTCCACGACATGCGCGCCGAGCTTGCCCAACTGTTCGGTCACCGCGCGCCGGGCAGCCGCTGCCAGCTCCGCAGCGGCAGCCGTGTACACGTCGGACACGTCCTCGCGCGCGGTGGCCAGCGCCGCCACCGACGGGTCGGCCACCGAGGCCACGACCAGCTCATGCCGCGCGGCCAGCGCCCGTGCGGCCGGCAGCAACCCCGTGTCCGCGGCAGTGTCGAGCGCACTGAACAGCACGACGAGCGAGCGCTTGGACACCTGCCGCAGTACCTCGGCCGCGAGCAGTTGCGGGTCGGTCTCGACCAACGCGGGTTCGAGCGGGGTCAACGCAGCGACCAGCTTGGGTAGCACGTCGCGGCCGCCGGTCGGACCCAGCCGAGCGCGCACCGCGGTGTCGGCGGCGACCAGCGCCACCCGGTCGCCCGCCCTGGACGCGACAGCGCCGAGCAGCAGGCAGGCGTCCAGCGCGGCGTCCAAACGTGGCTCGTCGCCCAGCCGGGCTGCCGAGGTCCGGCCGGTGTCGACGGCCAGCACGATGTGCCGGTCGCGTTCCGGGCGCCAGGTACGCACGACGACGTCGCGCGAGCGCGCCGTCGCGCGCCAGTCGATGGCCCGCACGTCGTCGCCGAGGACATAGGTGCGCAGCGAGTCGAACTCGCTGCCCTGGCCACGCTGACGCATGAGTACCGCGCCGTCGATCTGGCGCAGCCGGGACAGCTTCTCGGGCAGGAAGCGCCGTGAGCCGAACGACGGCAGCACCTTGACGTTGCCCGGCACCCGGACCCGCCGCTGCCGGGCCACCACGCCGAGCGGGCCGTGCGAGCGGATCGTGACGTGGGCGGTGACGCGGTGCCCCCGCCGGGTGGGCCGCAGGGCGCTCACGACACTGCGCCGCTCCCCGGCACCGACGTCGAGCGCCTGCGACCTGGGCGTGACACCGGCGGAGGGCACCCACGCATCGCGGACGATCGCGCGCAGCCGCCGCCGGCCGGCGTTGAGGATCCGCAGCACCGTCTCGCCGGTCTCGCCCAGCCGGACCGCCGAGCTCGAGTCCCGGGTCAGGCGCAGGTCCGAGATCCGCGCCGCGAGCACCAGGTCGGCGACGACCAACAGCACGAGCACGCCGGAGAACACCGCCACCGCTCGCGCCGACCAGGCCGCGAGGAGCAGCCCCAGCGCGGCGAGCGCGACGAACCGTCCCGTCAGAACCATGGCGTCAGCGCGGGACCGGGACGGAAGATAGGACGGAGTCGAGCACGCTGTCGACGGTGACACCCTCGAGTTCCGCCTCGGGCCGCAACTGGATGCGGTGCCGGAACGTCGGCCGGGCCAGCGCCTGGACGTCATCGGGAGTGACGAAGTCTCGCCCGGACAACCACGCCCAGGCCCGCGACGTGGCAAGCAGGGCGGTGGCGCCCCGCGGTGAGACGCCCAACGCCGCCGACGGCGCGGCCCGGGTGGCGCGGGCCAGTTCGACGATGTAACCGAGCACGGCCGGGTCGATGTGCACGGCCCGCACTGCGTCGGCAGCGGCCTTGAGGTCGGCGGCCGAGGTGACGGCGGTGACGCCCGCGCCGGCCAGATCGCGCGGGTCGAAGCCCGCGGCGTGCGCCGACAGGATGCGCAGTTCGGTGTCCCGATCCGGCAGCGGCATCGTCACCTTGACCAGGAACCGGTCCAGCTGCGCCTCGGGCAGTGGGTAGGTGCCCTCGTACTCCACCGGGTTCTGGGTGGCGATCACACAGAACGGGTCGGGCAGTGGTCGCGGCGCGCCGTCCACGGAGACCTGGCGCTCCTCCATCGCCTCCAGCAGGGACGACTGCGTCTTGGGCGGCGTGCGGTTGATCTCGTCGGCGAGCAGCAGGTTGGTGAACACCGGACCCTCGCGGAACTCGAAGCGGCCCGTCGACGTGTCAAAGATCAGCGAGCCGGTGACGTCGCCGGGCATCAGGTCGGCGGTGAATTGGATCCGCGTCGTCTTCAGGTCCAGCGCCGCGGCAAGGGTGCGCACCAGCAGTGTCTTGGCCACGCCCGGCACCCCTTCGACCAAGACGTGGCCGCGGCACAGCAGCCCGATCAGGACACCGGTCACCGCCGGGTCCTGACCGATCACGGCCTTGCCCACCTCGGTCCGCAGCCGGCGCAGCCCCTCGCGGGCAGCCTCCTTCTCCTCGGTCACGAGCGGGGTCCCTTCGATCGGGGCGGCATGCCGGCCGCCACCTCCAGTGCGTCGAGCTCGACGGCCAACCGCAGCAGGCCGGCGTCGTCGGCCGGCGGCGGGCCGCCGAGCAGGTACCCGACGTCGGCTGCCGGCCGCCCGGTCGCAGTGGCGGCCGCAGCTACGACGTCGTCGGTGCGCGCGCCGCGGCGCAGGCCGGCGTGGGCGGCGAGCCGAGTGAGCGTAGCCACGCGCAGGGCAGCCGCGGCGCGGTCACGGGCCCCCGCTCGGCGGTACAGGCGGCCGTGGCCTTCGACGACCTCGGCTGCCCGCACCACCACAGGCAGCGGCTCGGTCACGGCCGGCCCGAGCCGCCGGCCGCGCCACAGCACGAGCAGCACGCCGAGCACGAGCAGCCAGCCGAACGCGCGGTGTGCACCGGCGGGGAACAGCTGCCAGATGGTGGGCGCGCCAGGCCCGGCCGCCTCGGTTCCCGGCAGCAGCCAGACCACCCGCCGCGCCGCGCCGTTGTCCGAGATCGTATTGAGGTCCAGCGCGGCGACGCCGTCGTCGTCGACGGTGTCATTCCGCAGCAGCCGCTCAGAGCCGAGCACCACCACTCGCGAAGTGATCAGCACCGCGCCGTCGTAGCAGGACGTGCCGCTGTCGCTGCGGAACGTGCTCGTCGCGTCGGGCAGCTTCACCCGGCCGGCCGCGACCGCCCCGGGGTCGGCGCACCCGGGACTGGTGGGCCCCGACACGATGTCGACGGGCTGCACATCGGGCCCGAGCTGCGCTAGCACCGCCAGCGACGGCCGGAGCAGCACGAGCCGGGCGGCCAGTTGGCCGAGCTGCGCGAGCTGGGCATCGGAGTAGTCGCTCGGCGAGGCGATGAGCACGGTCGTGTTGGCGTCGGCCTGCCGTGCGGTGGCCAGGCTCGTGGTCCGGACGACCTCGGTGCCGCGATGGCGCAGCAGCACGGCTAGCGCCTTGCTGCCGTTCTTGCGTGCTGAACTCGGGTCGAGCGCGCGCCCGGGTTTGTTCGACAGCGACGTGACCAGCAGCCCGCCGAGCACCACGACGACGGCAACCGCGAGCCACGGCCGCAGCCGGCGCCACAGCGGGCGCACCGCCTCGCCGGCCTGAACCGGCGCGCTCGGCGAGGTCGTCACCACGGCACGGCGTATTCGTTCGGTCCTGGCAACGCGCGCTCGATCCGCGCCGACAGCACGCCGTCGGCGGCGGCCTGGGCCACGGCCACGTCGGCATCGATCGCTGCCCGGCCGCCGAACCAGACCTCGTCGAACGCGCCGGTCGCGGCGCGCAGGTCGGGGGCCGCGGCCGGCAGCAGGGGACCGGCCTGGCGGGCCGTGGCGGCACCGGTCCGGCCCGGGTCGGGCATCAGCACGCCGCGGTCCTCAATTGTCTGCACTGCCGCGCGCAGCCACTCGCGCATCGCTTCGGCCCGCCGGCCAGCGGCGGCGAATTGCGCCGCGAGGCGTCGGTGATCACGGGCCGCGAGCGGGCGCAGTGGGTCGCCATCGCCCGGTGCCGCGAGTCGCGCCACCCGGCGCGGCGGGCCGGCCTTGACGACCGCGAAGATCACTGCGGCGAGCAGCAGGACGAGCAGAATCAGCGTGGCGCTGCCACCCGTCGACCCGTCGAACAACGAGTTGAGCCGACGCCCGATCCAATGCAGGACGCGGTCCAGCAGGTCGGGGTCGTCGCGGTGGTACTCGGGTTTGCGCAGTTCGGCCTCGGCCGCGCGCTGCGCCGCCGAACCGCCGGCGGGGTCGAAGGACATCAGAACGCCGACCGGGCCCGCGCCGACACCGCGGGCGCGACGGGCTGCGCGGCCCGCGCCGCCTGCTGCAGAACGATGTCCAGGCCCTCGCGGCGCATCCTCAGATCGACGTAGAGCAGCGCGTCGATCCCGGCCCGGACCGGCTCGGTCAGAGTCGCCGACAGCACCGAACCCACCGAGATGATGAGCACATACACCGCCGGCGATCCCGACGTCGAACTCGTCAGCAAGCCGCCCGAGCCAGTCACCGCGGAGGCGAGCGCGAGGAAGGGCACCGAGACGACGATGCCGAGCAGCGAGGCGAGCAGGTACGCCAGCGCCCGGATGCCCCACACCCGCCACCACATGCCCGTGACGAGCTGCCGGGATCGAGCCAGCGCGCCGCGGATCGTGGTCCGCTCGACCACCATCGCGGGCACGGCGACCGCCCACAGCCCCCACAGCCAGATGCCGGGTACCGCCAACACGATCAACCCGAGCGTCTGGAGCACCGTGCTGACGACAGCCAGCCCGAGCAGGGCCCATATCCGGCCGCGCAGGCGGGTCAGCGCCTGGCGGGCCGTGATGCGCACGCCGAGGACGTCCTGCGTGACGACGGCGGCGAGAAGCCCGCTCAGGACCGTGCCCAGCACCGCGCCGATGACGAATGTGCCGAGCAGTTGGAGCGCAACGGAGTTCAAGAACCGGTACCCACCGAGCTGCAACCCGGCCGTCGCAGCCACTCGGACGACCGCGAGCACGGCGGCCGGGGCGAACATCGCGGCGGGGTTGCGGCGGATGGCCCGGAAGCTGCCGTCGAGGATCTCGGCGACGCCCAAGGGTCGCAGCGGCACGCATCCCTGGCGCGGCTGCGTCACGATCACACCCTCCCTCGTTGCCCCCGGCTGACGATCATCCTGCAGCACGTCTGACCGAAATTATGTGCTGGTATGTGCGTCGGCCGCCGCCCCATTGTCACGAGATGCCACCATGTGGTCGTGAAACCTCGCGTGCTCGTCGTCGACGACGACTTTGCCCTGGCCGAAATGCTCGGCATCGTGCTGCGTACCGACGGCTTCGATCCAGCGTTCGTATCCGACGGGAGCCGGGCCCTGCATGCCTTCCGCGAGACGAAACCCGACGTGGTGCTGCTCGACCTGATGCTGCCGGGTTTGTCCGGCATCGACGTCTGCCGGGCTATCCGGGCCGAGAGCGGCACACCGATCATCATGCTGACCGCCAAGAGCGACACGGTCGACATCGTCCTCGGGCTCGAGTCCGGGGCCGACGACTACGTGGTCAAGCCGTTCAAGCCCAAGGAGCTCGTGGCCCGAATGCGGGCCCGGCTGCGCCAGCACGAGGACCTGGCCAGCGAGACGCTGACGATCGGACCACCGGATTCCGCCGTGCAGATCGACGTCCCGGCGCACCAGGTGGTGCGTGACGGCGCCCAGATCCCGCTCACCCCGCTGGAGTTCGACCTGTTGGTGGCGTTGGCGCGCAAACCCCGGCAGGTGTTCACCCGTGAGGTGCTGCTCGAGCAGGTCTGGGGCTATCGGCACGCAGCCGACACCCGGCTCGTTAACGTGCATGTGCAGCGGTTGCGGTCCAAGGTCGAGCGCGATCCCGAGCGCCCCGAGGTTGTGCTGACCGTTCGGGGGGTCGGATATAAAGCCGGGCCCCCGTGACCCAGGCTCCGACCGCGGTTGGTCAGCCGCACACCGCGCTGCGCCGGCTGCACGCCGTCCGCCGCCGGTTCACCGAGGAGACCCAGGCCGCCATCCGGGCCGGGACGTATTCCTGGCGGCATTCACTGCAACTGCGGGTGGGCACCACCACCGTCCTGGTCGCCGGCATGGTCGTGCTCGTCATCGGGATCTTGCTCGTTGACCAGGTCGCCGGCGGCATCCTGCAGGCCAAGAAGCAGGCCGCGGTAGGGCAGGCACAGATCGGCGTGCCTTCGGCGGTGGGGGTGCTGGCCACCGTCGACGCGGGTGCGATCGATGACGTCAACGACGCGCAACGACGGATCACCGCAAACCTGACTGCGAGCGGCGGCAGCGCCGGCCTGTTCAGCATCGTGATCGAGTCGACGTCGGTCAACGGCACCACCACGCCCACGTCGCTGATACCCGGTTCGCTTCGCCGGGCCGTCCAAGCCGGGAACCTGGCCGTCCAGTACGCGGCCGTCCGCGAGACCCCGGGGAGCAAGACCCTGGTGCGCGGCCTCATCGTGGGGGAGCCGGTGCGAGCGCGCACGGGCGTGTTCGAGTTGTACTACCTGTTCCCGCTCACCGCTGAGCAGCAGACGATCGCGCTCATCCAACGCACCGTGCTGCTCTCGGGCCTGGCGCTGGTGCTGCTGGTGCTGGCGATCGCGCTGCTGGTCATCCGGCAGGTGGTCCGGCCGGTTCGGGTTGCGGCCGAGACCGCGGGACGGCTGGCCGGCGGTGACCTGGCCCAGCGCATCAAGGTCCGTGGCACCGACGACATCGCCCGCCTCGGCCAGTCCTTCAACGACATGGCGGGCAGCCTGCAGCGTCAGATCCGCCGGCTGGAGGACCTGTCGCGCTTGCAACGACGGTTCACCAGCGACGTCTCCCACGAGTTGCGCACTCCGCTCACCACGATCCGGATGGCCTCGGAACTGCTGTACGCCAACCGCGGACAGTTCGCCCCGGAGCTCGGCCGCTCGGCCGAGTTGCTGCGCGCCGAGCTGGACCGCTTCGAGGCGTTGCTGGCCGACCTGCTGGAGATCTCCCGCTACGACGCCGGGGTGGCGAACCTCGAGTCCGAGACGGCTGATCTGCGCGGCGTGGTGACCTCCACGGTGGACGCGAACCGCTCGCTGGCCGACCGGCACGGCACCGAGATCGTCGTGCGCGCACCCCAGCGGCCGGTGACCGCCGACATGGACTCGCGCCGGGTGGAGCGGATCCTGCGCAACCTGGTCGCGAACGCCCTCGACCACGGCGAGGGCAGGCCGGTGGTCATCACCATCGGCTGTGACGATCACGCCGTCGCCGTCACGGTGCGCGATCACGGTCTCGGGCTCAAGCCGGGCGAGGCGGGTCTGGTGTTCAACCGCTTCTGGCGCGGCGACGCGTCACGCAGCCGGCTCACCGGGGGCACCGGCCTGGGACTCGCGATCAGCCTCGAGGACGCCCGGCTGCACGACGGGTGGCTGCAGGCGTGGGGCGAGCGTGGGCGTGGTGCGCAGTTCCGGCTCACCTTGCCGCGCCAAGCCGGACATACGCTGATGTCCTCACCCCTGCCGCTCAACCCCGACGACCGCGACGAGGACGACGACGAATGACCCGCCGCCGGCTGATGTTTGCGCTGTGCGCCGCGGCCCTGCTGCTGACGGCCTGCACCGGCGTGCCGCAAACCTCCTCCCCCCAGGTCGTCCGGCCGGTGAATGTCGGCACGCCCACCTCGCCGACCGTCAACTCCCCGGCCCTCAACGCAGACCCCCGCACGATGGTGGTCGACTTCCTGTCCGCGAACGCGCTCGTCGATGACAACCACGCCACGGCTCGCGGCTTCCTGACCGCCGACGCCACGAGCCGGTGGTCCGACGACACCGTGAGCGTGGTCGACTCGCTGCAGGTGGGCAATTTCCGGGACGGCGCGATCACGGCGCGCGGCCGAAAACTGGGCACAGTGAGCGCGTCCGGCATCTACACACCGGTGCTGGAGGGGGACGGCACCGGCGGCGTCGTCGAGCCGTTCTCGTTCCGGATGAAAAAGGTCGACGGGCAATGGCGCATCGATGCGCTGGCGAGCGGCCTGATCCTGAAGTCCGGCGAGTTCCAAACGCTGTACCAGCAGCGCAAGGTCTTCTTCTACGACCGGACCGAGCGGCACCTCGTCCCGGATCCACGCTTCACCGCACTGTCCGACCCAGGGCGGCTGGCCAAATGGCTGCTCGGCCAGCTGATCGCCGGCCCGCGCCCGCAACTACAGGCGGCGTGGACCCCGGAGCTGCCGGCTCAGTCCGATCCTCGGCAGGTGAGCGTCGTGCTGGGCTCGCCGACCACGATCGAAGTGCCCGGGGCCAGCAGGCTGAGCTCGGGTACGCGGGACCGCCTTGCGGCCCAACTGGCGCTGACCCTCGACCAGGTGGTGCCCGGGTCGCGGATGTCGATCCTCGACAACGGGCAGCCGGTCAGCGTCTCGCTGGCGGGCACCCGGTTCACCGCGTCGGAATTCTCGTCGGCCGTGAGCCCGGCCAACAGCTCGCCAGCGCTCTTCTACATCCGTTCCGGCGCGGTGGTCGACGCGGCGGGCCGGCCACTGCGCGGCCAGCTCGGTACCGGCCAGGACCACCTGAGCGCGGTCGCGCTTGCCAGCCAACCCGGCTCGGAGGACCTGCTCGCCGCGGGCACGACGGGGCCGGTCACCAACGCGCGGCTGCTCGTCGGGACCGAGAACACCGGGCTGCGCGAGACAACCCTGCGGGGGTTCTTGTCCCGGCCCACCTGGGCCCCCAACCTCGACGAGGTATGGATCGGCAACGGGTCGCAGGTATACCGGGTGACCGGCACGGACCCACCCGCCGAGGTGCCGGTGGCGGGCGCCGGGCCGGTGACCGGGCGGGTACGGGCGCTGCGGTTCAGCCCGGAGGGATCTCGCGTCGCGATGGTGCTGGATGCGCGCGATGGGGACAGCGCACAGGTGTGGGTGGGCTCCGTCGTGCGTACCCCGGGGCAGTCGCAGGTACGTATCGACAGCCTGGAACCGATCACCCCGCAGGGGATCGTGGTTACCGACGTGGCGTGGAACGACCAGTTGAAGCTGTTCGTGATCGGCCGGGTACTCAGCGGCAACAGCGACAACAACGTGTACGAGGTACAGGTCGACGGGTCGCTGTGGACGCCGCGCCAGGTCATCAACCTGCCTGGGTCGCCGGACAGCATCACCGTGTCCGAGAACGTCCCGGCTTGGGTGTCGGTCGACGGCACGGTCTGGACGCAGACCGGTGGCTCGTGGTCGAACCCGGGCGACAAGACGACGCTCGGCAACAATCCGACCTACCTCGAATAGCGCCGTCAACTTCGCCGTCCACAGCCCACCCTGATGTCCACAGCTGCGGTGCGGCCGGTGCGGGCCGAGCGTGGTGCGGCGAGGCTGACGCGGTGCCTGTCTCCCTCGCTGCCGCGCTCGCCGATCTGGTGCTGCCACGATGCTGTGTCGGCTGCGGGCTTCCGGGCCGGTCGCTGTGCCTTCGCTGCCGGCCGCTCGAAGTGGTCCGCATCGACGTCGCCGGCCTGCCGGTCGTCGCGGCCGGTGCGTACGCGGGTGCGCTGCGGGCTGCGCTCATTGCCTACAAGGAGCGCAGCCGGCGTGATCTTGCCGGCCCGCTCGGTGAATTGCTCGCCACCGCGGTCGCGGTCGGCCCGGCCGCCGTGCTCGTTCCGGTGCCGTGCGCGGCGCGAGTCGCCCGTGCCCGCGG
>JAOPWD010000311.1 GCA_025965875.1 Pseudonocardiales bacterium
CACAGGGCGGCATCCATCACGGTCGGCACGTACGGGACCGGCTCGAGCTCCTCCTCCGGGTCATCGCCCCACTCCGATGCGTCGTTCATGCCTCGATTCTAACGGCGGGGTCTGACAGAACCGCCCACTTTCCGGTTACCCCAAAAGACAATCCTCAAAGATGACCAGCGGAGGTGAGCGCGGCAGGTGACCATCACAAGGAAGGCGACCGCACGGGTGACCACCACAAGAAAGGAGCCGAGACCGAAACCGAGGGACCACTCAGCTGTTCGTCGCTGAGCATTTGCCTTTCGCATTTCGACCGTCAAAAACCATCTAGCCGTCATCTCCCGCAAGGGCAGCAAGAGCAGTAAGCAGCGCAAGGACCCCAGCCGGCCCATCGACACGCACGTCGGCAACCCCGTCCAGCGCCGAAACCTCTGCCGACGAGGCGGCGACCCCGAACGCCCGCAGCCCCCGCTCACGCAATTCGCGAACGACCGCGAACGCCGGCAGATCACCGACGTCGTCCCCGGCAAAGATCACCGCGGCTGGTTCGAACCGTTCGACGAGGCGCCGAAGAACAGCCCCCTTGTCATACCCCGGCAGTCGGATCTCGAGCACATGGCGCCCGTCGTGAACCTCCAACCCCAGCTCCCCGGCAAGATCGGAAACCGGCCCCCGCAGCAACGAGATCGCCGCACCGGGGTCCGCCGCGCGCCGGGTATGGACAACGAGCGAGAGCCGCTTGTCCTCGATCCACACCTCGGGGTCAGCCCCGTGAGCAGCCAACAGCGGTGGCAGCCGGGCGCGCAGTTGGCCGATTTCCGCCGGCTCGGCCGGCGCGGTCAGCTCACCCGCCTGCCAGCTCTCGGCCCCGTAAAGACCCTCGATGACCACCCCGGGCACCGCGTCGAACCCGCCCAGTTCGGCGGCGGTGCCCGCGTCGCGCCCGGTGATGACAGCGATCTGCGCTCCGGCTTGCGCGAGGGTGGCCAGTGCTTCGATCACCCCCGGCTGCGGGCGCGATTCGGCTGGGTCAGGGACGATCGGCGCCAGCGTGCCGTCGAAGTCCAGCGCGATGAGCGTCTGGGACCGATCACCGCGCAACGCCTGGACGACATCGGCGACGAGCACGTCCCTATCCTGCTGGATCGGAGCGCCTGCCCATAGACTGGCCCGGGCCCGGGAGCCTGCAGAGGATGGAGCGGATGGCGAAGCGGTTAGCGGTGCTCGGGGTGCTTGCTGCCGCCGTGCTCGCCGGCTGCGGGGCCGACCTCGTCCACAACCGGACCACGCCGTCACGCACCGCGCCGACCACGGCGCCCGCCGAGGTCGGCGCAGCGGCGCCGAGGATGACGGCGCCCGCTCCGGTGCCCAAGGCGATACCCAAGGCGATACCCAAGCCCAAGCCGAACGCCTGCGCCGGCAACGCCGCGCCCCAGCTGGTCCTGGTCAGCGTCGCCAAGCAGCACCTCTGGATGTGCGCCACCAGCCACCTCGTGTACAACGCAGCGGTGACCACGGGCGCGGTCGATCTGCCCTACGACAGCACCCCTACCGGCACGTACCAGATACAGGCCAAGGAGACCGACCGCACGCTGACGCTGCTCAGCGGCGATCAGTACCAGGTGAACTACTGGATCCCGTTCGACGCGCCCCTGTTCGGATTCCACGACTCGAGCTGGCAGAACTTCCCGTACGGCAGTGCCCGGTACCGGACCGAGGGCTCGCACGGCTGCGTCCACACCCCCCTGGCAGCGATGAAGTTCCTCTACAGCTGGGCCAACATTGGGGCAACCGTCACCATTCGGCCCTGACGCCAGGAACCCTCACCCTGACGTTGAGAGACACGCCCGCGAGTTGGTGGCGACACGCCGAGCGTCGTCGGTGCGAGGTGTGAGAATCGAGCGACGCAGCGACACCCCGGCACGACACAGGATTGAGGCCCGCGCGACCGTGGCATCTGGCGACACCGACTCGTTCGTGCATCTGCACGTCCACACCGAGTACTCCATGCTCGACGGTGCCGCACGGCTCGATGAGCTGTTCGCAGAGACCGCCCGGATGGAAATGCCGGCGTTGGCGATGACCGATCACGGCAACGTGTTCGGCGCCTACGACTTCTACAAGAAGGCCAAGGCCGTCGGGGTCAAGCCGATCATCGGCCTCGAGGCCTACCTCACCCCGAACACGTCGCGCTATGACCGCAGCCGGGTGCGTTGGTCCGGCGGGGGAGACGACGACGTCTCGGGCGGCGGCGCCTTCACCCACATGACGCTGCTCGCCGAGAACACGCTCGGCATGCACAACCTGTTCCGGCTGTCGTCGCGCTCCAGCCTCGAGGGCTTCTACTACAAGCCCCGCGCCGATCGCGAACTGCTCGCGCAGTACGCCGGCGGCCTCATCGGCACGACCGGCTGCCCGTCCGGCGAGATCCAGACCTGGCTGCGCATCGGCGACTACCAAAAGGCGCGGCAGAGCGCTGCTGAGTTCAAAGACATCTTCGGGCCAGGCAACTTCTTGCTCGAACTGATGGATCACGGGCTGAGCATCGAGACCCGTGTCCGCGAAGACCTGCTGCGGCTGGCCCGCGACCTCGACCTGCCGATCATCGCCACCAACGACCTGCACTACACCCATGCCGAGGACGCCCAGTCGCACGAGGTGCTGCTGTGCGTCCAGTCCGGCAAGACGATGGCCGACCCGAACCGATTCAAGCTCGAGGGCCACGACTACTACCTCAAGTCGCCGGCCGAGATGCGCTCGCTGTGGGCCGACAAGCACGAGCTGCGTGAGGCCTGCGACAACACCTTGCTGATCGCGGAACGGTGCAACGTCGAGTTCACCGAGGGCGCGAACCTGATGCCGCAGTTCCCCGTGCCTCTCGGCGAGGACGAGAACTCGTGGTTCGTGAAGGAGGTCGAACGAGGCCTGGCGATGCGCTACCCGGCCGGGATCCCCGACGCCGTGCGCGAGCGCGCCGACTACGAAGTCGCGATGATCCTCCAGATGGGCTTCCCCAGCTACTTCCTGGTGGTGTCCGACCTCATCGACTGGGCCCGTGCGCACGTCATCCGGGTCGGCCCCGGCCGCGGCTCGGCAGCGGGGTCGCTGGTGGCCTACGCGATGCGCATCACCGGCCTCGACCCGCTCGAGCACGGCCTGTTGTTCGAGCGCTTCCTCAACCCGGCCCGCGTGTCGATGCCCGACATCGACATCGACTTCGACGAGCGCCGCCGCGGCGAAGTGATGGCTTACGTCACCGACAAGTACGGCGACGACCGCGTCGCACAGGTCGTCACCTACGGCACGATCAAGGCCAAGCAGGCGGTCAAGGATGCCTCCCGGGTGCTCGGCTATCCGTTCTCGATGGGCGAGCGGATCACCAAGGCGATGCCGCCCTCTTTGATGGGCAAGGACGTCCCACTCAGCAAGATCTTCGAGAAGACCGACCAGCGCTACAGCGAGGGCGGCGAGTTCCGCGCCTTGTGCGAGGCCGACGCCGAGGTCAAGAAGGTCGTCGAGACCGCGCAGGGCCTCGAAGGGCTCAAGCGGCAGTGGGGCGTGCACGCGTGCGCGGTGATCATGTCCAGCGTCCCGCTGGTCGACACGATCCCGATCATGAAGCGCGAGCAGGACGGCGCGATCATCACGCAGTTCGACTACCCGACCTGCGAAGCGCTCGGCCTGCTGAAGATGGACTTCTTGGGCCTGCGCAACCTCACGGTGGTCGACGACGCACTGGCCAACATCAAGGCCAGCCGCGGCGAGACGATCCTCATCGAGGACCTCACCTTCGACGACCAGAACACCTACGACCTGCTCGCCCGCGGCGACACCCTGGGTGTGTTCCAGCTCGACGGCGGCCCGCTGCGCGCGCTGCTGCGCTCGATGCGCCCCGAGGTGTTCGACCACATCACCGCCGTCATCGCGCTGTACCGGCCCGGCCCCATGGGCACCAACGCGCACAACGACTACGCCGACCGCAAGAACAACCGCAAGCCGGTCGTGCCGATCCATCCCGAGCTCGACGAACCCCTGCGCGAGGTCCTCGGCGAGACTTACGGTTTGATCGTCTACCAGGAACAGGTCATGGCGATCGCGCAACGGGTCGCGGGCTTCTCGCTGGCCAGCGCCGATCTGCTGCGCCGCGCGATGGGCAAGAAGAAGAAGAAGGAGCTTGAGCAGCAGTACGCCGCGTTCTCCGCCGGCATGATCGAGCGCGACTTCTCCCCGGCCGCCGTCAAGGCACTCTGGGACACCCTGCTGCCGTTCTGCGACTACGGCTTCAACAAGAGCCACGGCGCCGGCTACGCCGTCGTCTCGTACTGGACGGCCTACCTCAAGGCCAACTACCCGGCCGAGTACATGGCGGCGCTGCTCACGTCGGTGCGCGACGACAAGGACAAGTCGGCGATCTACCTGGCCGAGTGCCGCCGCATGGGCATCAAGGTGCTGCCGCCGTGCGTCAACGCCTCCGACGCCGAGTTCACCCCGACCGGCACCGACA
>JAOPWD010000326.1 GCA_025965875.1 Pseudonocardiales bacterium
CAGCGAGACGATGGCGGCGACGGTGCGGCTCTTGCCGGTACCCGGACCGCCGGTCAGGACGCTGACCCCGCTCTGCAACGCCGCGGCCACCGCCGCCCGCTGCGCGGCGTCAAGGGGCCCCGCGGCGCTGCGTTTCGGATCTGCCTCGATCGGCTCGGCGGTGGCGACCAGGCGGGCCAGGCCTTGCGCGATGCCGTCCTCGGCCTCCGCATAGCGGGTGAGGCCGAGCAGGTCGCCGGCGGGGGCGTCGCCGCCGGCGGAGACCTCGATCACCGTGGCCGCCTCCACGGCCGCGGCGACCGCCGCCTGGGGGTCACCCGCGCCGAACTCTGCCAGCCCGATCAGGACGTCCTCGCGCGGCGCCACGGTGTGCCCGTCGCGGGCGATGCGGGCCAGGATGTAGCCGACGAGGGCGCGTCCGCGGCGCGGGTCGTCGCGGCGGACTCCGGGAACAGCCAGCCGGGCCACCCGGTCGGCGTCGGCCGGGGTGACCCCGTAGATCGCCAGCAGCTGCCACGGATCATCGCGCAGCAGTCGCGGGGCCGGTGGGCCGAGCGCGTCGATCACCCGGCCCGCGACACGGGCGTCGACCTCGGCCGGAACAAGCAGCTCAGCCACCTCGTACGCCGGAGCGGCCGCCAGGAAAGCCGACAGCAGGCGGCCCGCCCGGGTCGGGCCCACCTTGGGCAGTGCCGCAAGGTTGGTGGCCGTGACGTCGTCCGGACCGTCGATGCCCGCACCTGCCATTGCCGCCGCCAGGACCGGACCCACCCCGGGCCACAGCCGCGCCGCGCAGAAGGCGGCGAAGACCGGGTCCGGGCTCACGTCTCGCTCCGCAAGCCTCGCTTGGTCCTCAGCTGACGTCCTCTGGGTAGCCCCGCGCGGGAGCGGACACGTCGTCGAGCGCCTGCCGGATCTCCTGCGGCAGGTCGAGGGTCTCGCAGGCCAGGGCCGCGGTCAGCTGGCCCAGGGTCCGCGCACCCAGAATTGGAGCGGTCACGCCCGGCTTGTCGCGCAGCCAGGTCAAGGCCACCGCTACCGGCGAGGTAGCGAGCCCCTCGGCGGCCGTCGCCACGGCCTCGACAATCCCGTGCGTCGAGGCCTGCTGCATCGGGGCCAGGTCGGGTCCGCCGCCCGCGGCCCGCGAGTCGGCCGGCACACCCGCGCGGTACTTGCCGGTGAGCACCCCGCCACCCAATGGCGAGTAGGGCAGCACCCCGACGCCGAGGGCTGCACATGCGGGGATGACCTCGCGCTCGACCCCACGGTCCAGCAACGAGTAGCGCACCTGGTTGGCCACGACCGGGGCGCGCCCGGGCACCGCCTGCTGCCAAGTCGCCGCGCGGGAGACCCGCCAGCCGCAGTAGTTCGATACCCCGACGTAGCGCACCTTGCCCGCGGCCACGGCAGCATCCAGCGCGGACAGCGTCTCGTCGAACGGCACGGTGTCATCGACGTAGTGCACGTACCAGAGATCGATGTAATCGGTGCCGAGTGCGCGCAGCGACTCGTCCAGGCGGCGCAGCAGGGCGCCCCGCGACGCGTCGACGATGCGGTTCTCCGCCGTGCGGGTCATGCCGGCCTTGGTCGCGATGACCAGATCCGAACGCGGCACGACGTCGGCGAGCAGCGCGCCGAGGATCTGTTCGGCCGCTCCACATCCGTAGGACGCCGCCGTGTCGACCAGCGTGCCCCCGGCATCGTGGAACGAGACCAGCTGTGCCGCTGCCTCGTCCGCGTCGGTCTCCCGGCCCCACGTCGCCGTGCCCAATCCGAGGTGGGAAACCTTGAGGCCGCTGCGACCCACACTGCGCTGCTTCACGCCGAGAAACTACCGGCTGGTCTACCGGAGGCTCCGGAGGGTGCTCGCTAAGGTGACGCGGTGAAGCTCGGACTGAACCTCGGCTACTGGGGCATGGGCAACGACGCCGACAGTCTGGCGCTCGCCCACGAGGCCGACCAGCTCGGTTTCTCGGTCGTCTGGGCGGCGGAGGCCTACGGCTCGGACGCGGTCACAGTGCTGGCCTGGGTGGCCGCGCAGACCAGTCAGATCGATGTCGGCAGCGGCATCCTGCAGATCCCGGCCCGCACGCCGGCCATGACCGCCATGACGGCCGCGACCCTCGACGCGTTGTCCGGAGGCAGGTTCCGGCTGGGGCTGGGGGTTTCCGGACCGCAGGTGTCCGAAGGGTGGCACGGCGTGCGCTTCGCCAAACCGCTGGCCCGCACCCGCGAGTACATCGACATCGTGAACATGGCGCTGGCCCGCAAGCGGGTGCGCTACGACGGCCAGACCTACCAGCTACCGCTCCCCGACGGACCGGGCAAGGCCCTGCACCTGATGGTGCACCCGGTCCGCGACCACATCCCGATCTACCTGGCGTCGGTCGGGCCCAAGAACCTCGAGCTCACCGGGGAGATCGCCGACGGCTGGCTAGCCGTGTTCTTCGCCCCGAAGTTCGCCGATGCCCACCTCGATCACTTGCGCGCCGGTCGGGCACTGGCGGGCAAGACGCTCGAGGGATTCGACGTCGTCGCGTCCGTGCCGATCGTGCTCGGCGATGACCCGGTGGAGTGTGCCAAGCCGGTACGGCCCTACAGCGCGCTCTACATCGGCGGGATGGGCAGTCGCGACCACAACTTCTACAACGCCCTTGCCGTGCGCATGGGCTTCGCGAGCGAGGCGGCTGAGATCCAGGACCGCTACCTGGCCCGCGACTACGACGGCGCGGCCGCGGCCGTACCCGCCGAGTTCGTCGACGCCACCTCCCTGCTAGGCCCGCCGGGGCGCATCGCCGACCGGATGGCAGAGTTTGCGGACGCGGGGGTCACGACGCTGTCGATAACTCCGTACGGCGAGACCATGGGCGAGCGGGTAGCTGCGCTGCGCACGGCCGTCGATGCCCTCGATCGATCTGGAGCTTCTGAATGAGCACCCGTCCGCACCACCCGCTTCGCGCGCGCAGTACCGGAGACTGTGCATGACCTTCCTGCAGGCCATCGTGCTCGGCATCGTCCAAGGACTCACCGAGTTCTTGCCGATCTCGTCCACCGCGCACCTGCGCGTCATCCCGGCGTTGTTCGGCTGGAAGTTCCACTATGGCAACACCTCGACGAACGATCCTGGCGCGCCGTTCACCGCGGTGATCCAACTGGGCACGACAGCGGCGCTCGTCGTGTACTTCTGGCGCGAACTGCTGCACGTCAGCGTGGCCTGGTTCCGCGGCCTGTTCGACCGGTCCGTGCGCAGCTCGCTGGAGTACCGGCTCGGGTGGTACCTGATCCTCGCGACCGTGCCCGTCGGGGTGTTCGGCCTGGCCTTCAGCAACCAGATCGAGACGGGCGCCCGCAACCTCTGGCTGATCTCCATCGCATTGATCGCCGGGGCCATCCTGCTCGCCGCGGCCGAGCGCGTCGGCAAACGCGAGCGTGAAGAGGAGCAGCTCAACACGATGGACGCGGTGGTTGTGGGCGGCGTGCAAGCACTCGCGCTGATCCCCGGCGCGTCACGATCTGGAGTGACGATCACCGCGGGCCTGTTCCGCGGCCTCACCCGTGAAGCGGCCGCCCGGTTTTCCTTCCTACTGTCGATCCCCGCGGTAGTGCTGTCCGGCGTGTACGAAGCCATCAATCACGCCAAGGACAAGAACGGCCCCGGCGGTGGTCTGACCGGCGTCGCGCTGCTATTCGCGTTCGTCGTCGGGCTGGCCTCGATCGCCTGGCTGATGCGCTGGCTCAGCACGCACAGCACGTTCATATTCATCTACTACCGGATAGCCCTCGGGATCCTGCTGATCATCCTGCTCAGCACCGGCGTTTTGAAGGCAACCCACTAAGTGTCGACGCTACTGCTGCTCCGTCACGGCCTCACCAAGCTGACCGGCCCGGTGCTCGCCGGCCGCGCGCCGGGGCTGCACCTCGACGAGCGCGGCCAGGCGCAGGCGGCGACAGCGGCCGCTCGGATCGCCGTGCTGCCGCTGGCCGCCGTAGTCACCAGCCCGCTCGAACGCTGCACCGACACGGCTGCGGTCGTGCGCGAGGCGCAGCAGGCCGCGGGGCGGGAACCGGCGTGGGACGTCGACGAGCGCCTCATCGAGTGCGGTTACGGGGACTGGACCGGACGCGCCATCAAGGACCTGACCAAAGACCCGATCTGGAAGGTCGTGCAGACCCAGCCTTCGGCAGCACGCTTCCCGGGGGGCGAGTCGCTGTCGGAGATGTCGGCGCGGGCCGTTGCCTGCATCCGGCACTGGGACGCCCGGCTGGGACCGGACGCGATCTGGGTCGCGTGCAGCCACGGCGATGTGATCAAGGCGATCATCGCCGACGCCCTCGGGCTGCATCTGGATCAGTTCCAACGCATCGTCGTCGACCCGTGCTCGGTGTCGGTCATCCGCTACACCGATACGCGTCCGTACGTGCTCCGGGCCAACGACGTCGGGGGTGACCTGTCCGCATTCGCGCCGCCGGCGAAGAAGACCCGGCGCCGCAAGTCATCCGACGCGACGGTCGGCGGCGGGGCCGGTAGCGGCCACATCTGAGGTGGCGGACGGAAGCTAGGCTCGAAGGCATCATGCCGCGCCAAGTTCATTTCTTCGAGCGACCCCGCCGCTTCGTAGCGGGGACCGTCGGCACGCCCGGCGAACGGACCTTCTACCTGCAGGCCGCCGATGGCGCGCGGGTCGTCTCCGTCTCGCTCGAGAAGCAGCAGGTTGCCGTGCTCGCCGATCGCCTCGAGCAGCTGCTCGATGAGGTCGTCACTCGCACCGGCACCGCATTGCCGGCAAGTGAGTCCGATTCCGAGGCCTTGGAGCAGCCGATCGACGAGGAGTTCCGCGTCGGGGCTATGGGTCTGGCCTGGGACGGCGACGCGGGGCTGGTCGTGATCGAGGCGCAGGCCCCGGTCGAGGACACCGAGATCGCGCAGGAAACCTTGCTCGAGGACGTCGAGGACGGGCCGGACGCGCTGCGCGTGCTCATCGAGCCACGCCGGGCCCGCGCGTTCGTCGACCGGGCCCGCAAGGTGATCTCGGCAGGCCGCCCGCCGTGCCCGCTGTGCGGGCAGCCGCTCGAGCCTGGCGGCCACGTCTGCCCGCGGCAGAACGGCTACCACCGCAGCAATCCCTTGGCCACATGATTCCCGACGGGCTGACGCCGCCCGTCGAACTCGATGTCGACGATGCGCTGACCCTGCTGCGGGCCGGGGAGCTGGCTGTCGAAGGTCGGCTGGTCGACGCGTCGAACGCGACCCTGTACTGCGCGATCAGCTGCGAGGGGGTCACGGCGGCCTGCGTGTACAAGCCGGTCGCGGGGGAGCGCCCGCTGTGGGACTTTCCCGACGGGTCACTCGCTGAGCGCGAGGTGGCCGCATACGAGGTGTCGGCGGCCTCGGGCTGGGCGATCGTGCCGCCGACCGTCTACCGCGACGGGCCGCTCGGGCCTGGCATGGTGCAGCTGTGGATCGGCGAGGACGCGACTACCGATCTCGTGCGCCTGATCCGCGGACGCGACACGCCGGAGGTTCGACGGATTGCGGTGTTCGACGCAGTCATCAACAACGGCGACCGCAAGGGCGGGCATCTGCTGCCGACCGTGGCCGGACACGTGTACGGCGTCGATCACGGGGTGACGTTCCACGTCGAGGACAAGCTGCGCACCGTGCTGTGGCAGTGGGCCGGCAACCGGCTGCCGGCTGAGATCGTCACCGACCTCGAGGCCCTGCGCGCACAGTTCGACGTCACGCTGGGGGAGCGGCTGCACGAACTGCTCACGACGCGCGAGGTGCGCCGCACGATCCGCCGCCTCGACCGGCTCCTGAGCACCGGCCGCCACCCTGAGCCCAGCGACGACTGGCCCGCCGTCCCCTGGCCCCCGATGTAGCTCGCGCAGGCCGATCGCCCCCACGTCGAGTGGTCGCAGGGGCCACTACTCCGCGGTCACCAGTTCGTCGAGGCGCTGGAGCGTGGCGATGATGCCTTTGCGGTTGCGGCCGGGGAAGCCGGACAGGCGCAGGAAGATCCGGTTCTTGGCCGGGCGGGCGTCCCATTGCTCGGTCACCAAGGTAGCGCCGTCGACAGCCTCGAACGTGTAGCGCCACACGTGGCCGTTGAAGTGGCGCCACGCGATCTGCTTGCCTTCCTCGAACTCGACGACCGTGTTGGTGATCTTGTACGGAGCGCCCATCTTCATGTCCATGCCGAACGTCGCACCCTTGGCGAGCCGCTCTGGGACTTCGCCGCGGGGCGCTTGCAGCGTGCCCGAGCCGTCCATGGCCACATGCATGGACGGGTCCGCGACGATGTCGAACAGTCGCTGCGGATCGGCCGCGATGACCTTGCTCTCGGAAACCAGGTAGGCGCTCATGGCGCTCAGTGTGCCCGATACCGTGGGACCCATGAAGTCGTGGCCGACGGCCGACGTCCCGCCGCTGCCGGGCCAAGGCACCGCGTTGAGGCTGTTTGACACCGCAGCAGGTGAGCTGCGTGAAACGACCCCTGGCCCGACGGCGACGCTCTATGTGTGCGGCATCACGCCCTACGACGCGACGCACCTGGGCCACGCGGCCACCTACCTCGCTTTCGATCTGGTGCAGCGGGTCTGGCGCGACGCCGGCCACGCGGTGCACTACGTGCAGAACGTGACCGACGTCGACGACCCACTGCTGGAGCGCGCCGCCCACACCGGCGAGAACTGGACGGACCTCGCCGAGCGCGAGATCGAGCTGTTCCGCGAAGACATGACGGCGCTGCGAGTGCTGGCACCCGACGAGTACATCGGCGCCGTCGAGTCCGTGCCCGAGATCACCGACGCGATCAGCACCCTGCTCGCGGACGGTGCCGCCTACCGTGTCGACGACGACGTCTACTTCGACGTGGCCAGTTCGGGGCGCTTCGGCGCCGAGTCCAACTATGACCGCGACACCATGCTGACCCTGTTCGGCGAGCGCGGCGGCGACCCGCAGCGCCCCGGCAAGCGCGACGCACTGGACTCGCTGCTCTGGAGCGGCCATCGCCCGGGCGAGCCGTTCTGGGACACGCCGCTCGGCAAGGGCCGGCCCGGCTGGCACATCGAGTGCTCGGTGATCGCCCTCAACCGCCTCGGCATGGGCTTCGACGTGCAGGGCGGCGGATCGGACCTGATCTTCCCGCATCACGAGCACTCCGCGGCCCACGCAGAGGCGCTCACCCACAGCGCACCGTTCGCAAAGCACTACGTGCACGCCGGCATGATCGGTCTCGACGGCGAGAAGATGAGCAAGTCCCGAGGCAACCTGGTGCTGGTCTCCAAGCTGCGGATGGGCGGCGTCGACCCCATGGCGCTGCGGCTGGCCCTGCTCGACGGGCACTACCGGGCCGACCGCGAGTGGACGGGCGGTCGGCTGCCGAGCGCCGAGGCGAGGCTGGCCCGCTGGCGCAGCGCCGTTGCCCTGCCGACTGCGCCGCCGGCCGAGGCACTGCTGGCCGAGGTCCGGGCGGCTCTGGCCAACGACCTCGACACGACGACCGCGCTGGCCGCGATCGACCGCTGGGCCGAGCTAGCCA
>JAOPWD010000381.1 GCA_025965875.1 Pseudonocardiales bacterium
TTCTTCGAGTGGTCCAGGAGCGTCGAAGATCCGAATGAGTTCGTCCTCGTCGAGGCGTTCCGCGACGCCGAGGCGGGCGCCGCGCACGTCGCGGCCGACCATTTCAAGACGGCCATGGCGTCGTTGCCCGACGCCATCTCGGACACGCCGAAGATCGTGAGCCTCGAGACACCGGGCGACGGCTGGGGCCCGATGGCCGAACTCCAACCTCGGCACTAGACAGCGTTTCAGCGCCGTCGGCGGCGTTTACTCTGCTGCTTCATGCGCCGCGCGGGCGATCAGTTCGACGTAGCTCAGCGGCTCGCGCCCGGCCGGCTGGGTGGGTCGTGCGGTCAGCGGTTTGACCTGATGGACCGGAAGCACGACAGGCTCGCCGGTGCGCAGCGTGAACGGCTCGCCGCAGTGCAACAGGTCGACGCTGGCGGCCTCGCCGTCGGCCAGCGCGTAGGTCACGTCGCCGGCGGAAACGGTGACCCGGATCCGGGTGTCGCGCCAGTGCACACCGAAGGAGAACCTGGTCCACAGCGGCGCAAGTTGCGGATGGAACGACAGTTGTCCGTCGTGGTCGCGCATCCCGCCGAACCCGGCCACGATCGCCAGCCACGTGCCTGCCAGAGACGCGATGTGCAGCCCGTCGCGGGTGTTGTGCGCCAGGTCATGCAGGTCGACAAACGCGGCCTCGGCCAGGTAGTCCGCCGCGAGTTCCAGCTGACCGACCTCGGCGCCGACGACGGCCTGGGTGCACGCGGACAGGGATGAGTCCCTCGTGGTCAGCGCTTCGTAGTAGAGGTACGCGCGAGCCTTCTCCTCCAGGGTGAACATGTCGCCGCACCAGTGCATGGCCAGGATCAGGTCGGCCTGCTTGATCACCTGCTTGCGGTAGATGTGGAAGTAAGGCGCGTGCAGCAGCAACGGGTACTCACCGTTACGGGCGGTCTCCTCGAAGTCCCACACCTCGTGATCGGTGAAGTCGACGTCCTGCTTGTGCACCTGGCGGATGTCGTCGTAAGGAACGGTGACCGCTGCCGCTGCCGCGCGCCACGCTTCGATCTCCTCGGCGCTGACGTTCATGTGCGACGCCTCGTCCGGCCAGCGCTGCGCCGCGTCGGCGGCACCGCGCAGGTTCAGCCGGGCCATCAGGTTCGTGTAGATGTTGTCGTCGACGAGTGCGCTGTACTCGTCCGGGCCGGTGACTCCGTCGAGATGGAAGTGACCGTCCACATCGTCGTGAAACCCGATCGAGACCCACAGCCGGGCCGTCTCGACCAGCAGCGCCAGCCCGTAGTCGCGTTCGAACGCGGTGTTGTTGGTCCAGTTGACATAGCGGAGCGCGGCCACCGCGACGGCGGCGTTGATGTGCATGCCCGCCGTGCCGGCGGGCCAGTATCCGGAGCACTCCTGGCCGCGGATGGTGCGCCACGGAAACGCGGCCCCGTGTGCCTTGATCGTTTCAGCGCGCTGCCTGGCCAGGTCGAGGGTCGACCACCGCCAGCGCAACGCGTCCGCGGCCGCGTGCGGTGCGGTCGCCGTCAGCACGGGTAGGACGAAGGCCTCGGTGTCCCAAAAAGCGTGCCCGTCGTAGCCCGGGCCGGTGAGCCCCTTCGCCGGGATCGCGCGCTGCTCGGCGCGCACCGCCGCCTGGAACGTGTGGAACAGCCCGAACCGGACGGCCTGCTGCACAGCCGGGTCGCCGTCGATCTCGACGTCGGCGCCCTCCCAGAACCCGTCGAGTGCCGTTCGCTGGTCGCGGACCAACCCGTCCCAGCCCGTGAACACCGCGGACGTCAGCGCCGCACTCACCTGGTCACGCAGGGCCGGTACCGAACGCCGGCTCGACCAGCCGTAGGCCACGAACTTGGTGAGCTGCAAGCGTTGCCCGGGCTGGAGCCGGGTGCCCGCCGTCACCCGCGCCCAATCGGGCTGAACCTCGAGCTCGCAGCCGTAGTCGCTGTCGCAGGCGAACACGTTCTCCATGCAGGCAGCCATCCGCAGCTTGCTCGACCGTGTGCGGTGCATCAGCAGCGCGCGGGTGCCCTCGCCGCTGTGCTCCTCGGGCTCGAGCGGTCGCTCCAAGATCGCCGCCACGCGCGGATCACCGGCGCGTGCCGGGACCTGCTCGTTGGCTACTAGCTCGGACTGCACGACGATCCGGGCCGGCGCGCCCACCGCCTCGACCTCGTAACGGATGGCGACGATCGAGCGCTGGGTGAAGGACACCAGTCGGGTGGTACGCAGCCGGATCCGCTGCCCGGCCGGGGTCACCCATTCGACGATGCGGCGCAGCCGACCACCCCGCAGATCGAGGATCCGTTCGTGGTGGCGCACCTCGCCGTAGCGCATGTCGAACGGCTCGTCATCGACCAGCAGCCGGATCACCTTTCCGTTGGTGACGTTCACGACGGTCTGCCCGGACTCGGGATAGCCGTAACCGGCTTCCGCGTACGGGAGCGGCCGGGACTCGTAGAACGAGTTGAGGTAGGTCCCGGGCATGCCGAAGGGCTCACCCTCGTCGAAGTTTCCGCGGATCCCGATGTGCCCGTTGGAAAGGGCGAACAGCGACTCGGACTGCGCGAGGACGTCGAGATCGAAGCCGAACTCGCGCACGTGCCACGGCTCGACCGGAAAGCGCGAAGCCGGGATCACAGCAGTTCCGCCAGATCGTGGACGACCACATCTGCGCCCTGCTCGAGCAGCGCCTGTCCGTGCTTGTCGTCGATGCGGTTGACCCCGACGACGTAACCGAAGTTGCCGGCACGTCCCGCCTGCACCCCTGCGATCGCGTCCTCGAAGACCGCGCATTGTGCGGGCTGCGCTCCGGCGAGTTTGGCGCCGGCCAGGAACGAGTCCGGGGCCGGTTTGCCGCGGAGATTCTGCTCCTTAAGGGTGACGCCGTCGACCCGGCCATTTACGAGATCGGCCAAGCCAGTCACCCGCAGGACGTCCTCGGTGTTCGCGCTGGAGGACACAACTATCCGGTGCAGGCCGGCGTCGCGCGCAGCCTCCAGATATTGCCGCGAGCCTGGGTACACGTGGACTCCGTCCGTGCGGATGCGCTCGAGAAGTAGGTTGTTCTTCCGGTTGCCGATTCCGTACACCGTCTCGGTTCCCGGCGGGTCGTCCGGCTGACCTTCGGGAAGCGTGATGCCGCGCGAGGCGAGGAAATCGCGGACGCCGTCGGAACGCGGTTTGCCGTCGACATAGTCGTGATAGTCGAGCTCGGTGAACGGTCGCTCGCCACGCTTGAGAAGGAACTCGTCGAACGCCTGCGCCCACGCCTTTCGGTGCACCGAAGCAGTGTCCGTCAGGACGCCGTCCAGGTCGAAGAGACACGCGGTCACGGAGTCCGGTAAACCCAGCATGGGTGCATCGTCCCGCATCCGTGATAACGGCGCGGCTACGGCACACTCAAGCGGTGCGAGTTGCCGTCCTATCCGATACGCATGGCCCCCGTCATTGGAAGTCGTGCCCGCCTGCGGTGGCCACTCATCTCGAGGGTGTCGACGCCATCCTGCACGCGGGTGACGTATGCACTCCCGACGTGCTCTACGAGCTCTCGGTCTGGGCTCCGGTGCACGCCGTGCGTGGCAACAACGACGGTCTGGACGTCGCGGACTGGGGTGCGCCGGACACGCTGCTGCTCGACCTGGCGGGCTTGTCCGTCGCGATGATCCACGACAGCGGCCCGGCAGAGGGGCGCGCGGCTCGGCTGCGCCGGATGTTTCCCGACGCCGCGCTGGTCGTGTTCGGACATTCGCACGTCCCGCTGAACGAGATCCACGATAGTCAGCGACTCTTCAATCCCGGGTCACCCACGGATCGGCGGCGGCAGCCGCGCGGGACGATGGGACTGCTCGAGATCGACGACGGGCAGTTGATCACGGCACACATCGTCGCGGTCACCTGAGTCGTCTGGCCTCGAGTGGTCGTCCGACTCGCGGCGTTGATCGTGACTCTCCTCCCGCTCCCGGCGCGGCCTTCGCGCTACTCGAAAGGCGACGGAGGGAGTTGGTCCTCGTTCGGCGCCCGCTGCCGGCGCACCGTTCCGTGCTACTCGAAAGTCGGCGGCGACGGAGGGAGTCCGTCCTCGTTCGGCGCCCGCCGCCGGCTTGGTGTTGCGCTCGCCTTCGGATGCGTGCGTCTGTTGTCACCGCCCGCTGCCGGCTGCCTGTCCCGGCCGCCCCCGCCCGCGCGCCGCATGAAGATCCACTAGCGAGAATTCACCGAAACTATATGGACAAAGTCGTTGATAGTGTCACACCCGGAGGGTATTGTGAACGTATGTTCGGATCGAC
>JAOPWD010000375.1 GCA_025965875.1 Pseudonocardiales bacterium
GATCCGGCGCGTTCGGGAGCACGGCTTCCTCCACCTTGCGGGCGGTGAGGTCGTCCAGGGTCATGGTGGCCTCGGCCAGCGAGCGGGAGTGGTGACTGGTGATCTCGCCGCGTTCCTGCAGGTCCAGGGTGTTCGGTAGCCGGCCCGCCAGTTCCTTGGCCACCCGCAACCGGTTCGCCGCATGACCACTGGACAGCCGGAGTGCGCAGGCGACCTCTTCCCGGACCCATTCTTTGTCGAGTTCTCCGTCCGAGGTGGGCACCGTCGGGTCTGCGGCCATGACCGCGAGGAACCGGTCCTGCTTGGCCTGGGACCAGGCCGCCTGCTTGTCCCACGCCGCGAGAGCATCGACGCGGCCTTCGTGTGTCATGCGCGCCGGATCCAGCAACGCCAGCGCCGTCACCACAGCCGAACCGGGCGTGGTTGAGGCCGCCCAAGCGGCAACATCGTCGGGGAACATTTCGGCCTCGAGCTGGGTCGGAACATCAGGTCCCGCCTCCGGTTCATCCGGCCCAACGTCGTCGTTCATAAGGCAGATTCTAGAGAGAGGGTCTGACCGAACCGACCCACTTTCTCCTTGTCCCAAAAGATAATTATCGAAGTGAATCAAGTGAACGCGACTGGCCAGTGATCACCACAAGAAAGGAGCCGAGAGCGCAACCCACGTACGACGGAACGACCTCGTCGCTGCGCATTTCGCTTTTGCATGTAAACCAGAGAAAGCAGCACCGAGAAAGGGAGCGGTCAGACCGGCAGCCGAGGCAACGGCAACGCAGCGGAAGGCCGGCGCATCCGCCGCAACCACACCCGCCGAGTGCCGTCGACCTCCCGGACCACCCTCGCGAGTTCCCACCCGCCGAACTCAGCATGCAACGAAAGCTGCGCCGCCGCGGTGGGCCGAGTGACATCGGCCGGTATCCGCAGCGGCGCGTACTCCCAGTCGGGCTCTGCACCGTCCTCGGCGCGTACCGCTGTCATCGCCTCATTAGACCCCCATCGGCGGCCGATCTCCACCCCTTGCGGCCTCCGGCGTCACCCCTTCGGCCGAGCCCTCAGCCCCGCCCAAAGATCATCCGAAAGTCGATCACCGAAAACGACAGGAACGCCCGCCGCCCAGCCAGAAACGCCAGCGGCCCACTGGGATCCGCGGCGAACGTCGAGCGGGACAGCCCCACCAGAGCCCGGAAGCGCACCGGAGTCACCTTGGCCGAGCCGGTCAGCCGCTGCACGACAGCGAACCCGCCCGGCAACCGCCAAGGCAGCGTGATCCGCGGCTGCACCGACCCGGCCGCGATCGGTCCGTCGTCCGTGGTCGCCAGAAACGCACCGAACTTCGCCAGCTGTTTCGGGATTCCCCACAACTCCCGCCCGCCGTCCCGCGAGGACGGACTGTCGACCCAGATCTGCGTGATCGTGGGCAGCACCCGCCACCCGCGCCGTACCAGCAGCGTCGACATCAGCTCCTCGTAGGCGAGCACGCCGCCGGGCCGGTAGGACACCCACGCGGTGCCCACCACGCCGAACCGGCCCAGCCGCATCGGCCGCCACCCAGGCGGCAGGTCGACCCGCACGTCGGCCAGCGGCACGAGGAACACCGACGTGTGCAGATCACCGCGCAGCAGCCACGGCTCGGGGGGATACGCCTCGCTCACGGCAGCACGCGAGCGTCGGCCGGCGATATCAGCGTGGCGAGGAGCCGCCGAGAGCCGGCGCCACGATCGGGACCGGACGTGCCGTACAGCACGAGCGCGGAATCGAGTCCGGGCTCGAACGGCGCGAGGGCGAGGTGCGGCAGCAGCAGCACCAGCATCGACAACATCGCCTCGGTGTCGGCGTCGCTCGGCATATCCCCGCGGACGATTGCCTGCGCCAGCAGCGGCCGCAGCGCCTGTGCATACAGCCGGTGCACCGGCTCGCGGACGGCCTGCCGGATCTCGGCGTCCAATTCCATCGTGGTGGCTGCCGTGACACCGCGCTCGAGCGGATGCGTGGCCATGTAGTCGATCCACGCGTCGACCAGGTCGGCGAAGTAGTCGGCGAACGACTCACCCTCGGCCGGTCCGGACAGTAACGGCACCATGGCGGCGTAGATGGTCAACGACGTCTGCTCGGCGACGTAGGCGAAGAACTCGAACTTGTCATCGAAGTACTGGAACAATGAGCCCTTGGCCACGCCGGCCTCGCGCGCGATCACGTTGAGGCTCGCTCCGGAGTAGCCCCGCCGGCCGAACTCGATCATCGCAGCCCGCAGGACGCGTTCGCGGCGAGACTGCTCCAAGCGGTCCCACGTCGGTCGTGGCATGCTGGCAGGCTACCGGTGACCACCCGGTCATGTGGCGCAGCGACGGAGGCAGTCATGGGTGCACGCGTCTGCGTCATCGGAGCAGGCTCGTCCGGGATCGCCGCCTGCCAGGTGTTGCAGGAGCGCGGCGTCGAGTTCGACTGCATCGAGGCGGGCTCCGAGGTCGGGGGCAATTGGCGCTACCTCAACGACAACGGCATGTCGTCGTCGTACAAGTCGCTGCACATCAACACCTCGCGCGAGATCATGGAGTACAAGTCGTTCCCGATGAACGACCGCTACCCGACCTATCCCAACCATGTGCAGATCGCGCACTACTTCGACGCCTTCGTCGACCATTTCGGCTTCCGCGACCGGATCCAGTTCCGCACCGAGGTCGTGCAGGTGGCGCCCGGTGCCGATGGCGGCTGGGACGTCACGATCCGCGGCCGGGACGACGCGGGAACGACGGTCCGCCACTACGAGGCGGTGCTCGTGGCCAACGGACACCACTGGGACGCGCGACTGCCGGAACCGCGGTTCCCCGGCAGCGACACGTTCACCGGGATGCAGACCCACTCGCACCACTACAAGACCTTCGAGGGCTACGAGGACAAGCGGGTGCTGGTGCTGGGCATCGGCAACTCTGCCTGCGACATCGCGGTCGAGACGTCGAAGGTGGCCGAGCGGACTTTCCTGGCCATGCGCCGAGGCGCCCACGTGCTGCCGAAGTACATCTTCGGGATCCCTACCGACCACCTGACGACCTCGCCGTTCGCCCGGGCGCCGTTCTTCTGGATGCGGCGGCTCAGCTTTCAACTCCTGCTCCGGCTCTCCCGCGGCAAGGTCACCAAGTACGGGCTGCCTGAACCCGACCACCGCCTGCTGTCGGCCCACCCGACTATCTCCGACGACCTGCTCACCCGGTTGGGCCACGGCGACATCACCGTCAAGCCGAACATCGAGCGCCTCGACGGCGGCAAGGTCCATTTCGTCGACGGCAGCGTCGAAGCGATCGACGTGATCGTCTACTGCACGGGCTACAAGATCACCTTCCCGTTCCTCGACGAGTCATTGCTGGCCGCGCACGACAACGAGATCTCGCTGTACCACCGCGTTGTCGACCCCGCTCATCCTGGCCTCTACTTCGTTGGCCTGGTCCAGCCCCTCGGCGCGATCATGCCGCTGGCCGAGGCGCAGTCGGCCTGGGTCGCGGACCTGCTCGAGGGCACCGCGACACTGCCGTCCGACCGCGAGATGCGCAAGGAGATTGCGGCGTATCACCAGTCGGTGGTCAAGAGGTATGTGGCCTCTAAACGGCACACCATCCAGGTCGACTTCCTCGAGTACTTCGCCGAGCTCAAGAAGGAACGCGCAGCGGCCCGCAACCGCCGCGGCCAATCCCGAGCCCTCGGCGCAGTGAAAGTGCCCGCCTCGCAGTAATCGTCGAGCAGTCCGTCAGTCGATCCGGACGACGACCTTGCCCTGCGGATGGCCCGACTCCACGGCCGCGATCGCGTGGGCAGCATCGTCGAATGCGACGACGTCGTTGACGTGCGGGTCCAGCTTGCCCGCCGCGACCAGCGCCGCGACCTCGTCGAGGATCTTCGAGGTGCGGTCGCGGTTCACCATGGCGCCGCCGAACTCGGCTGCCGTGCGGGGGTCGGCGGCGGTGATCAACTTCGCGCCGTCCTTGAGCAGGCCTGCGACCGCGCGCAGCGCGTCACCGCCGACCAGGTCATAGATCCCGTCGACACCGTCGGGCAGCAGGTCTCGGACACGCTGCTCGACGCCGTCGCCGTACGGGATGAGTGTCGCGTCCAAGGACTCGACGAGCGCACGCTTGGATTCGCTCGCGGTGCCGAACACCGCGATGCCCGAGTCGCGCGCGATCTGGGCCGCGGCCACCCCGACGCCACCACCGATCCCGGTGATGAGCAGCGTCTGCCCCTCGGACAGGCCGAGGTGCACGATGCCGTCGTGGGCCGTCGCGGCTGCGACGGTGAGCGTGGCGGCATCCTCGAAGCTGACCTGCGGCGGCTTCTTCGCCGTGGCGATTGCGCTCGTCACCGTGTACTCGGAAAACGCCCCGTGCGTTTCGGCCGGCTGCCCGAAGACCTCGTCGCCTACTGCGAACCCGTCGACATCCTGACCGAGCGCTTCCACGACACCGGATACCTCGCTGCCGAACTCCGAGGGCAGCTCCCGGGGGGCGAAGTCTTTCAGCAGTCCTTGCCGGACCTTGTAATCGATCGGGTTGACACTGGCTGCCTTTACTCGGACGAGGAGCTCGCTGGGGCCGGGTGTGGGCTTGGGCAGATCCACGAACTCCTGCGTCTCGGGACCGCCGTACTCGGCGAAACGAAAGACCTTGGGCACGACACAATCCCCTCGATGTCGAATTGGTGGTACCTGTCGCAACCCGCTGACGCGCCGACTATTCCGACGGCTCGCTGAGGTACTCGACCAGCATCGCCTGCAGCCTCGTCCGCCTGGGCAGGGTGCCGATCTGGCGCACCGCGCGAGCCAGCGCGGGACCGGCGGCATGCACGACAGACAGGTGCCGCTGCGCCCGCGTCATCGCGGTGTAGATCAGCGGACGCGACAGCATCCCGCCGGCTTCGGGAGGCACCACCACGACGACGGCCGGGAACTCCGAGCCCTGGGCCCGATGCACGGTGATGGCCCAGCCGTGCACCAGGTCGGCGAGCGCCTTGCCCTTCACCT
>JAOPWD010000383.1 GCA_025965875.1 Pseudonocardiales bacterium
TGCGCCGAGTGAGTGGGACCAAGGCCACCCCGGCGGCAAAGAAGGCGGCCCCGGCCAAGAAGGCCGTGCCACGCAAGCCTGCTTCAGCCAAGAAAGCGGTTAGCGCCAAGAAGGCGACGCCGGCCAAGAAAGCTGGATTTGTGGCGAAATCGACGCCAGTCAAGTAAGCGAGTGCGGCCAAGAAGGTAGCCCCAGCCAAGCAGGCGGCGCCAGACAAGAACGCCGCTCCGGTCAAGAAAGCGGCCCCGGTCAAGAATGCCGCTCCGGTCAAGAATGCCGCGGCGGTCAAGAATGCCGCGGCGGTCAAGAATGCCGCTCCGGCCAAGAAGGCCGCTCCAGCCAAGAAGGCCGCTCCAGCCAAGAAAGCGCCCCCCGCTAAGGCGGCGCTCGCCAAGGCCAACGCAACCCCCAGCAAATCCGCACCCGCGAAGGCAGCTCACGTGACCAACGCAGCACCCGTGAAGAACGCGACCCCGGCCAAGAAGGCGCCGGCACAGAAATCGCCGGCCGCCGCCGTGCCGAAGGACTCCGAGTGGACGCGGGCCGAACTGGCCGCCGTCCGCAAGGATCTCGTCGCCGAGTTGACCGAGATGAAGTCGGCATATGACCGCTCGCTCAGCGACCTCAACGACCTGCAGAAGTCGAGCACGGACGGCGCGGGCGACGACCAGGCCGACGCCGGGAGCAAGACCTTTGAGCGCGAGCAGGAGCAGTCCATCGCGGCCAACCGGCTGGACCTGTTGACCCAGATCCAGCGGGCGGTGGAGCGCATCGACGCCGGTACCTACGGATTCTGCGAGAGCTGTGGCAAGCCGATCCCCAAGGCCCGGCTCAAGGCGTTCCCGAGCGCCACGCTGGACGTCGCCTGCAAGCAGCGCGAGGAGCGCCGGTAGGGCGGCTGAGTTGCGCGCGGTCCCCAAACGTCACCGGGTGCGGGACAATGGACACGTGAGCAACGCAGAGCGCGACGTCGAGACCCCGTCAGACGCTGCGCTGCCCGCGACGCCCCCGACGCCTGCCCGGCCACGCCGGCTCGGCCTGTTCCTAGCGGTGGCGACTCTCGCGCTCGGGCTCGACCTGGTCTCCAAGATCGTCGTCGCGTCCAACCTGGGCGGTGGACACCCGCCAGTGCGCCTCCTGGGCGGGGCGATCTACCTCACCGAGACGCGTAATTCCGGCGCCGCCTTCTCTGTTGGTACCGGCGCGACGATTGTGCTCACCCTGCTGGCGTTCGCCGTGGTCGGGGTGATTCTGCGGATGGCCGGGCGGATGCGCTCGACCGGCTGGGCCGTGGCCCTCGGCCTGGTGCTCGGCGGCGCACTGGGCAATCTGACCGACCGGATCTTCCGCTCGCCCGGCATCGGCCGGGGGCACGTCGTGGACTGGATCAGCCTGTTCGCGCAGGACGGGCACGTCTGGCCGATCTTCAACCTCGCTGACTCCGCCATCGTGTGCGGCGCGGTGCTGCTGGCCGTCCTCGCACTGTGCGGGGTCGACATCGACGGCCGCGGTAGCCGCGTGCGGCGCGGCGGGCCTCGAGGTGAGTGACGCCAGACTGTTGCCAGTCCCGGACGGACTGGACGGGCTGCGCCTGGACGTCGCCCTCTCGCGGCTGTTCGGCTTCTCGCGCACCGCGGCCGCCGGCCTTGTCGACGCCGGGCGGGTGACCGTCGACGGCGCGAAGCCGCCGCGATCGGCGAAGGTGCACGGCGGCGCGTGGCTCGAGGTGACGTTGCCGGAACCCGACGCCCCGCCGCCCGCCCAGACCGAGCCCGTCGACGGCCTGGTGGTGCTCTACGACGACGACGACCTCGTTGTGGTCGACAAGCCCGTGGGCGTCGCGGCGCATCCGAGCCCCGGCTGGATGGGCCCGACGGTGGTGCAGGGGCTGGCTGCGATGGGCTACCGCGTGGCCACCTCTGGCGCGGCCGAGCGGCAGGGCGTCGTGCAGCGACTCGACGTCGGCACCACCGGCGTCATGGTCGTGGCCAAGAGCGAGCACGCCTACTCCCTGCTCAAGCGCGCCTTCAAGGAGCGCACCGTCGACAAGCGGTACTCGGCACTTGTCCAGGGCCATCCCGACCCCAGCCGAGGCACCATCGACGCGCCGATCGACCGGCATCCGTCCGCCGACTACAAGTTCGCGGTCGTCTCGGGGGGCCGGGCGAGTGTCACGCACTACGAGACCGTCGAGGCGTTCCGGGCGGCGTCGCTGCTCGACGTGCACCTCGAGACGGGCCGCACGCACCAGATCCGGGTGCACATGGCGGCCGTCCGGCATCCGTGCGTGGGCGATCTTGCCTACGGCGCCGACCCGGTGCTGGCCAAACGGCTGAAGCTGTCGCGGCAGTGGCTGCACGCCCGCGAACTCGGCTTCACCCACCCGTCGTCCGGTGAGCAGATCCGGGTCGTCTCGCCGTTCCCCGCCGACCTGCAGGACGCGCTGGACCGGATCAGGGCTGAGTCCTGACTCACGGTAGGGCGCAGCGGACTCGGGTAGGAAGGAAAGCGTGACTTCACCGGGACGAGCCCCTCTTCTGATCGCCTCGAATCGTGGACCGCTGTCGGTCGTCGCGGTCGAGGACGGCGACGACGAGGTCCGGCGGGGCAGCGGTGGGCTGGTCAGCGGGATGCAGGACGCGCTGCGCGAGACGCCGGACGCGGTGTGGGTGTGCGCGGCCATGAACGACCGCGAGCGGGCACTGGCCCGGCAGGCCAGGGGTGGCCGGCTGTCTGCGGTGGACTTTGCGTCGGAGGCGTTGAAGGGCGAGTTCGACGTGCGGATGTTGCCCATCGACGGCTTGACCTTCCGCAACGCCTACAACGGCGTGGCCAACTCGACGCTGTGGTTCGTCCTGCACATGCTCTACGAGCTGCCCAAGGCGCCCATCTTCGACGCGGCCTGGCGCCGGCAATGGGCGTCCTACCTGCGTTACAACCAGGCGTTCGCCCAAGCCCTGGCCGAGGAGGCCGCCCCGAATGCCCGCGTGGTGATCCAGGACTATCACCTGTTCTTGGCACCGCGGATGCTGCGCACGCTGCGCCCCGATCTGCGGATCGGGCACTTCACCCACACGCCGTGGGTCTCGCCCGACTACATCGCGATGCTGCCCGATGATGTTGCCTACGCCATCGTCGACGGCCTGCTCGGTGCCGATGTCGTCGGTTTTCACACCGAACGGTGGGCGGCGCTGTTCCGGGCCACCTGCAAGGCCGTGCTGGGCCGCGAGCCGGACGGCGTCTCGGTCTTTCCGCTGGGCACCGACGCGGAAGAGATGAAGAAGTTGGCTTTCCGGCGCGACGTCGAGAGTTCGGTGCGGGTGCTGGGCGAGGCCGTCGGTGACCGGCGGGTGATCGGTCGAGTCGACCGCACCGAGCTTTCCAAGAACGTCTGGCGGGGGCTGCTCGCCTACCGCGAGTTGTTGCGGACCTACCCGGAATGGCGGGACCGGGTCGTCCACGCGGTCTACAACAACCCGTCCCGTGAGGACCTGCCGGCCTACCGGGAGTACACCGCCTCGATCGAACGGCTCGCCTCCGACATCGAAGACGAGTTCGGCACCGACGACTGGTCGCCGATGCTGCTCGAGATCGTCGACGACTACCCGGCCGCGCTGGCGCTGCTGCGGCGCAGCGACGTGCTGTTCGTCAACTCGGTGCGCGACGGCATGAACCTGGTCGTCCTCGAGGGGTTGGTCGTCTCGGAGCGGGAACCAGCCGTCGTGCTCTCACGCGAGGCCGGCGCGGCCGAGACACTCGGAGCCGACGCGTTGCAGGTCAACCCGTTCGACGTCTCGGCGACCGCCGAGGCACTGCACGCGGCGCTGCAGATGTCGCACGGCGAGCGAGCCGACCGAGCCGGCCGGATGCGTGCGGCGGCCGTCCGCATGCCTCCGACGACATGGTTCAAAGCCCAACTCGACGCGCTCGGTTAAAGCGCGGTTCAGTGGCGCGCCGCGCCGTAGCCGAGGACAGCGGCCAGGCCGAGTGCGCTGCGTGGCTGGTAGGGAGCGCGCCACAGCCCGCCATGGACGGCGGCGTACGCCTCGTCCTGCCACGGGTTCTCGTGGGCGGGACCGCCGCCGGTGTTCAGGTCGGCGACGAGCAGTGCTGCCATCAGGGTGTTGGCGGTGGCCGGCTCGAACACCTCGACGCCGAAGCGAAACGCGCCGGCGTAGGCGGCGGCCAGCGCCCGGTTCTTCAGCACCGATCGGGTCCGGGTCGGCGGCGCGATGTTCATCGACACGGTGCTGCCCGCGTCGCGCGCGACGGTTGCCCGCCATCGCTGCAGCCGTTTGGCCAGCGCGTAGTTGGGTCCCTGCTGCGCAACGATGGCGTCGTGGATGCCCGGTTGTACGCCGGGCACGTACTGGCGTCGTAGCAGGCGTCCCGCGGAAACCGTCCGCAACGGCCGGCCGAAGACCTTAGCCTTCCGCGACCGGTTCTCGTACGCATCGTGGGCATGCGCTACTGCCTCCGGCGGCACCGCGAAGACGTCCGTCGGAGTCGCGAGGAAGGCGAGCGCCAGATCCGGGAGTGCCCCCTGGAGCGACAAGGTGAGCGAATCCACCGCCGCAGAGACCCGCAGGTTGGTCACCCCGTCGGCGTACACGTAGTTACCGAGGACCACCCGGCCGGCGATACCGCGAATCCACTCGGCGGCGGTAGCGACCTCAGTCAACAGATCGAGCCCGGCGTGCTCGGCCGTTGCCTCGGCGTTCCTGGCGCCCACCGAATCTGCGCTGACGGGCACGAGCAGAGTTCCCGCTCGGTCGCGACCGATCGCCAAGACGCGCCGCCACATGTCCGGGCTCGGCAGGTCGACGGCTGCCACCCGGGCTCCCCATCGCAGCAGCGCCTGCAGCGGACCCATTTCCGCGCCCGCGCCGAGCACGACCACGGTCTGGCCC
>JAOPWD010000409.1 GCA_025965875.1 Pseudonocardiales bacterium
CGAGTGAGCTCGGTGATCAGCAGAATGTCGATGCCGATGGTCAGGATGGCCAGGGCGTTGACGTTGGCACCGCGCATGTTGCTGATGAAAATCCGCTCGATGAGCAGCGCGGTGAACGCCGTCGCCGCAATGCCGACGAGCAGCGCAGGAACGAACGGCATGTGATCGTGTGCCTGCGCGGTGATGTAGCCACCCAGAACCAGCAGGCTGCCTTGGGCGAAGTTCACCACCTCGGTGGCCTTGAACACGATGACGAAACCCAGCGCGATCAGCGCGTAGATGCTGCCCAGGCTCACGCCGTTGAGGACCAGCTCGAAGAACCGGGTCATTCGCTGCTCCCCTTGATTGCGTCGCGGACGGTTCTCGGCGGGATGTCGTCGGTGTTGTCGTCGTCGTCCTCGCCGGTGCCCAGATACGCCCGAACGACGTCGGGGTCGTCCTGCACCTGGGCCGGAGTGCCTTCCGCGATGAGGCGGCCGAAGTCCAGCACCGTGACCCGGTCGGAGATGCCCATCACCAGCCCCATGTCGTGCTCGACCAAGAGGATGGAGATGCCCAGTTCGCGGCGTACCTCGGCGATCAGGTCCGCCATGTAGGCCGACTCCTCGGCGTTCATTCCCGCGACCGGCTCGTCCAACAGCAGCAACCGTGGCTCGCAGGCCAACGCACGGGCCAACTCGACTCGCTTCTGGTCGCCATAGGACAGCAGCCCGGCCGGTCGCTCGAGCTTGTCGCCGAGCCCGACAAACTCGGCAATCTCGCGAATCCGAGCGCCGTGCACCCGGCCCTCGCGTACCGCGGAAGGTAGGCGCAGCCCGGAGATCAGGAAGCCGGAACGGGTGAGTGCGTGGCGTCCGAGCATGAGGTTCTCGGCGACGGTTTGGCCTTTTGACAAAGCGATGTTCTGAAATGCCCGCGCGACGCCGAGCCGGGCGATGCGGTGCGGGCGCAGGCCGATCAGGTTGTCGTCGCCGAAGCGCACCGCGCCTGACGTGGCGCGGTAGATGCCCGACAACACGTTAAAGGCCGTCGACTTTCCGGCACCGTTGGGGCCAATGATGGCGTGAATGCTGCCCGGCGCCACCGTGAACGAGACATCGCTCAAGGCGTTGATTCCGGCGAAGGTGACCGAAACGTTCGCGACCACCAACGTAGGGATGTCCGGCGCCGGCGCCAGCTCAAGCTCCGGTTGGGCGCTCATCCCTGCCACCGGCTCAGGGTTGCCTTCGGCCGCAGTGACTCTTCGACGTCGGGCTTCCCGGCCACCACCCCGGGCGACGAGGTCGCCGTGTGCCCGAGGTAGAGCTGCCGTACGTCATCGCTGGCCGCGAGTTCCTTGGCCGAACCCGACAGCGACACTCGTCCGACGTCGAGGACATAGGCGGTGTCCGCAACGCCGAGCGCCATGACCGCGTTCTGCTCGACGAGCAGGACGGAGGTGCCGTCGGCATTGATCGCCTTCAGGATGCGGCCGATCTGGCCGACGATCTTAGGCGCCAGGCCGAGACTGGGCTCGTCGAGGATGATCAGCTTCGGCGCCGTCATCAAGGCGCGACCGATAGCCAGCATCTGCTGCTCGCCGCCGGACAGCAGCGCTGCACGCTGCTTGCGCCGCTGCGCGAGGATCGGGAACAGGTCGAATACGCGGTCCCTGGATGCTGCCCTGGCCCGCTTGTCGGCTGCCCCGAGCCCGCCCGCCCGCAGGTTCTCCTCGACGGTCAACCGGCCGAAGATTCGTCTACCCTCGGGCACCTGCACGATGCCCAGGCGCACGGTGCGAGCCGCGTCCAGGCCGGCCAGGCTCTTGCCGTGGTAGGTGATCGACCCGCCGACGACGGCGCCGCGATGCAGCCGCAGCGTGGCCGACACGGTCCGCAACAACGTGCTCTTGCCGGCACCGTTGCTGCCGAGAACGGCAACCACCTGGCGGTCAGGTACGTGGAGACTGACCCCCTGCAGGGCCCGCACGGCGCCACCGTAGGAGACATGGAGATCCGTGACCTCGAGCATGACCCGACCCTTCGAACACACGCGGCGGCAACGTCCAGGCAAACCTAGTCGGGTATGTCCGGCTCGTCTATGTGTGATTCGACGGTCAAACGGTCGGCTTGATAGCCGATCGCACATTCACATTGTCACGTGTGGCGTGCGTACGGTCAGACGGTCACGGGCTTGAGGTCGGCGCGGCGGGCGACTACGAGGCCGCCGCCGGGCAGCACCGAGTCGACCAGCACGATCAGCGAGGTCTTCGCGTTCCAGCGCAGCTGCGCCCGGACGGCCAGGGCCAGTACCACGTAGGCGATGAACAGCACGCCGTGGATCGGGCCGAGAATCTTCACGCCGACGGGTTGATCGGCGGTGTACTTGACGATGGTGGCCACGATCAACGCCAGCCACGAAATGGCTTCGGCGACGGCAATGGCGCGGAACGCAGGTACCGCCTGCATCAGACGTTGAAGCCGAGTGCGCGAAGCTGCTCGCGCCCGTCGTCGGTGATCTTGTCCGGACCCCATGGCGGCATCCAGACCCAGTTGATCTTGAGTTCCCCGGCCAGTGGCTTCGGCCCGCCGGTGATCGCCGCGTTGGCCTGGTCCTCGATGACGTCGGTGAGTGGGCACGCCGCTGATGTGAGCGTCATGTCGAGCGTGATCACCCGGCCCCCGTCGGCCTCCTCGACGTGCACGTCGTACACGAGGCCGAGGTCGACGACGTTGATGCCGAGTTCGGGGTCGACGACGTCGCGCATCGCCTCGTCGATCTCGTCACGGGACGGGACGGTGGTGGCGG
>JAOPWD010000438.1 GCA_025965875.1 Pseudonocardiales bacterium
CCCGACGACCTCGCTGCCGTCGCCGCTGAGCTCAACGGTCGCCCACGCAAAACACTCGGCTGGGCAACCCCAGCCGACCGTCTCGCTGCTTTCCTTCATTTCTAACAACGAGTGTTGCGACGACCCCTAGAAATCGCCATTTCCGGGGCCCTCGTCGTTTCCCGGGAGTGCGCCGACCGGCTGAGCATCCGCCGCGCCGTGCCCGCCCGGAGGAAAAAGCCGCCGAGATGCATCAGGCGCCCATGGATCTGCATCTGACCCACAAGAGGCAGCACATCCACCGGGAGTCGATCATGGTCACAGCAGAAGACTTGGGTCTGACGAGCAGTCAGCTCACCAACGCACTAGGCATCATCGCGGCGGTCCAGGCCCGCGGTTGGCCGGCGAAGGCCGCCTACATCGCGGTCCAGACGGCGCTGACCGAATCCGGGATGCGGGTGCTCGCGTCGGGAAACGTCCCGTCGTCGGTGCACTTCCCCCACGACCTACTGGACTGGACGACCGACGGACTCGGTCACGACCACGCCTCGGTGGGCATGTACCAACAGCAGGTCGGACCCAGCTACGCATCGAAGGGCACGTCGACGGTCAGCGACACGACGTGGGGGACGCCCGCGGAGTTGATGGACCCGCAGACCTCGACGGCGATCTTCCTCGACCGGCTCGCCCAGCACGACTGGCAACACATGGACAACTGGGTCGCCGCGCAGTCTGTGCAGGGCTCCCGATTCTCCGACGGTTCCAACTACCGCGAGCAAGACGCCCGGGCCCAACACGTCGTCGACGCCCTGTGGTCATTCGGCCACGCGCTCAACACCACCAAACCAGAGTCCGAGGAGGACGAAATGATCCTGATCCTGAACGGCGGAAACGGCGGCAAGTCCGCCTTCTTCCTCTCCGGCGGCAAGGCGCTGCTCTCGACGACCAACGCCGCCCGCCAAGCACACATCAAGGCCGGTGGCCGCGTCCAGACGTGGCCCGCCGCCGAGTTCACCCGAGCCCTTCAAGTGTGGAGCTGACCATGACACTCAACCTGAACGTGGAAGGCCTCGCCCGCGAGGTGCTGGCCAAGCGGGTCGCGGTCGTCGGGGTGGTCACTGCCGTCCTGCACCTCGCGATCGCGATGCACTGGCTGACGGTGGCGCAGTCCGACGCCGATATCGCGAAGGTCACCGGCGCTCTGGACGCGCTGGGCACGATCGTCGGCGTGCTGTACGCCCGCCGGGCGGTGACGCCGGTAGCCGATCCTCGAGACGCGCACGGCAATCCGGCGACGATCGTCCCGGTTGCGGCTACCTCGACGACATCGGTGCCGCAGTGGTCCGACGACGAGATCGCCGCCGCCGCTGACGAATGGGTTCCTGAGCACGCGGTAGCCGCTCAGGAATGGGTACCCGAGCACGCAGCACAGCCCGCATCGGTCTGAGCAAGCACAACATCCCCGGCGAAGACCCCGTATCAACCCGGATGCGGGGCCTTCGTCACGGGTCGGTCAGGCCGGTCAGCCCCGGAGGACGCCGCGCGGATCAGCGGGCATCCGGTCAGCCGTCGACACCGCCGACCTCGTCGGACCACCCAGCGACAGGAACTGCGCCACCGGAAGCGTCGCCGCCCCGAGGGCGACCGCGTCCGGGCCGAGTTCCGCACGGACGATCTCCAGGTGACTGAACGGCAGCCGCAGCGCGTTGCGCCCAGCGGCGTCGCGGATCTCCGGCAATAGGACGTTGCCGAGGCTCTGGCCGAGCCACCCGCCGACGACGACGCGTTCGGGATTGAAGAGGTTCGCCAGGTTGGCGATCCCGACGCCGAGGTACGTCGCGGTCTCATCGAGCACCTGCGCAGCGACCTCGTCGCTCTCGCGCGTCGCGAGCATGCGGTCGATGCGCTTTTCCAGATCGGCCTGGCTGGTCCGGCGCCGACGACCGGCCAGCTCGTCGTAACGGCTGACGATGGCCGCAGCGCCGATGTAGGCCTCCAGGCAGCCGAGAGCACCGCAGCGACACCTGCGGCCGTCGACGACGATCGTGGTGTGTCCCCACTCACCGGCGCTGCTGGTCGCGCCGCGGTAGAGCTGGCGGTTGCTCACGATGCTGGTGCCGACCCCCACGCCGAGCAGGGCGATGACGGCGTTGTCCACGCCGCGGGCCGCACCGAACCAGGTCTCCGCCAGGCCCAGCGTCTTCGCGCCGTTGTCGATGATCATCGGCAACGAGATGTGCTGCCGCATCAGCTGCTCGAACGGCACCGCGTCCCAGCCGATGCTCTGGCCGTGGACCACGGCGCCGTCGGCGTGCTCCACGAGGCCGGGGACTCCGATGCCCACGCCCAGGATGTCCGACGCGGCCAGCTGTGCTTCGGCGACGACGTGATCGATGCCCAGCGTCACCTGCGCCACCGCATCCGCCGGGTCGAGCCGGGTCAGGACGGCCGTCGACCGGTGCGACGCCCGCACTCGCATGCCCAGGTCGAACAGCTCGACCAGGACCGCGGTCTCCCCGATGTCCACGCCGATGACGAAGCCGAACTCCGGATTGACCTGCACCAGACCACGCGGGCGGCCACCGTTGGAATCCTCCGACCCGACCTCGATGAGGACACCCTGGTCGAGCAGTTCGCCGATCACGTTGCTGACCGTGGCGAGCGAGACACCGGTGGCAGCGCCGATCTGCTGCCGGCTCAGCGCGCCGCGCAGGTAGAGCTCCCACAAGGCCGTCGCGCGGTTCGTCTTGCGCAGATCGCGAACGGTCTGGGGCTCCCTCGACATCCGACGCTGCACGCGTACCTCCCTCGCCATGCTGGTGTTCTCGCCGCCATCCGTTGGTAACGAATTGGACACAAAGCACCCGATTACCATTGACGCGGTTTTGTTCTCGCGCACAACATACACGACTTAGAGGAAGTCGTAAAAGATCGATGCGGCTCGCTCGGACCCCGCTGGCATCCGCTGCTCGGTCCAAGGTTTCCGACAGAAAGGACTCGGCATGCGAGTGACTCGGTTGGCTGCGCTCGCGTTGGCCTCGTTGGTCGGCGTGAGCGCCCTCTCGGCGTGTAGCAGTAGCAACAGCGGGAGTGGATCGGACAAGAACGTGACGCTCACCTATTGGGCGAGCAACCAGGGAACGAGCCTGGACAACGACAAGCAGGTGCTCGGTCCGGAACTGGCGAAGTTCACCCAGCAGACCGGCATCAAGGTCAAGCTGCAGGTCGTGCCGTGGGCCGACCTACTCAACAACATCCTGACGGCGACGACGTCGGGCAAGGGTCCCGATGTGCTCAACATCGGCAACACCTGGTCGGCGTCGCTGCAGGCCACGGGCGCGTTCGTACCGTTTGACGACAGCGTGATGGCCAAGATCGGCGGCAAGAGCCGGTTCCTCGGCGGCAGCTTGTCGGCGACCGGTGCCGCGGACAAGCCGCCGACGGCCGTGCCGATCTACAGCCTCGCCTACGGCCTGTACTACAACAAGAAGTACTTCGCCGAGGCGGGCATCAGTCAGCCGCCGACCACCTGGGCGGAGTTCGAGACCGACGCGAAGAAGGTCACCAACGCGCAGCACTGGGGCCTGTCCATCGAGGGCGGCAGCGTCAGCGAGAACGTCCACAACGTGTTCACGCTCAGCCAGCAGCAGGGCGGCGCCTTCTTCGACGCGGCGGGCAAGCCGACGTTCGACACGCCGCAGAACGTCGCCGCGGTCCGTCAGTACCTCGACTTCATCCAGCAGGACAAGATCACCAACCCGAGCAACGCGGAATACGCACAGGGCACCGAGGCACTGGCCGACTTCGCGAAGGGCAAGTCGGCGATGGTCCTCTGGCAGGCCGCATCCGGCTCGCTCAAGCAGCTCGGCATGAACGCCGCTGACATCGGTGTAGCCCCGATGCCGCTTCCCGACCCGATGCCTGCAGGCGGCAAGAAGGTCACGAGCATGGTCGCCGGCATCAACCTGGCTGTTTTCAAGAACACCAAGCACATGGACGCCGCACTGCAGTTCGTGAAGTTCATGACAAGCACGCCTGAGCAAAAGGTGTTGAACAAGACCTACGGCTCGATGCCGTCAGTCACCGACGCCTACGCCGACCCAGCCTTCAACACCCCGGCGGTGCAGACGTTCAAGAAGATCCTGAGCGCCTCGGCAGCACCGCTGCCCGCGGTGGCCGCCGAAAGCCAGTTCGAGACGCTGATCGGGACGGCGGTCAAGAACATGCTCGCCGACGCGGCCAGCGGCAAGAACGTCTCGGAGTCCGACATCAGCGCCCAGCTCAAGGCAGCTCAACAGCAGCTGTCCTGACCCGACGATCGGGGGCGGGCGCGCGCGGCGCCCGTCCCCGAGGCAAGGAACAGCCCAGTGGTGCTTGACACGAGGGTGGCGGCCGACTCGCCCCCATCGACCCCGGTTCCGGCGGCCGGTCGCCGGCGGCGTCGGCAGGTGCTGCCCTACCTGCTGCTCGTCCCAGCCGTGATTCTGGAACTGCTGATCCACATCGTCCCGATGCTCGTCGGCATCGGCATCAGCTTCCTTAAGTTGACCCAGTTCTACATCGCCAACTGGCGCCAGGCACCGAACGCGGGCCTGGCCAACTACCGGTACGCCCTCGACTTCAACAGCGCCGCCGGAAAGCAACTGCTGCACTCGTTCTTCGTCACGATCATCTTCACCGTCATCGTCCTGGTCGTGTCCTGGACGTTCGGGATGGCGGCTGCGGTGTTCACCCAACGTCCGTTCCCGGGGCGGGGCATCGTCCGCACGATCTTCCTCATCCCCTACGCCCTGCCGGTGTTCGCGTCGGTGATCACCTGGAACTTCATGCTGCAGCGCGACAACGGCGCGGTGAACCACGTGCTCGTCGACCAGCTGCACCTCGCCGGTGGCGATCGCCCGTTCTGGCTGATCGGGCAGAACAGCTTCTACAGCCTGGTGATCGTCGAGGTCTGGCGCACGTGGCCGTTCGCGTTCCTCATGCTCACCGCCGGGATGCAGAGCATCTCCCAGGATCTGTACGAAGCCGCGGGGCTGGACGGGGCGGGCGTGTGGGCACAGTTCCGCGGCGTGACCTTGCCGATGCTGCGCCCCGTTAACCGCGTGTTGCTGCTCGTCCTGTTCCTGTGGACGTTCAACGACTTCACCACGCCGTTCACCCTGTTCGGAAAGGGCGCCCCCCACCAGGCCGACATCATCTCGATGCACATCTATCAGAACTCGTTTGTCACCTGGAACTTCGGAACCGGGTCGGCGATGTCGGTGCTGCTGCTGATCTTCCTGCTCGTGGTTACCGGCGGATATCTGCGGCTGGCGAAGTCGGGGAGCAACGATGCGTGAGCCAATGTGGTTCAAATGGACCCGCGCCATCGGGCTGGCCGTGCTGGCATTGTTCGCGCTCATTCCGGTGTGGGTGATGGTGACGTCGGCGCTGAAGCCGCTGGCCGACGTGCAGGAGCGGTTCACCTGGTGGCCGAGCCACCTGTCGGCCAAGCCGTTCGTCGAAATGTGGAAGACGATTCCGCTGGCCGACTACTTCGTGAACAGCCTGGTCGTCTCCACCGTCGCTTCGATCGCGTCAGTGGTCGTCGCGCTGCTCGCGGCCTATTCGCTGAGCCGGTACCGCTTCCGCGGCCGGCAGGCGTTCTCGGTGGTCGTGCTTTCGACGCAGATGTTTCCCGGCATCCTGTTCCTGCTGCCCCTCTACGTCATCTTCGTCAACCTCGGCAACACGACCGGCCTTCAGCTCTACGGCAGCCGGACGGGTCTCATCGTCACGTACATGACGTTCACGCTGCCGTTCGCGATCTGGATGCTGGCCGGCTACCTGGACTCGGTGCCGCGCGAACTGGACGAGGCCGCGAAGGTCGACGGGTGCGGGCCGCTGGGCGCCTTCATGCGCGTCGTCATCCCGGCCGCGATGCCCGGCATCGTCGCCGTCCTGATCTACGCGTTCATGACCGCGTGGGGTGAGGTGCTGTTCGCCTCGGTGCTGACCGACGATTCGACCCGCACCCTGGCCGTCGGGCTGCAGGGATACGCGACCCAGAACAACGTCTACTGGAACCAGATCATGGCGGCGGCGCTCACCGTGAGCGTGCCGATCGTCGTCGGCTTCCTCGTGCTCCAGCGCTACCTCGTCGCCGGCATGACCGCCGGCTCGGTGAAGTGAAAGGACCCTGCTCGATGAACCTCTCGTCCCTTCCCGCGGACTTCCGCTGGGGCGTCTCGACGTCGGCGTACCAGACGGAAGGGGCGGTGGCCGCGGACGGGCGGATGCCGTCGATCTGGGACGACTTCTGCCGTACCCCCAACGCGATCGAGGGCGGCGACACCGGCGAGCAGGCGTGCGACTCCTACCATCGCTGGCCGGAGGACCTCGCGCTGCTGCGCCGGCTCGGGGTGACCAGTTATCGCTTCTCGGTCGCGTGGCCGCGCATCCAGCCACTCGGCAGCGGCGCGCTCAACCCTGCCGGTCTGGACCACTACGACCGCATCGTCGACGACCTGCTCGACGCCGAGATCACGCCGTTCGTGACGCTGTACCACTGGGATCTGCCCTCGGCGCTGCAGCGTTCGGGCGGGTGGGTCGCGCGTGACACCGCGCTGCGCTTCGCGGAGTACGCCGGTGTTGTCGCTGCGCGACTGGGTGACCGGGTCCGTGACTGGACGACGATCAACGAGCCCCTGTGCTGCGCCTGGATAGCGCATCTCGAGGGGAGGATGGCGCCCGGCCACCGCGACCTGCACGACGCCGTGCATGCATCACATCACCTGTTGCTCGGGCACGGGCTGGCGAGCGACGCCGTGCGCGCGAACGCCGAGAGCACGCCGCAGGTGGGGATCGTCCTGAACCTGAGCCCGTGCGAGCCGGCGACCGACGACCCGGCCGACGCCCGGGCCGCCGAGCGGGCCGACGGGCACACCAACCGGTGGTGGCTCGATCCGCTGCACGGACGTGGGTACCCGGCAGACATGGTCGATGTGTACGGGATCGAACCGCCCGTGCAACCGCGTGACCTGGAGGTGATCGCCGCACCGCTGGATTTCCTCGGCGTCAACTACTACTTCCGGATGCGCGTCGCGGCTGACGACACCGTGGCCACCCTCGGCTACCGGCCGGTGCCGGTCGTCGGTGCCGCGACGACGGCAATGGGCTGGGAGGTACATCCGCAGGGACTGCACGACGTGCTGGTCCGGGTGGCGAAGGAGTACGACAGCCCGGTCCTATATGTCACCGAGAGCGGAGCGGCCTTCGACGATGTGCCCGATGCCGACGGGCACGTCCACGATGCCGAGCGCGCCGAGTACCTGCGAGACCACATCGGCGCGACGGCGTCGGCGGTCGCCGAGGGTGCTCGCGTGCAGGGCTTCTACGCCTGGTCGCTCACCGACAACTTCGAATGGTCGTACGGGTACTGGCCGCGGTTCGGGCTGGCCTACGTCGACTACCCGAGCCAGCGACGGACGATCAAGCACAGCGGTGAGGTCTACGCGGCAATCATCCGCGGCGAGCATTGAGCGCCGAATGGTGTGCACAATCTGAACGTGGCTGGTCAACGGGCACTACCCGAGGTGGGTATCTCGGCGCGCGAGGCCGAGGTCTTGGCCGCGCTCGGCGAGCACCTGACCAATGCCGAGATCGGCGCCCGGCTGTTCATCTCCATCCGCACCGTCGAGAGCCACGTCTCGTCACTGCTGCGAAAGCTTCAGGTGGACGATCGCCGCGCGCTGGCAGCGGTCGCAGCGAGCCTGGACTCCGTTGCGCCGAGCGCGCCCGGTGCCACTACCGCGGTCGCGCTGCCGTCGCAATTGACGCCGTTCGTGGGGCGGGTGGCTGAACGGGCGGCGCTGAGTGCTGCGCTGCGCGAGCACCGTCTGGTCACGGCGGTCGGACCGGGCGGGGTCGGCAAGACTCGGCTGGCCCTGAGCGTCGCTGGTGACGCCGCTGGCCGATTCGCCGACGGGGTCTGGTACGTCGACCTGGTACCGGTTACCGATCCGTTGATGATCGCGCCGGCGATCGCGGACGCGCTGGGCCTCGGCGAGCGTCAGGGCCGTTCGGCGACCGACAACGTCCTCGGCTGGGTGGCCGATCGGGAAACGCTGCTTGTGCTGGATAACTGCGAGCACCTGCTGGACGGCGTGGTGGTCCTGCTGGAACGGCTGCTCGCCGGCTGTCCCAGGCTGACGGTGCTCGCCACCAGCCGGGCGAGGCTGCTGGTGCCCTTCGAATGGGTGTTTGCGGTGCCCGGTATGTCGGTCGAAGCCGACGACGGCGGCCCTGGTGATGCCGTCGAGCTGTTCCTCGGGCGGGCCGCAGCCGGTGGGAGTCCGCTGACATCCGACGACAAGAGACGCATCGCCGCCGTCTGCAGGGGCCTCGACGGCATGGCGCTGGCGATCGAACTGGCGGCCGCCCGCTTCGCCTCGCTCGGGCTCGATGGGCTCGAAGCGGGGCTGGCCGACCGGCTGCGGCTGCTGACCGGCGGCCCGCGGATCGACGACCGGCACCGTTCCTTGCGCTCGGCCCTCGACTGGAGCTACGCGCTGCTGGCCGAACCCGATCAGGCGGTGCTGCGCCGGGTCTCGGTCTTCGCCGGGCCGTTCACCGCCGGCGCCGCCACCGAGGTGCTGGCCGATTGGCAGCCAGTGCCCGCCGGAGCCATTCCGACCATCCTGGCCGGACTCGCCGACCAGAGCCTGCTGACCGCGATCGCCCAGCCGACGGGGACTCGCTACCGGGCCTTGGAGACCATCCGTCAGTACGGCGTCGATCGGCTCGATGACGCAGGCGAGGGAGTCGAGGCCCACTCGCGCCACCTCAACTGGTGCCTGGGCGAGGCCGCCGTACTCGAGGTCGCGTCCCGCGAACTCCTCGGTTCCTGGCGCGGCGCATTCGATCAGGTCGCCGACGAGCTGCGCTGTGCCCTGACCTGGGCGGCCGCCGGGACGGCTGACTTCCGGCCGTCCGCGTACCGGTTGGCGATCGGGCTGGCCGAACTGAACTTCACCCGGGGCTTGCCCGGTGAGTCGCAGCGGCGCTACGAACAGGCGGCCGAGCTGGCCGCGGACGACCGCGCCACCGCCGACGCCTTGCGCAGTGCCGCAGGTGCCGCGGAGTCGCGCCATTTCGGCAACGAGGCGCTGCAGCTGCGCCGGGCCGCGGCCGATGCAGCCCTACGCGCCGGGGACCGGGCTCGCGCGGCTGCTGACCTCGCCCAGAATGCCGAGTTGATCAATCGCGGCCCTGGGCTCATGGCTACCGGTCCCGCGGTCGGTGAGGTCGAGGCGCTGATCGCCGAGGGGTGGACGCTGGCTGACGGCGACCTGACGGCGCAGGCTCGGCTGCTGACCGCCGAGGCGTTCAACGGCGCGGTAGCCGATCCCGCCACCGTCGAACTGATCGAGCGCGCCCTCACGCTGGCCCGCCACATCGACGACCCGATGATCGAGAGCGCCGCGCTCGACCAACTCACCGCGGTACAGCTGGCTCGAGGCGAAGTCCGCGCCGCGGCGCAGAGCGCACTGCGGCGCATCGAACTCCTGCCGATGCAGGTGACCGCCGCGGCCGCCCTGGAGTTCTTCGACGGGTTCGGCATGGCCGCCGATTGCTCCGTCGCCGCAGGCGACCTGCAGGCGGCCCGGAAACTGGCCGAACGCCTCCGCGACCTGCCGTTCCACCACGAGGAGGGCCACCTGGCGACCGCGCGGCTGCTCGTCGTCACCGTGTTGGCGGGCGACTGGCCCGAGGCGGTCGGCCTGGCCGAGCGGTTCCGCGAGGGCTGGGAGCGGGCCGGGCGGCCCCGGGCCGGCAACCTCAGCCGCGGCGCATACGCGGCGGCGACGGTGCACGGGCTGCGTGGCGACGATGACGCCCGGGCCGCGTGGCTGGAGATCGTGGCCGCCCTCGGGACGCCGGGACGCTCGCTGGCCGAACTGCACTTCGGCGACGTGTTCGACGCCTTGCTGCTGCTGCACCGCGGGCAGCCCGAGCAGGCGGAACAGGTGCTGCACACGGCGCCGGAGCAGTTGACGGAGTGGTACAACGGCATGTGGCGGCCCTGGTACGCCGCGCTCTGGGCCGAGGCGGCCGTCCTATCCGGGCACGAGGATGCTGCCGCCCGCTTGGTTCGGGCCCGATTGATGGCTTCCGGCAATCCGATCGCCACCGCCATCGTGGAGCGCGCGGCGGCGCTGGCCGAGCGGGCCGGACAGGACGGCGACCGCGACGGGTTGACCGCCGCGGCCGCCGCCCTGGAGGCCACCGGGTGTCGCTACCAGTGGGCTCGAACGCTCGTCCTCATCGGCGGGGAGCAACGAGCGCGTGGCGAGGCCATGCTGGCGACGATGGGTGCGACCCCTATGGCCGGGCTTCCAGAATGATGTTGAACGGGGTCTCAGCCGCCCGGCGCACGTGGGTGAACCCGGCCTCGCGTAGCACGACGGCCAGTTGGCGTTCCCCGGCCTGCGCACCGAGCCCAAGCGCGACCTCCTGGGCCAGCGAACCCGGCGTGCAGATCACCGTCGAAAGGCCGTAATAGGTACGCCCCACCGGGTTCAGGTTCTGCTCCAGCGCGTCGCCGGCGTTGGGCTCGACCAGCAGCAGCGTGCCGTCCGGCGCGAGCGCCTGCCGGATGCGGCGAGCCGCCCCGACCGGATCGCCCATGTCGTGCAGGGCGTCGAAGAGGCACACGAGGTCGTAGCCGTTGCCGGGGAAGTCCTTCGCGGACGCGACCTCGAACTTCGCCCGCTGGTTCACGCCGGCCTCGGCTGCCGCCTTGCGGGCGGCCTCGATGGAGACGTCGTGGAAGTCGAAACCCACGAACGACGAGCGCTCGAACGCCTCGGCCATGATGATCGTGGAGGCTCCGAGCCCGCACCCCACGTCGGCCACGCTCGCCCCTGACTGCAGCTTCTCGACGACTCCATCAAGGGCGGGCAGCCACTCGTTGACCAGGTGGGCGGCGTAGCCGGGCCGGAAGAGCCGCAGGGCGCCGGAGAAGAGCCGGTGGTCGTGCTCATGCCAGTCGACGCCCGCGCCGGTGCGGAACCGTCGACGAACACATCGTGATCGGCGTAACAGGACGCGATGGTCTCGAAGGCGCCGCCGAGGAAGACCGGGCTGTCCTCGTTTGCGACCACCATGGCCTGCTCGGCAGGCAACTCGTAGGTGCCCTCCGCCGGGTCGTAGACGACGTAGCCGCCGGCGGCCTGATTGCCGAGCCACTCACGCACATAGCGTTCGGTCGTGCCGGTGCGGTGCGCCAGCGTGGCCGAGGTGATCGGTCCGGCGCCGGCCATCGCCTTGTACAGGCCCAGCCGGTCGCCGATGTGCAGCAGCAGCCCGGAGATGGCTGCCCCCATGTCGACGACGGCCTGGCCGACGAACGCCTCGAGTTTCGCTCCGTCGACGGTCGGGGTTTCCGTTGTGGTCATTCGTGTCTCCGCTCTTCGGTGCAGGTCCCCGATGGAACTGCGTGGACGAGCTTGTGCGTAGACGTGGGCGGCGGGCATCCGTGCTCACCACGGACCTGCGGATTCCGTGACGGCCACGGATGTCCTCCGGTCGGCCCTGGCTCAGGGTTGGCACCAGCGACGAACGCTCGCTGACTGACCACTTCGAAGGAGCATTTCGATGATCCCGTACCACGCCGGCCCCGCCCTGGCGGACGCACGGCGCAGCACCCTGCTGGCCGAGGCGCAGGCCTCGCGGCTGGCTTCGCAAGCCCGCTTCCGCCGGCAGCAGACCGGCACTGCGGCCAACCGCCGCTCGCCCCTGCGTCGGGCCCGGGGGCCACTGAGCAGGACGTTCCGATGACCGCGCAGCTGGCGACGCGTCCCACGGTCGGCGTAGCCGTCGCGCTGCGCGACGGGTCAGCGGTCCGGATCAGGCAACTCACCGGCGATGACGCTGAACTGCTGGCCGACGGCTTCGCCCGACTGAGCCTCGAGTCCCGGCAGTTTCGGTTCCTGACCGGAAAGCCACGGTTGTCCGCGGCCGAGTTGCGCTACTTCACCGCGATCGACCACCACGACCACGAGGCGCTCGTAGCACTCAGCCTCGTCGACGGACGCGGTGTGGGCGTCGCTCGCTACGTCCGATATGCCAAGGACCCGCAGACTGCTGACGTTGCCGTGACCGTCATCGACGAGTGGCACGGCCGAGGGCTGGGCACCGAATTGATGACCCGGCTGATCGACCGCGCCGTCGCCGAAGGCATCCGCCGCTTCACGGCGTCGATCGCGGCCGGCAACCTGGCCGTGCTCAGGCTGCTACGAACCATCAGCGTGGATTACGTGCTCGTGGGTTTCGAGGACGGCATCGTGGAGTACGAGATCTCGCTTCCGTCGCCACGGGATGACGCGGCGTGAGCTCGGTCATCGAGCGGCGAGCTTCTGGGTCGGCGGCTGAAACACTGGCACGGGTGGAATCCGCGCGCGCCGTTCGGCCCGGGGCCGCCGTGTTCCTGCTGACGAGCCTGGGCGGCTTCCTGGTCTCCCTGGACGTCTCGATCGCGAACTCCTTGCTGCCGGCGATCGGGGCCGACTTCCACACCGCCGACCGGGCCGCGTTGTCGTGGATCATCACCGGTTACGCGATCGTCTTCGCCGCGGTGCTCGTACCTGCCGGCCGCCTGGCCGACCGCGCGGGCCGCAGGCGGGTCTACCTCGGCGGCCTGATCACCTTCGGCGTCGGCTCCGCGTTGTGCGGCGGCGCGCCGAACCTGCCCTTACTGCTGTCTGGTCGAATCCTGCAGGGCGTTGGTGCGGCGGCCGCATCGCCGGCGTCGCTCGGCCTCCTGCTCGCGGCCTCGGATGCCCGGCACCGGTCCCGCTACACCGCACGATGGACCGGCGCGGCCGCCCTGGGTATCTGCCTGGGGCCGCTCGTGGGCGGACTTCTCACGACGGCCGCAAGCTGGCGTTGGGCGTTCCTGGTCAACGTGCCGATCGTCCTCATCGCAGTCACCGCAGCGCCGCGGGTCTTGCCGGAGACACCACGCCACCCCGGCCGGCACCTCCCCGACCCGATCGGCGCGGTGCTGCTGGCCCTCGGGGCGGCCGCGCTCACGCTGGGGATCTCCGAGGCGACGACCTGGGGTCTGGCTGACGCCAGAACGCTCGGCTGCCTCGTCGCCGGTGCCGTACTGGCCACGGTGTTCACTCGGCGCTGTTCTCGGGTCGATGACCCGTTGCTCGACCTGCGCTTGCTCAAACAGCGCAGCTTTGCCCTGACCACGATCACGACTTTTCTCTACGCCTGCGGCTTCTTCGGGATGTTGTTGACGTTCGTCCTGTTCCTGGTCGGGCCCTGGCACCTCAGCCTCGTGCAGACCGGACTGGCCCTGCTGCCAATGGGTGGTGTCGTCGTCACCATGACCACTCGGGTCGGCGATCTGGCCGGGGCGATCGGCTTCCGGACGCCACTCGCCGTCGGATCGGGCTGCATGGCCGCCGGTCTGCTCCTCAGTGCCTGGGTCGACGACGGCAGTCAATTCTCCTGGACCTGGCTCGTCCTGGTCGCGCTGATCGGCGTCGGCATCGGGCTGTGCTACCCGCTGCTCGGCGCGGCTGCGGTGGCCGGACTGCACCACGCCGACCTGGCTGCCGCAACCGCGGTGAACCAATGCGCGCGCCAGATAGGAGCCGCGCTGGGCGTCGCGGTGGCCGTCGCCGTGCTCGGACCGGTCAACCCGGCGTCGATCGGCCGATTCCACGTCACCTGGATTGTCTGTGCCGGGTTCTGCGCGCTGGCTGCCGTGGCCGCCAGCCTCATGCCGCGGACCTCGACAGCGCGGCGATCAGCCCAGTAGCGGACCGGCCCAGCGCCAGTCACCCTCCGGGCCGAGGAATTCGACTCGCTCGATGTCGTCCTCGTGCTCCTCGGTGTCCACGGCCGAGGCCAGAGCCGCGGCGTGGTCCTCGAACTCATGCTCGTCGACGACGTCGCCCATAGCGTCGAGAAATCGGTAGCGGGTCACGCCGATCAACCTAGCCCGACGAGGTGCGACACAATGACGACAGCAGGACCTCGTCGAACCATGGCAAGAGCGGTCTCTGCGCGATGACGCCCACCCGATGGAGATGGCGACATGGCAATAGCAGTGCTCGGCCTCGGCAACATGGGAAGCGCGCTAGCCCGTCGGCTACTAGCGGCGGGCCGCGAGGTCATCGTCTGGAATCGCTCGCCCGGCCGTGCCGACGCGCTCGTCCAAGAGGGTGCTCGTAAAGCCGCTTCGGTCGAGGAGGCGGGTGCTGCCGCGGAGGTGGTGCTTGTTTCGCTCACCGACGATGCCGCCGTCCGGGCGGTCGTGCTGCCTGACGGTCAGCCGATACGGGGACTCGGCGGCGTGCTGGTCGACTGCAGCACCGTCTCGCCGGCGACCACCCGCGATGAGGCAGCGAAGTACGGCGAGCATTTCGTCGCCGCCCCGATCCTCGGCGCGCCACAAGCCGTGCTCTCCGGTAAGGCGACGTTCGTCGTCGGCGGAGCGCCGAGTGCGGTGAGTAATGCCGACCGCGTGCTGTCGGACATATCGCAGACGTTGCTGCATGTCGGCGATGAGGCCGAGAAGGCGTCCGTCCTGAAGTTGCTCAACAACGCGCTGCTGATGATCGGGGTCGCCGCCCTGGCCGACATTGTGGCAGCCGGGCAGGCCAGCGGCTTCGACGACGCCGCGCTCAAGGACCTGCTCACCAAGCTCCCGGTGGTCGCACCCGGCCTGCACAACCGCATCGATCTGCTCATGGACGACGAGCACGCCGGCTGGTTCCCGGTGCGGTTGGGCGCGAAGGATCTGCGGCTGGCCAGCGAGGCCGCCGAAACGGTCGGTGTCGAGATGCCCGTGACCGACTTCGTGCGTCAGCGCTATGAGCTGGCGGCCGCGTCCGGGCTGGCCGACAAGGACATCGCGGGGGTGATCGAACTGCTGCGCCGCAAGGCGTGAGCGTCAGGAGTGGCTGTCCGCGCCCACCCACACCGACTTGATGTTGAGGAACTCACGCATGCCGTGCACAGCGAGTTCCCGGCCATAGCCACTCGTCTTGACGCCGCCGAAGGGCAGCTGCGGATAGCTGGTGGTCATCCCGTTGACGAACGCCATGCCGGCCTGGATGTCGCGCACGAAGCGTTCCCGTTCGGCCTCGTCGTCGGTCCAGATGTTGGAGCCGAGTCCGAAGTCGGTGTCGTTGGCCAACTCCATGGCGGCGTCGAGGTCAGGGACGCGGTACAGCGAGGCGACCGGTCCGAAGACCTCCTCGCCGTACATGCGCATGTCCTTGGTGATGCCGGTGATCAGCGTGGGCGGGTAGTACCAGCCCGGCCCGTCGGGGCGTTGTCCGCCGACGACTACGCGAGCACCCTTGGCGACCGCGTCGCTGACGAGTTCTTCGACGTCCTTGCGTCCCTGTTCGGTCGCCAGCGGGCCGACCTTCGTCTTGTCGTCCATCGGGTCCCCGACCGGAAGGGCACTGAGCTTATCAGCGAACAAGCGCTCGAATTCGTCAGCCACTGACTCGTGGACGATGAAGCGCTTGGCCGCGATACAGCTCTGGCCGTTGTTCTGGCACCGCGCCGTCGTCGCGACCTCGGCTGCCTTGTCCAGGTCGGCCGAGGGCATGACGATGAACGGGTCGCTGCCGCCTAGTTCCAGGACGGTCTTCTTGATCTCGCCACCGGCGATGGCGGCCACCGACTGGCCGGCGGGGCCGCTGCCGGTGAGCGTGGCCGCGGCGACGCGCTTGTCGCGCAGGATCTTCTCGACCTTGTCCGAGCCGATGAGCAGCGTCTGGAAGACGTCCGCGGGGAAGCCGGCCTTGCGGAAGAGCTCCTCCATGTACAGGGCGGTCTGCGGGACGTTACTGGCGTGCTTCAGCACGCCCACATTGCCCGCCATCAGCGCCGGAGCGGCAAACCGCATGGCCTGCCACAGCGGGAAATTCCACGGCATGATCGCCAGCACCACACCGATCGGTTGGTACACGACGTACGCCTGCTTCGCGCCGACCGTCTCGGCCTCGGCTGGCTCGTTGGCGAGGAAACCCGGACCGTGGTCGGCGAAGAACCGCAGCGCGGCGGCGCACTTGGCTGCCTCGGCCTTGGCTGCGGCAAGCGTCTTGCCCATCTCGGTCGTCATGAGAGCTGCGACCTGATCGGTATCGGCGTCGAGCACGTCGGCGGCCGCGCGCAGCCAGCCGACCCGGTCGGACAGACTCGTGCGGCGGTAGGACGCGAACGCCTGGGACGCTCGGTCCAATCGATCGTCGATCTCGGCTTCGCTGAGTGGATCGAACGTCTTCAGTGTCTCGCCGGTGGCTGGGTTGATGGTCGCGATGGCCATGACGCGCTCCGGTAAACGAGGGGGCCTGTCTTTTCAGTACCGGTGATTCACGCTACCGCCGGTCGGCGCGGCGCGGCATGGTCGTCAGTTGTGCAGGACGGCCGCGCCGCTGTACCGGCCGTGCTTGAGGTCGGCCAGCGCGTTCGGGGCTTCGGCCATCGGGTAGCCAACCGTTCTGGCCCGGATGCCGAACCGGGTAGCCAGGCCCAGGAACTCCTCGCCGTCCTGACGGGTATTGGCGGTGACGCTGCGCAGCCGGCGCTCGAGAAACAACTCGTCGCTGTAGTTCAAGCCAGGGATGTCCGTCAGCCAGATCCCGGCGACGGCGAGCGTCCCGCCACGCTCGAGCGCCCGCAGCCCCACCGGCACGAGCTCACCGGCAGGCGCGAACAGGATCGCGCCGTCGAGCGGCTCGGGCGGTGTGCCGGTGGCATCTGCGACCGAGTCGACGCCGAGTTCGGTCGCCAGTTTGCGGTTGTTCTCGCCGCGGGTCAGCACGTGCACGCGAAGCCCGAGGTGCAGAGCCACTTGAGCGGTGAGGTGGGCGCTGCCGCCGAAGCCGTAGATGCCCAGTCGGCCACCGGGTGGCACCGCGGCGCAGAGCAGGGCGCGGTAGCCGATGATGCCTGCGCACAGCAGCGGTGCGGCCTGCTCGTCGGTGAATGCGTCCGGTAGCCGGTAGGCGTATGCCTCGTCGACCAGGCAGGCGTCGGCGTACCCGCCGTCGGAGTCCCAGCCGGTGAAGCTCGGCGCCAGGCAGAGATTCTCTTGACCGCGCCGGCAGAAACGGCAGCTGCCATCCGTACCGCCGAGCCACGGCACGCCGATCCGATCTCCGATTGCGAATCGCTGGGCGCCGGGGCCTTGCGCCTCGACCCGGCCGACCACTTCGTGGCCGGGCACCACGCCCGGCCGCTTCGGCGGAAGGTCGCATTCGGCCAGATGTAGGTCGGTACGGCACACGCCGCAGCAGATGATCCGGACGCGGACCTGCCCTACGCCGGGCTCTGGCACGTCTCGTTCGACCCGGCGCAGCGGACCGTCGTCGATAGGGGCGCAGTGGTCGACCGTCCAGGCAAGCATCACCCTATTGTTCGCCGCTCGGGCCGCCCGTACAGCGGCGGCAGCACGAGCCTCGGCCCATTTCAACCCATCGCGGCGCATGAGGCCGGCTGCGAGGTGATCATCTGGGCCCCTCGGGCCGCCGCAACCGGCGTCCCAACGCACCGCTCCCGTACCTTGGAGTAGTGCTACGCAGGCTTAGATTCGCCCTATCACCGGGCTGGCTTGTGCTGCACCTGATCGCGCTCGCGCTGATCGTCTCGATGGTCTTGCTCGGCCGCTGGCAACTGAACGTCTCCAACGCCAAGCACTTCAGCCTGCAGAACTTCGGCTACGCCCTGCAGTGGTGGGCATTCAGCATCTTCGTGCTCGCCATGTGGGCCCGGATCCTGCGCGACACCGGGCGGCGCGCCCACGACACTCCGGCGGGCGAGGCCTACCGCGCGGGTCGCTTGCCGGACCCTGAGGCCACCCCGAACCCCGACCAGCCGGTCGCCTACCGTCGGTATGTGATGCCCCAGAGCAGCGCCGCGCAAGCGCCGTCCACCGACCCGGAGCACGCGGCCTACAACGACTACCTGGCCCGCCTCGACGCCGACTTGCCGGCGACCAGCCGCGCCGAAGGGACCAACCAGTGAGCCAGCAGGCCACCGCCGCCAGTCCGGCCCGGTCCAAGTACGCCGGCGCACTGCTGCGCTACCGAATCATGGCCTTCACCACCGGCGTCGTGCTCGTCGCAGGCACGATCGCCCTGGTGCTCAAGGACCTTCTCCACCTCCACCACATGGAGCCCGGCACCGGCATCCTGTGGGTCGCGCACGGCTACCTGTACCTGCTCTACGTCATCGCGACCGTCAACCTCGGACTCAAGCTGCGCTGGCCGTGGCTGCGGATGGTCGCAGTGATGCTCGCCGGCACCATCCCCACCATGTCGTTCGTCGCCGAGCATTACGTCACGCGCGATACCCGCGCGCGCATGGCCGCCTGAGCGCGGTTCTCAGCAGGTGAGCACCCGCAGATGCGCAGGGCGTCGAGTGAAGCGGCGGCTCGCGATCCTGCTCGCGCTGGTCGGCACCCTCCTCGGCCTCGGCTTCGCGCTGGCCGGCGGCGCCTCCGCGCACGCGACCGTCGTCACCAGCGATCCGGTCGACGGCTCCCGCCTCGCCCACCCACCCAGCGTCGTCACGATCACGTTCGACGAATCAGTCGGCCTGGGCGGCGCCAGCTACCTGCACGTCACCGACCAGAGCGGCAACCGCGTCGACAACGGCCCCGCCTTCCATCCCAACGGCGACGCCACCAAGGTCGCCGACCGGGTCCAGCCAGGCCTCGGCGACGGCACCTACACCGCCAGCTTCCGTGTCGTATCGGCCGACTCCCATCCCGTCGCCGGCACGATCCGCTTCGTCGTCGGCAACGGAGTGCTGGCGGCGCCGGGAGCCACGCACACGTCCACCGTGAACCCGACGACGAGCGTGGCCTTCGACATCGCCAGGTGGACCTCGTTCACCGGCGTCGCGTTGCTCGGCGGCGCGTGGCTGCTGCTGACCGTCTGGCCGCAAGGCCGTGACGACCGCCGCGGCCGAGCGATCGTGTGGACGGGCTGGGGGCTGACCGGACTCGGCGCGCTGTCCGAACTGCTGCTCCAGGGCCCGTACACGGCTGGCACAGGCTTGTCCGACGTCGCCAACTGGACGCTCCTGGACGCGACGCTACACACGTCTTTCGGGCACTACCTCTCCGCGCGCCTGGTGCTGCTCGGTGCCGTCGCGTTGGTGCTGGGCCGGGCCTTGCAGCGCGAGCGCTGGCGCTCTCGAGTCGAGGACGCCGCCTGGCCGCTGGCCGTCGCCGTAGCCCTGACGTTCTCCTCGGTGGGCCATCCGGACACCACCAACCCCCGCTGGCTGTCGGTCACCGCCGACACGCTGCACGTGCTGGCCATGGCGGCCTGGGTGGGCGGGATGGTCGTGCTGGCGGCCGCCGTGCTGCCGCGCCGCGAACCGGCTGAGGTGCGGGCCGTGTTGCCGGTGTTCTCGCGAGTGGCGTTCGCCTCTGTGGCGGTGCTGGCGGTGACGGGCAGCTATGCCGCGTGGCACGGCATCGGAACCGTGCAGGCGATCTTCACCACGACGTACGGGTTGCTCGTCGTGGGGAAGGTCGCCCTGTTCCTGGGCCTGCTCGCGCTCGGCAACGTCTCGCGGCTGGCGATCCAGCGGCAACTGGCGACCGTGCCCGTCGCGTATGCCATGAGCGACGACACCGTCCTGGACGAACAGGCGGCCGGCCAGGCGGACGACCTCGGCGAGGACGCGCTGAGTGCCACCGACGCCGAGCGCCTGCGCCGGTCGGTGCTCGTCGAGATCGTCCTGGCCGCCTGCGTCCTGGTCCTGACGGCCGTGCTGGTCGCCCAGCCGCGGGGCAAGGAGGCGATCGCGACCCGGGAGTTGCGTCCGGCCGCGGCGTCGACCGATCTCGGCGACGGGAGCAGCGCCAGGGTCACCATCACGCCCGGACGGCACGGCACTGTGGTCGTCGACATATCGCTCAGTTCGGTCGCCAAGGGGACGAAGATCCGTGCCACCGCGGCGCTACCCGGCCAGCAGCTCGGCCCGATCCCGATCCCCCTCGCCGCGAACGGCGCGAACCAATTCACGGCCAGCAACGTCAATCTGCCCGCAGCAGGTGACTGGGTGATCTCGCTCGTGGTCACGACCTCCCAATTCGACGCGGTCACCGCGCAGGTCAAGATCCACCTATACTGACGATTCCGCTATAGCGAAAGGCAAATCCCTGATGACGAGGCTCCGTACCATCGCCCTGGCTGGTTCCGCCGCGGCGGTGGCGCTGCTCGTGCTGGCGGCGCCCGCATTCGCGCACGTCACCGTCAGCGCACCCGGAGCCACGCGCGGCGGCAGCGATCAGGAGATCACCTTCCGGGTGCCGGTCGAGAAGAACGTCAACACGGTGGGCGTCAAAGTCGCGCTGCCGACCAACACCCCGATCGCCTCGGTGGAGGTCCAGGCCATGCCCGGCTGGACACACACCGAGAAGACCACGAAGCTGGCCACCCCCATCAAGACCGACGACGGTGAGATCACCGAGGCGGTCACGGAGATCGACTGGACGGCACAGCCGGGGCAGGGTCTCAAGCCGGGTGAGTTCGGTGCGTTCACGATCATCGCCGGGCTGCTGCCCGATGCGCCGACGGTCACGTTCAAGGCGATCCAAACCTATGCAGACGGCACTTCGACGGCCTGGATCGAGACCGCCGCGCCCGGCAGCGCCGAGCCGGAACACCCGGCCCCGGTGTTGACGTTGGCTGCAGCGGACTCGACCGGCGCACCCGCCAACACAGCCACGGCGACGGCGATCGCGCAGCCGGCGGCGAGCAAGGCGAGCAAGGCCAGCAACACCGGCCCCGTGGTGCTGTCGATCGTCGCGCTCGTGCTGGCGGCTGCGGCGCTGGGGCTCGCAGTCGTCTCGCGGGCCCGTGGGAGGCAGTCCTGATGCGGATCCCGTGGCCGGCGGTCCTGGGCGGCACGCTGGTTGCTGCCGTGGGCGCGGTCGGTCTCATTCGCGGCGCGGTACCGGTAGCCACGGCGGGCAGCAACTTGGGCTCGCCGCCGATCGTCGTGACCAATGCCTACGTCCGCGAGCCGGCCCCGCCCACTGACGCGGCGGCGGCGTACTTCACCGTCTACAACACGACCGCTCAGGACGACACGCTTCGGTCGGTGACGTCCGGGGCGGGCGCCACCTCGGTGTTGCACACGATCGTCGACGGCACGATGACGGCCGCGGCGTCGGGCGCGGTGATTCCCGCGCACGGCAGTCTCGTACTGTCGACAGGCAAGGGACACGTGATGATCGAGCAGCTGTTCGGCAAGCTGCTGCCCGGCCAGAGCGTCAACCTGGAACTGGTCTTCGTGCAGGCCGGCCCGATCGACATCACTGCGCCGGTGATCGCGCTCGGGGCGCCGGCGCCGGGCAGCTCGTCCACCGCATCGCCGTCAACGGGAGCAACGAAGTGAGCGGCATGGTTCGACCTGTTCGACTAGCCGTGCTGAGTGCGTTCGTCGCCTGCGCGGCGGTGCTGAGCGGCTGCTCGAGCTCGCAAACGAACTCGTCGAACAGCGCCGCGCCCTCGCAGCTCAACGGCCAGCCGCAGGGCGGATCCGGTTTCCACGGCGTCGGGCTCGTCCCGCCGCAGCCCCGGCCGTCGTTCACGCTCAGCGACACCACCGGCAAGACGTTCGCGTTCGGCACGCGCACAGCCGGCCACCCGACGCTGGTGTTCTTCGGTTACACGAACTGCCCGGACGTCTGCCCGACGACGATGGCCGACATCCACACCGCGCTCAAGGCCGTGCCCGCAGCCCTGCAGCGCCGGACCTACGTCGTGTTCGTCTCGACCGATGTCAAGCACGACACCGCCGCGGTGATCAACAAGTGGCTGTCGAACTTCACCGACGGCGTCGGCGCGACGTTCGTGGGGCTGCGCGGCACGCAGGCCCAGATCGACGCAGCTCAGGCCGCGGCGCACATTGCGCTGGCCGAGGACGACGGCCAGACCCACTCAGCGCAGGTGCTGCTCTTCGGCGCGGACGACTACGCGCGGGTGACGTTCCTGCAGAGCACCAACGAGGCTGAACTGATGGCGCATGACCTCCCGCTGGCAGCCAAGGCCTGACCCAAATGGGCTTAAGGCAGAATCACCGCTCGTGACCTGGAACTCAGTACGGCCTTGGCTCGGCACCGTCATCCGTCTCGTCCTGGGCGTCGTCTGGTTGTGGTCGGGCTTTTCCAAGCTGCACGACCCGCGCGCCTTCGTCCAGACGGTCCGGGCCTACGACGCGACGCCGGAGTGGATGTCCAAGGCGATCGGGTACGGAATGCCGGTGCTCGAGGTGTGTGTGGGCCTGCTGCTGGTCGTCGGCGTGGCGGTGCGGATCGCCGCCATCGTGTCCGCGGCTCTGTTGTTCGTCTTTCTCATCGGGCTCGTCCAGGCCGCGGCGCGTGACATCCAGCTGGACTGTGGCTGCTTCAGCGGCGGCGGGGTGACCGCGGGCTCGACGCATTACATCCTCGACATCCTGCGCGACCTCGTGCTGCTGATCCTGGCGGGATATCTCGTCGTGTGGAGCATGACCCGGCTCTCGATCGAGGAGTTCCTCGGCCGCAACGACTACGTCGAACCGCCCTCGGCCAAGCGGATGCGCAGCGAGGGTGGGCAGCGCAAGTACAACGCGATGCTCGCGTCCCGGCAAAAAGAGGCGCGCGACCGCTCGCTCTACGTCAACGGCTCGCTCGCGATCGTCGTCGTTCTCGTGTCGATCATCGGCATCGGCGTGCAGGGCGGCCGGGCCAAGATCAAGGGCGCCCTGACCGCGACGAACGCCACCGCGACGAATGGCGTCATCTACGGGAAGAAGGCGGCCGCGACGGTCGACGTGTTCGAGGACTTCATGTGCCCGGCCTGCGGGGCCTTCGAGCGGTCGGCCGGCAAGACCCTCGAGGCCGACGTCAAGGCCAACAAGGCTCAGGTCCGGTACCACACGATCGCGATCCTCGACGCAGCCTCCAACGGCACGAATTACTCGACGCGGGCGGCTAATGCGTCGCTGTGTGCCTCGGATGTCAGCGTCGACGCGTTCGTGAAGTTCCACGACATCCTCTTCCAGTCGGACGTCCAGCCCAAAGAGAACACCAACGGCCTCACCGATGGGAAGTTCCTGCAGATCGCGCAGCAGGCCGGCTTGGCGACCGGTGCGCAGGCCACGTTCACGACCTGCGTGCAGACCGAGCAGCACAAGGCGCTCGTGGAGGCGCTCACCGAGAACGCGAGCAAGCGTGGCGTGACCGGGACGCCGACGGTGCTGGTCAACGGCAAGACGGTGAAGACGGACCTGGCCTCGGTGACCGCGGCGATTGCGGCGGCCGACGCCAAGGGACCGGCCCCGGCGCCCTCGCCCACCCCTACGCCGACCCCGTCGAAGGCCGGTACCGGCACCGCCACCAAGAGCGCGTCACCGAGCGCGACAACCAGCACGAAGGGCTGAGGCTGTACGACGAAGGGCCGGACTCCCACCTGGGAGTCCGGCCCTTTGACGTTGGCGGACTTACTTGTTGGCAGCTTCCTTCAGGGCGCTGCCGGGGCTGAACTTCACCGTCTTGGCGGCCGGGATCTGGATGGTTGCGCCGGTGGCGGGATTACGTCCCTCACGGGCGGCGCGTTGGCCTACCGACAGTGCGAAGAAGCCAGGCACGCTGACCTTCTCGCCCTTGCTGGCGGCGTCCTCCAGAGTCGACTGCAGTCCACGCAGGACCGCGTCCACCGTCTTCTGCTCGAGCGACGTTGCGTCGGCGACGGCGGCAACCAGTTCCTTGCGGTTCACGAGGATCTCCCTTGATCGTTGGGGTGTTGCTGCCTCCAGTATGGGTGACAGGCCTATGTAGCCCGTGTTCCGGGGGGTCTCGGCGTGGCGTGTCGGCACGTTTTGGCAGTGTCGGAGGCCGCCCGGGGCGCCGTGTAGCATTGCGATTCGGTCGCGACGAGGGTGGAAGTCGTGGCAAGCATGGGGCTGTGGCGCAGCTGGTCGCGCACCACACTGGCAGTGTGGGGGTCAGGGGTTCGAGTCCCCTCAGCTCCACCCACGACGACCCCTAGAACTCAAGATTTCGGGGCCTTCAGCATGCCGGTGGTCGGTAGGAGCAAGATCATGACGGTGATCATGACCGCGAGTGGTCGAACGCGGAGAGGCACGAGGGCAGCTGCGGCGACACGGGACGATCCGGCCAGGCCCGCGCGACACGTGGCGACACAGCACCACAGTCAGGCAGTGGGGCAGCAGGTTCAAGTCGGCACCATTGAAGGCCGCAACGATGAGGCATCGCGAGCCGATGCGCGTCGGTCGCCGTGAGCGGCGACGCGGCTATCGCCTCCCGGCACGCCGTGCGGCAGGAGGGCGCGGGCGGGTGGTCCCACCAGTGTCTTCAGGCGCGCGGTGACAGCTAACGCAACACTGCCGGCCCGAGGGATGGGGCGCCGCCGTCCGAAATTCTATCGCCGTGAACGGCTGCGTCGCGCAGGTCGAATACCTAAGCGAACTCGGCCTTCCGTGTCGACTTAATCCAGTTCGTCAACCTGAACCACCGGTTGAGGAATCTCGGATGTGCCGTGCGCGACCGGCCTTGTCGCCCGCTCCGGCCGTTTGAAGCTGCGGCGTGATCATCTGGCCGCAGAGCACGTCGAGGGCGTGCGCACCGGTCCGTCCTCGGGCGTTGAACCGCTAACCGGGTTGGGCCTGATGTGTGGATGCGCCACTTGCCGCCAGGCGGTCCCGCTCGACGGCGTCATCCGTCGGTTGGTGCTCTATGTCGGTGCTGCGTTCACGATGGGCCTTGGCCGGGCGACCTTGACGCCACACGGCAAAGGACACGGCGGCGATGAGGGCAACACCGTTGAACATCGAGTTGAGCCACAGCACGCCGGTGACGAACTGGAGGCCCTGCACGCCCGTAGCTAGCACGAAGACGGCGAGCAGCGTGCCCCACGTGTTTGCCCGCCCAGGCTTGAGCTGAGTCGAGCCGAGGAAGACCGCCGCGAACGCAGGTAGCAGCAACGCCTGCCCATATGTGAGTGAAGGTCCGGACAGCGATGCGTAGAACACGCCGGCAGTGCCTGCGATCGTCGAGGAGGCGATGAGCGACAGCCACGACCAACGGCCTACCGCAACCCCGGAGAGCCGCGCCGCTTCAGGACTGCCACCGATCGCGTACAGGTAGCGGCCGACCGGAGTGCGGTCGAGGACCCACCAGACGATTATTGCCAGCACGAGGAGGTAGACGACGACGATCTGGAAACCGAAGACCGTCTTCTGGGTCAGTGAGGTCCAGGCGGGCGAGTTCGGCGGAAGGGGTTGGCTCTGGTCCGAGATGATCAGTTGGATGGCCGACACGATGGTCGCCATGCCAAGCGTCGCGACGAACGAGTTCACCTTCAACTTGACCACGATGAAGCCGCTGAATGCACCGATTGCGGAGCAGACGAGAATTGACACGACGATCGCGGTCCACATGCCGTGGTGGTATTTCGTCTGCATCTCGACGACCAGAATCGTGGAGACGTTGATGACCGCGCCGACTGACAGGTCATAGACGCCGGCCGTGAGCGGGATCAGCAGCGCGAGAGCGAGCATCGCTGCAATGGCCTGCGATGACGCGATCGAGTGAACGGTCGCTGACGTGAGGAACAGGTCGGGCTTCCAGATGCCGAACGTGATGATGAAGGCAGCCCAGAGGTAAAGCCCACTGCAGGTCTGCAAGCCAAAGCTGAAGCGTCGCGGTGTTCTCATGTCCCACTCCGTTCGTCGGTGGCCAGGCAAGCCCGGGAAATCTCTGCCGCGGTGACTCGACTGCCGGTCAAGTGCGCGACGACGCGGCCGTCCCGAAGGACCAGAATGCGGTGGCACAGGGCCGCCAGTTCATCGGTGTCCGAGGAACTGATCGCGACACCCGCGCCGTCTCGCGCCGCACGCAGGATCTCGAGGTGAAGATCAGCCTTGGCGCCGACATCGACGCCCTGCGTCGGTTCGTCCATGAGCAACAACTTCGGCGTGCGCCGCAGCCACTTAGCGAAGAGCACCTTCTGCTGGTTGCCGCCGCTCAGGGCCGAGAGCGGCATCGCCGCCGCCGCGCCCGGACGGATGTCCAGACGTTCGATCCACTTACTGACCTCGGCGCGCTCCCGCTTGTGCGACAGCCGCGGCCAGCGCCACAGGCGCCGGAGGTCGCTGATGCTTACGTTCTCCTCGGTCGTCAGATCGACGAAGCAGCCCAGCGTCTTTCGGTCGGCCGGGATATACGCCACGCCCGCTTTCATGGCACGCGCTGGATGGCCGGACGGAAGCAATGCACCTTGCACGATGACGCGTCCGGCTGTCCTACGCTGCGCTCCGAAAAACACCGAGAGCAGGCTTTCCCGCCCGGAGCCGGTAATACCCGCGATTCCTACGACGTCGCCGGGACGAATCTCCAAAGACACCCCGTTGATGTGGAGTGCCTCGATGCCTTCGGCCACCAGGAGTGGCGCGTCATGTTCGGGTGGCAGCTCTGCCGACACGGCGTGCACGTCGTCGAGTTCTGAGCCGATCAGCAGCGTGATCAGTCCGGCACGGTCGACGTCGCAAGCGGGCAGGTTTGCCACCCGGTGCCCATCGCGCAGGACGGTGATCGTATCTGCGATCTGGAACACCTCGTCCAGGCGATGGGTCACATACAGAACGCCGACACCTCGTGCTGCGACTGCGCGGACGATGCCCAGCAGTCGCTCGACTTCGCGATCCGGCAATGTCGCGGTCGGTTCGTCGAGCACGAGCAGAGCGACGGGATGGGAGGGGTCCTCGTGCAGGGCCCGAGCCACCGCAACACCGGTGCGTTCGGCAGGGGAGAGGGTTGCCACCAGGCGATCCGGATCGATGTCGAGACCCACCCGTGCGAGGTCGCGGCGTGCGCCGCTGCGCAGCTCCTTTCGACGCACAGTGCCCAATCGGCACGGGAAGCCGGCGACGATCGCGAGGTTGTCGGCCACGCTGCTGGCGTCGATCAAACCGAGATCTTGATGTACGAAACGGCAGCCGTGACTGTAGGACGCGTCCGGCGAGCCGAAGTCCAGAGGGCGCTCGCGTACTAGGACCTCGCCCCCTGGATCTGGCTGGTGATAGCCGGACAGAATCTTGATGACGGTGGACTTGCCCGAGCCGTTTTCGCCTACCAGCGCGTGCACCTCGCCGGCCGCGATCGTGAGGTCGAACGACGTCAGCGCCGCCGTACCTGTGAACGTCTTCGAGACACCCCGTACCGCGAGCGCTGTCGGCTCGCGATACGGGATCGGCTCGGTGGACGTCCTCAGCTGAGTTTCCACAGCTTCTTGAACTGGTCGACGAAGTCGGTCGGGTAGTTGAACGAATCGGCTGGCTTGACCGAGGTTCCCTTGACGAGGAGTCCGACGGGCAGGATTCCTTCGTTCTTCGGGATTGGCGAGCCCTCCACCGAACGCAGCGCAGCGTCGACCGTGATGTAGCCGGCGTAGAAACCGTTCACGCCGGTGATCGCCGAGAACTGACCAGTGGTCAGGCCCGCTTCGGTGGTCGTGTCACCACAGCAGCCGGCGATCTTGACCTTGCCGGCCAGGCCGGCTGCCGCCAACGCCGACGGGAGGGCCCCGGCGAAGACCGCGTCGACCGGCACCACGTAGTTGATCGACGGGTTCTTGCGCAGGGCGGACACGATGATGCTGTTGATCGTGCCGTTGCCGACGTCCGGGATGCCGACATTGAGCTTGGTGAGCTTGCAGCCAGGGCACTGACTCTTGACAGTCGAGTTGAACCCGTCAGACGTGCCGGCGAGGTACGGGAAGTCGTTGACGCTGACCGACAGCGCATTCCCCTTCGCGCCGGAATCGGCGATGAACCAGTTGCCGAGGATCTCGCCGTTCAGTTCGGCGTACTCCTTGCTCGCCGGGTTGGCGATGATCGTGGAGTCGATCGGGACCTCGCCAGTAAAGGATGGGATCAGCGGAATGCCGGCCTTCTTGTACACGGCGACCTTCTGCGACCAGATCGCGTACGGCGGGCTGGTGAACGAGACGGCGGCAGGCTTGTACTGCAACGCCTGGTCGAGTGCGGATGCGAGAGTCGAGGGGTTCGTTGACTGGTAGGGGATGGTCTTGAAGGTCCAGCCGATTAGTTGTGCCGCCTGCTGAACCCCGAGACCGATGCCCTTGCACTGCGACAATTCGCACTGGAGGAACACGATCGTCTTGCCCGGCACCGGTGCCGACTTCAGCGCAACGGTCAGCGGGATCACCGTCGGTGCGGTGAGGTATGGCTTGATGAAGGCCGCTGCCTTTGACACTGTCGCCGAAGCGTCGGCGCCGGCGGAGCTATCGCCGGATCCGCCAGTCGACCCACCGCTCGATGTCGACGAACTGCACGCCGCGGTCAGCACGGCGGTCGCCGCAATGGCACACGCCAGCGCGTGCCTCGCGCCGATTGGGGTTCTGAAGTGGAGTCGCTCACGCATGGGGTCTCCCTCAAGGGATCGGTCGATGGCGTAGGCCAAAGGCCTTGCTGCACGACGTGAAGTGGGGGATCCGCGATGCGTCGACGTGGGCGACTCAGCCAAGAGGCGTCGAATTCTTACACGAATCTTTGGTTGAATGAGCCGAGACTAGAATAGTTAGACCAAAGTTGCAATAGAGTTCGGTAGATCCGGCGGCACGAGATGCCGGGTCGTCACGGAACGTGCAGGTCGCGTTGCGGCGGGATAGACAGCCGGGCACCCGCTCAGATCGCGAGAGTCTTGTCCAACCAGGTCGCCACATCGCGGAAAACCTCATCGCGGTTGGTCTCGTTGAAGACCTCGTGACGAGCGTCGGGATAGACGTGCAGCGTGACGTCGCGCAGGCCGGCCGTCCGATAGCGGTCGACCAGCACGTTGACCAGGGCTAGCTGTCCGTTCACTGGGTCCATATCCCCGACCACGATGTAGACCGGCAGGTCCCCTCGCATCTTCGCCATCCGGGCCGGGTCGGCCAGGGCGCGCGCACCGACGAACATCGCTTTCCCGCCGGGGATGTCGAGGCCGAAGCCGCAGTACGGGTCGGCGATGTATCGGTCCACCTGGTCGTCGTCACGGCTGAGCCAGTCGAATTCGGTTCGAGCCGGTTGGAACGCGGCGTTGAACATCGAGAGGTCCATCGCCGCGTCGAGGTCCATCGCTGGCTCCAGCAGGTCGATCGACGCGGTGCCCGACAGCACTACGGCGTCCACGTCCGCGCTGTGCTCGAGCAGATATTGCTGAGTGGCGAACGAGCCGAGGCTGTGCGCGATGAGTGTCAGCGGCAGGGTCGGGTGGGCCTCGCGCGCACGCTGCCCCATTCGACCGATATCGGCGAGGAGTTCGCCCCACCCGGTCTCGCCGAGAACGCCCAGCTCGTCCTCGGACTTCGCCGTAGCTCCGTGGCCACGGTGGTCGTGCGCGTAGACCACGAAGCCGTGCTGGTTCAGGAGTTCTGCGAGTGGGCTGTAGCGCCGCGCGTGTTCACCAACGCCGTGCGTGATCTGCGCGATCGCGCGCGGCTCACCCGGCGGGTCCCACCGGTAAGCGGCGACCACTTCTCCACCGGCGCTCGCGAAATCGACACGGATCGGCTCATCGCTCATTCCATTGCCTCCTTGACTAGGGACAGTTGTCGACCGGCTCGTTGCCGGCGAACCGGTTCGCGAGAAACGCGATCGCTCCTGGCGCGCCCGAGAGCAACTCCGTGTTGTGGCTGCCGCCCTGCGTGCGCACGATCTGCACGCGATCACCCGCAGCGCAGTACTTCGCGACGAAGGCATCCTCGACCGCCATTGGCACGAGTTCGTCTGCGGTGGCGTGATAGCTGTAGACCGGTGTGCCGGTCTGCGCCGGTCTGGGGCTGTTCGCGGCCAGGACGTCGTGGAGCACCTTAGTGTCATACGGATGTGCGCTGTACGTGTACGTGGCAAGTGAGCCAAACAGATAGGTGGCGAGCAGCGCTACGGTGCACGCCGAGCCGCTGCGTTGTACCTCGGTAAGTCCTCTCGCGTTCAACAGCGAGCGCAAGCCCGCTTCGGGGTAGGCGCGGTCGAGGCCGATGAGCCCGCCAAAGACAAGACCGAACCCGTAGCCGCCATCGATCGTGCGCATGCTTGTTTCGAGATCGGCCGGAAGGCCGCCGAAGGCGATGCCGGCAAGTGCCAACTCCGGGGCGTGCGACGTGCGCAGCGCAGCGGCCCACGCCGTCGCGAAGGCGCCGCCGGAGTAGCCCCACAGTGCCACCGGTGCGTCCTGAGACAGACCACTCGGGTGTAGTGCCAGCGCAGCGCGGATCCCGTCCAGCACCGCGTAGCCCTCCTGCGGACCGGCGAGGAACTGCGATTCCGGCCCTTCGTAGTCGGTTGTGACTACGGCCCAGCCACGCGCCAACAGCAGTGCGATCACCGGCGTCTCCAGCGCCGCATTCGACGTAGCCGCGAGCAGCCCCGCACGCAGCGCGTAGGACGGTGCGCACTGAGAGCCCACCCCGTCCTCCGCGGTCTGATAGGAGACCAGCGGCCTCGCGCCCGGCCCCGGCCAAGGCGCAATCGGCACCAGCACCGTGGCGACTTCGGCCGTCGGCTGTCGATGCGCGTCGATGGATTTGAAGAGCACCTGCGTGGCATGGGCGGGTAAGGGAACGCTCAACGCCGTCGCGGTGATCACCCGGGTCCGCAGCACTGCACCGTCGGTCTGCACCGCGTAATTGGCCGGCGGGCGGTAGAACGGGTCGTCGTCCGGCGCCGCGACGGCACCCGCCACACCCGGGCCGACGGCGGCCACCAGAAGGGTTGAGATAGCGCCGGCTATTGCGCCGGAGCGTCCTAGCGTCCGCACGATGGATCCTCTCGGCCGGGGAAAGGGGCACGCGCCTCTCGTCGTTGGGCATCGTTGCACGTTTGGTCCGATAATTCTATCTAGGCTATCTGTGGGCCAACTACCGCCGACGAGTTCACGTCACGACTGACCGACCACACATCCTTGTCCGGGCTGGCTGCGCGACGTATCGTGACAGCTGGTCTAATAGTCAGACCAATGTCGAAGGAGGAGTCATCCACGCCGTCGTCCTTGACGAGTTCGGCCCGGCGGGCAATCTCCGACCGGCCGACATCGCCGACCCGGTCGAGTCGGACGGGTGGGTGACCGTGCGCCTGCGCGCCAGCGCGCTGAACTGGCACGACGTGCTTGTCCGCGAGGGGCGATACGGGTCGCCGCTTCCGCATGTAATAGGCGCGGATGGTGCGGGCATCGTGCACGGCACCGGCGACGAAGTCATGATCGTCCCGTCCCTGAGGTGGGGCGAGCGGTCGGCCGCGCCAGGGGACGGGTGGCAGATACTGGGCGACCACATTCCGGGGACCTACGCCGAGTTGGTCCAGGTGCCGGCCGAATGCGTGGCTCCCAAACCGGCGGGGTGGAGCTGGGCCGAAGCGGCAGCCTTCCCTCTGGTGGGTCTGACGACCTATCGGGCGCTGTTCACGCGCGCCAGGCTGTCAGCTGGGGAGTCGTTGCTCGTGCTTGGCGCGGGCGGTGGCGTGTCGACCTGCGCGGTCACCCTCGGTGCGGCCGCCTCGGCTGACGTCGTAGTGACCTCGTCATCGGATCAGAAGATCGCAGCTGCCCGCGGGCTAGGGGCACGCGACGGCGTGCTCTACAGCGACCCCGATTGGGTGTCCGCCGCTCGATCGCTGTCGCCGGGTGGGCGTGGTTTCGACGTGGTGCTCGATTCGGTCGGCACCTGGCCTGACTCGATCCGAGCATTGCGCCCAGGTGGACGCGTCGTCGTCCTCGGCGCATCGCGCGCGACGCAGGCGCAGCTGGACGTTCGCTCCTTCTACTTCGGGCAGTACGACCTGCTCGGCACCACAATGGGCAGCAACCAAGATTTCGTCGACCTGCTGGCGTTCATGGGCTCGCACGACGTGGCTGCGCCGGCGATCGATCGCGTCTTCCCGCTCGATCAGGCAGCCGCCGCGCACGAGTACTTGGAGGGCGGCCGCGGATTCGGCAAGGTCGTGCTGGATGTCGGCGGAACACTCTGATCGAGAGGAGCGTCCGATGTATGGACATCTAGTTCGCTACGAGCTCGACGAGCAAGGGGTCGCGTTCGTCACGCTAGACGACCCCGACACGCGCAATGCGCTCGGCGATGAGTTGCTCGACGAGCTGCTCGCTGCGCTCACGCAAGCAAAGAGTGACGACGGCGTGCGCGTCGTCGTGCTGCGCTCATCGCACGAGCGGGTGTTCTCGAGCGGCGGCAACCTGAAAGCCTTCGCGGACGGGCAGCCGACGATTGCCAAGTACGCCGGCCTCGAGCGCTTCCCTCGCCTGTACGCGTTGCTCGCTGCACTAGGCAAGCCAGTGATCTGTGCCGCGAACGGCGACGTGCTTGCAGGTGCGTTCGGCATCGCGCTGGCTTGTGACCTGATCATCGCCAAGGAGTCGACTCGGTTCGGCTGCCCCGAGATCAACGTAGGTGCGTTCCCATTCATGATCTCCGCGCTGATTTACCGAAGCATCGGGCGGATGAAGGCGAACGAGCTGATGTTCCTCGGCGACCTGATCTCGGCCGACGCCGGGCGAGAACTGGGTTTCGTCAACACGGTCGTCCCGGACGAACAGTTCGACGCGACGGTACGCGATTGGGCACACCGCGTCGCAACGAAGTCTCCGTTACTTCTTCGGCTCGGCAAGAACGCAATCGACATAACACGCGACCTGCCGCTGGAGCGGGCTCTGGCCGTCATGCAGGCCCAGCTCGCGCTGGCGTTCACGACTGACGACCTCGTCGAGGGTGTGACGGCATTCCGGGAGAAACGTCCGCCACACTGGACGATGCGTTGAGACTGTGACTCACGG
>JAOPWD010000466.1 GCA_025965875.1 Pseudonocardiales bacterium
CAGAACCAGCCCGGCCCGGATGGCATCCTCGGCGACGACCCGGCCACTGCGGTCGATGAGAGCGCCGACGACATCCAGAACGCCAACAACACCGACACGCCGTGGGTGGACCAGAGCCAGACTTATACCTCACACTCGGCACACCAGGTTTTCCTACGCGAGTACGCGATGAATTCCGCCAACGTTCCGGTGTCCACCGGTAACCTGCTCGGCGGATTGCCGACCGGAGCGACCTACTTCAACTCGCCAGACGGCACGGACGGAATCGGTACGTGGGCTGCGGTCAAGAAGCAGGCCGCGGAGAAGCTCGGCCTCAAGCTCGTCGACGCCGACGTGACGAACATTCCGATGATCGCTGCCGACCCGTACGGCAAGTTCATCCCGGGCGCGAACGGACTGCCGCAGTACGTGACCAAGACCGGCCTGGTCGAGGGTAACCTCGCTAACCCAGTGCCGGTTCCTGCGAATGTGCTGCACTTCGACACGCCGTTCCTGACGGACATCGCCCACAACGCCGACCCGAGCCCACAGGACACCGACAACAACCCGGCCACTGCGCCGGTCGCACCGATCCCGGACGCGGACAACACCCCGTCGGCCGACTTTGCCAACCAGCCTGCCGGCACCTACGACGACGAGATGCTCAACGCGCACTTCGCCTGTGGTGACGGTCGTTGCAACGAGAACATCGCGCTCAGCACGATTCACCAGGTCTTCCACTCCGAGCACGACCGGCTGGTCGCCTACATCAAGGGTGTTCTGACCAACGACACGTCGGCGACAGGCACCGCGGCGTTGCCGCAGTGGCAGCTGCCGACCGCGCAGAACCCGGACGGCTGGAACGGTGAGCGGCTCTTCCAGGCGGCTCGCTACGTCAACGAGATGGAGTACCAGCACCTGGTGTTCGAGGAGTTTGCCCGCAAGGTGCAGCCGGCAGTCCGGCCGTTCCACGTGTACTCCCCGGACATCAACCCGGCGGTCAAGGCTGAGTTCGCGCATGCGGTGTACCGCTTCGGTCACTCCATGCTCGATGACACCGTCGCCCGCACGAACATCGACGGCTCAAATAGCTCACTGCCCCTGCTCGACGCTTTCCTGAACCCGCCGGCGTACTTCAATGGCGGTTCGGCGAATCCCGTGCTCACCCCCCAGCAGGCAGCAGGCAGCGTCATCATGGGTTCCTCGGACCAGACCGGCAACGAGCTCGACGAGTTCGTCACCGAGACGCTGCGCAACAACCTGCTTGGTCTGCCCCTGGACCTGCCGGTGCTCAACATTACCCGGGCCCGTGAGGCCGGCGTTCCGCCACTGAACGAGGTGCGCCGCCAGATCTTCGCGACGACCAACGACGGTCAGCTCGCGCCGTACACGAGTTGGTCGGACTTCGGTCAGCACCTCAAGCACCCCGAGTCGCTGATCAACTTCGTCGCGGCCTACGGCACGCACCCCAGCATCACCAGCCAGTCCACGCTGGCGGGTAAGCGGGCAGCGGCCACGGCGATCGTCAACCCGGACCCGAACGCGACGACGCTGATTCCGGCCGATGCCGCGGACTTCATGTTCAGCACCGGAGCCTGGGCAAGTGACGCCAATGGCGTGACCAACACGGGCCTCGACAACGTCGACCTGTGGATGGGTGGATTGGCGGAGGTCACCAACCTGTTCGGCGGCTTGCTGGGCAGCACGTTCAACTACGTGTTCCAGAACCAGCTGGAGAACCTGCAGGATGGCGACCGGTTGTACTACCTCAACCGCACCCAGGGCATGAACCTGCGCACCCAGCTCGAGGGCAACTCCTTCTCCGAGCTGATCCAGCGCAACACCGACGGTACGAACACGCTGAAGGCTGACGCGTTCGCCACCGCCGACTGCAAGTTCCAGCTGGCCAACATCACCGGCCCGTACAGCGGCGGGACGACCCTGTCCCAGTCCGCCACGCCGGCTCTCGCGCCGCTCACCGGCGCCGGGACGGTCAACGACGACCCGTCGACGACGGACTGCGACGAGAACCAGCTGCTGCTGCAGAAGCCTGACGGCACGATCCAGTACCGCCAGTTCAACAACATCGACCCGTCCGGGATCAACGGACAGTCCGTCTACCAGGGCACGAGCAATGCCGACCGCATCTTCGGCGGCAACGACAACGACACCTTCTGGGGTGGCATTGGCAACGACGTCATCGAAGGTAACGGCGGCGACGACGTTGCACTCGGTGGCGAGGGCAATGACATCATCACCGACCTGTCGGGTGCCGACGTGCTGAAGGGGGGTCCCGGTAACGACGCGATAGACGGCGGTATCGGCGACGACATCCTCCTCGGTGGCGACGGTCAGGACTTCATCAATGGTGGAGCAAATGACAACGAGACGTTCGCCGGTCCCGGCAACGACTACGTCATCGCGGGCCTGGGCGCCGACGCCGTGTTCGGTGACGGTGGCGACGACTGGATCGAGGGTGGATCCGGCCAGGACCTGTTGCAGGGTGACCATGGGGCGCCGTTCTTCGACGACCCGGCCGAAACCGCTCCCGGCAACGACATCTTCGTCGGTCAAATCGGCGAGAACGACTACGACGCTGAGGGTGGCGACGACCTGATGGCCCAGAACGCGGCCATCGACCGCAACGCTGGTGCAGGCGGGTTCGACTGGGCCTTCCACCAATACAACACCATCCCAGCTGTCGACGACATGATGATCAACAACAACCTGGGTGGTCTGCCGATCCAGGTGATCGTCAACCGTGACCGTTGGCAGGAGACCGAGGCTGACTCGGGCTCGGGCTTCAACGACGTCATCAAGGGAACAGACGGCGTGCTCGCGACCCCGCGGCTCATCAGCGGTGGCGGGTTCACCGGTTGCGACGCGCTCGACCACGCTGGTGTGGCCCGGATTTCGGGTCTCGCCGCACTGCTCCCGCCGGAGTCCGCGTGGCTCGGCTCGGCCGCGGAAACGGCGTCACTCTCCGCGTCCGGTTCGTGCCCGCTCGTGGGCCCGGTCTGGGGCGAGGGCGACATCCTGCTCGGCGGTCCGGGCAGTGACAACTTCACTGGCCGCTCCGGCGACGAGATCATCGACGGCGACCAGGAACTTCGCGTCGCCATCACCGTCCGCAACGCGGCGGGCGCTGAGATCGGCCGTACCGACCTCATGGAGCACGCCGCAACCAGCGGTACCTTCGGTCCCGGTACCACCCCCACGATGACCCTGCAGGCAGCGGTGTTCGCTGGCCTAGTCGACCCGGGCAACCTGGTCAACGTCCGGGAGATCGTGAACACCACGACACACGCGCCTGACTGCGCAGCAGGGGCAGCAGCCGTCAACTGTGACGTGTCCACGTACACCGGGCCGCGCTCGCAATACACGGTCACGGAGAACGCGAATGGTTCGACCACAGTGGTCGACACCACCACGGTTACTCCTGCGGTGGCCGGCGTGGTCGCCAAGGGCGACGGCACCGACACGCTGTGGAATATCGAGCAGTTGGTCTTCCTCGGCGACACCGCTCCTGTGGTCGTCCCGCTTGGCGTGCCGTCAGCCCCGCTGGCTGTGTCCGCTCTGCGTGGCGCCGCCTCAGGGACGGCGAGCGTGTCGTGGACGGCTCCGACGTCAGCCGGCGCTTCGGCGATCACCGGCTACGTGATCGACATCCGCAACGGAACCACCGTTGTGGGCACCGTCAACGGCCTTGCCCCCAGCCCGACCAGCACGGTCGTCACGGGGCTAACCAACGGGACCGCGTACAACTTCGTGGTCCGGGCGCTCAACGCCCGGGGCTCGAGCTTTGACTCGGCACCGTCGAACGTGGTTGTTCCTGCCACAACGGCTGTCGCTCCGACCATCGGTGCGGCTAGCCCGGGCAGTGCTCAGGCCACGGTGAACTGGACGGCTCCGGTCAGTGACGGCGGATCGCCGATCACCGGTTACGAGGTCCGCGTCGTCGACTCGGCCAACGCTCAGGTGGGCGCCCTGCGTCCCGCCGGTGCCGCGGCGACCAACCTGGTCGTCACGGGGCTGACCAACGGGGCTGCGTACCAGTTCCAGGTTCGGGCACTGAACGCAGTGGGAGCAGGTCCGTACTCGGCCCTGTCCACCGCAGTCACCCCGGTCGCAGCGGACGTCACCGCTCCGACGGTCACCGCTCGCACGCCCGGAATCAACGCCGTGCAGGTGCTCCAGGCGACGAACGTCACCGCGACGTTCAGCGAGGCCGTGCAAGCGGCAACGGTCACGGCGACTTCGGTCACGCTGCGGGTCGGCACGCTTGCTACCGGTGCTCTGGTGCCCGCTGTGGTCACCTATAACGCAGTGACACATGTGGTGACGTTGAACCCCAACGCCAACCTGGCTGTGGGGACCACCTACACGGTGCGGCTCACCAATGCGATCCGGGATGTGGCCGGCAACGCGCTGGCTCCGGTGACCTGGAGCTTCACCACGATCCCGGTGCTGGCGATCACGGCACGCACACCGGCCAACGGTGCGGCGGGCGTGCTACGCAACGCGAACATCACGTTCACCACGAACCGTCCGCTCATCGGGGTTAACAATGTTCGGGTCCGGGTCGTTCGGGTGGCCTCGGGTATCGCGGCTCCGGCCGTGGTGACAGTGGCCGGTAACACGGTCACCATCAACCCGACCGGCGCATTGTCGGCGCTCAACCAGTACCGCGTCTCGATCTCGGCGGGAATCACCGACTCGTTCGGTAACCCGCTGGCTCCGACGACAGCCACCACGTGGTTGTTCAGGACCGGTCTGATCTAGGCCGCGGCGCAAGTAACGAGGTCCCGGATCCTCCATTCGGAGGCTCCGGGACCTCGTGTTCACCAGGTCTGTAACCCGAGCTCGGCGAGGCAGACATGACCGCCGAGCCCTCGGAC
>JAOPWD010000499.1 GCA_025965875.1 Pseudonocardiales bacterium
CCGTCTGCTCGGGGATGCCGAGGACGAGCGCGGTCATGGTGCGCAGGATGTGTGGTATCTGCGTGGCCGACCAAATGGTCACGCCCTCGCCGACCGGCTGCACGATCATCGAGCGCGGCTCCATGAATGCCGGGATCAGCCGCTGCTGGATGAAGCGGCGCTTGACTGTCACCTCGGCGCTGGCCAGCGCGTCGTCGATGGGGCTGCCGGTGCCGGCAGCACCGGACTCGAACTCCCACGTGTAGGACCTGTTCGACGTGGTGTTCGCGTGAACGAGCTGCGCTCCGTCGGCGAGCGCGTCTTCCATGTTCAGCACCACCGGCAGCGGCTCGTACTCGACCTCGATCGCCTCGAGGGCGTCCTGGGCCGAGACCTTGTCGCGGGCGGCGATCACTGCCACCGCTTCGCCGACGTGGTTGACCTGGGTGACGGCCAGGCTGGGCGAACCGGGGTTGACCATGTCGGTGGTGACCGGCCACGCAGTGGGCAGGTTGCCCTGCGTCTCGGCGAAGTCCTGTCCCGTGAAGACGGCGATGACGCCCGGACGGCTCTTCGCCTCGGCGGTGTCGATGGAGGTGATGGTGGCGTGCGCCATCGGGCTGCGCAGGATGGCCAGGTGCACCATGCCCGGCAGGCTCATGTTGTCGACCCAGGTGGTGCGCCCGGTGAGGAGGTGCTGATCCTCCTTGCGCGGCCGCGACTGGCCGATCTCGGCTGCTGGGGCGTCGGCGACGGCGGTCATGACTGGCCTCCGGTCGGGCTCATGGCGCCGGCCGCGGCCTGGACCGCGCGCACGATGTTCTGATACCCGGTACAGCGGCAGATGTTGCCCTCGATGCCTTCGCGGATCTCGGCCTCGGAAGGGTCCGGATTGTTCTGCAGGAGGTCGCGCGCGGCCATGATCATGCCGGGGGTGCAGAACCCGCACTGCAGCGCGTGGAAGTCGTGGAAGGCCTGTTGAACCGGGTCCAGGGTGCCGTCCTCGGCGGCCAGCCCTTCGACAGTGACGATCTCGCTGCCGTCGGCCTGGACGGCGAGCACCGCACAGCTCTTGACGCTCTGCCCGTCGAGCGACACGGTGCACGCTCCGCAGTTGCTCGTATCGCAACCCACGACGGTGCCGACCTTGCCCAACTGTTCGCGCAGGTAGTGGACGAGCAGCGTTCTCGGCTCCACCTCGTCCGCGTAGGAGATTCCGTCGACACTGACGTTGATCTTCGTCATGAGGCCTCCAAGTTGGGAAAACTGACGCTACCCAACTCAGACGTGCATTACGAGGGGTCGTTGGCCCCAGTAACACCTGTGTTTCCGCCATGATCGAGTTCGTGGTGGATAGGGCCGTCGATCTTGCGGAGCTGGGCCCCGGACCCGTTCCAGCGAGCCGCGATCAGCTCTGCCGCCACTGAGATGGCGGTCTCTTCGGGGGTTCGGGCGCCGACGTCCAGGCCGATCGGGGCATGCAGGCGGTCGAGCTCGTCCTCGGATAGGCCGAGCTCGCGCAGCTTCTTGAGGCGGTCGTCGTTGGTGCGGCGCGAACCCATGGCGCCGACGTAGGCCACCGGCAACCGCAGCGCGAGCTCGAGCAGCGGCACATCGAACTTCGGATCGTGGGTGAGTACGCAGACGACGGTCCGGGCGTCGACCTCGGTGTCGCGCAGGTAGCGGTGCGGCCACTCGACGACCACCTCGTCGGCATCCGGGAAGCGCTTGGCGGTGGCGAACGTCGGACGGGCGTCGCACACCGTCACCCGGTAGCCGAGAAAGGCGCCGATGCGCGCCACCGCGGCGGCAAAGTCGATCGCGCCGAACACGATCATGCGTGGTGGTGGCGCGTAGGCCGCGACGAACACCGCGATGTCGTCGCCACGCCGCTCGCCGTCCGGCCCGTAATGCACGATGCCGGTCTGCCCCAGCAGCAGCATGCCTTCGACGTCGTCGCGCACCGCGTCGTCCAGTCGGTCGCTGCCCAGGGAACCGGAGGCACCGTCCTCGCGGACGACGAGCCGACGGCCGAGACGCTCCGGCCCGGCCCCGCTGATCAGCGTCGCGACGGCCACCGGACGCCCAGCACGGATGTCCTGTGCGATATCGCCCAGTTCGGGGAAAGTGTCCTGGTTCACCTGCTCGACGTAGATGTCGATGATCCCGCCGCAGGTGAGGCCCACCACGAAGGCGTCATCGTCGCTGACGCCGTAGCGCTGCAGGACGGGGGCGCCGTCGTCTCGCGCCACCTCGGCCAGTTCGTAGACCGCACCTTCGACGCAGCCGCCCGACACACTGCCGACTGCGGTGCCCTCGGGGCCGACCAGCATCGAGGCGCCCGGCTGCCGGGGCGCGGACTTCCAGGTGCCCACCACGGTGCCCACGCCGACACTTTCGCCGGCGCGCCACCACGCCTCGAGTTCGGTCATGACGTCACGCACGTGCGATCACCTCTGCGACATTACGTAACGCGTCGAAGCTGTGGCCAGCAATGAGCTCGTCGATGTGGGGCAGGGCGGCCAGCATGCCTCCGGTCGCCGGGGCGAAGCCGGCCTTGCCGCGGTGCGGGTTGACCCACACCACCGTGTGCGACAGCCGGGCCAGGCGCGCCATCTGCTCGCCCAGCAGGCCGGCGTCACCCCGCTCCCAGCCGTCGGAGGCGAGCACGACGACAGCGCGGCGCGCGGTGCCGCGCTGCCCCCAGCGGTCGAGGAACGCCCGCAACGACTCGCCCAGGCGGGTGCCTCCGCTCCAGTCGGGGATGGCCCGGCCAGCCGCCCGCAGGGCCAGGTCGGCGTCGCGCAGCCGCAGTTGGCGGGTCACGCGGGTCAGCCGGGTGCTCATGGTGAACACCTCGGTGCTAGCGGGGGAGACCCGCACGGCGGCGTGGGCGAAACGCAGCAACACGTCGGCGTACGGCGACATCGAGCCGCTCACGTCGAGCAGCAGCACCAGGCGGCGCGGCTTCTCGCGGCGGCGGTCGTACACCAGCAGGCCAGGCTCGCCACCGTCGTGCAACATCGTCCGGACCGTCCGACGGACGTCGATCCGTTCGCTGCCGCCCCGCCGGCGGCGGGCCGTGCGGCGGGTGCCTACCCGCGGGGCGAGCAGGGCGATCATCCGGTTCACTTCGTCGCGCTCATCGGTACTGAGCTCGGTGATGTCGTGCTGCCGCAGGATCTCGGCGTCAGTGGCGGCAGTGGCCAGCGGATCGTCGTCGCCGGCTTGATCGGTCGTGCCGTCGCCGGCGAGTGGTCGCAGCTGCGCGGTCTGCAGGGTCGGCTGGGGCTGCACCGGACCGGGCAGTGTCGGCCCCCGCGCCCGGAACCACGCGTCGAACAGCGCGTCGAAGCGGGGCAGGTCATCCGGCTCGGAGCACAACGCCAGCCGCACGGCCCAATAGACCTGCTCCACGTCGACCGCGTCGACCTGCGCAAGCGCGGCCAAGCTGGTCGTGAGCCGCGTCCGATCGGCCGCCACACCGGCTTCGCGCAACGCCCTCGCAAACCCGGTCATCGCGATCACCGGATCTCCCGTCAACGGCGAAGTGTTCACCGGCCGAGCTGCTCTGCGAGCTGGGGCAGGATGTCGCGGCGGACGCGGACCTCGTCCTCGTGGTACTTGACCGCAGCGCCGAGGGTGGCCGCGGCCAGTTCGGCATCAAGGCCGGTCGCGCCCAGGATGTGCAGGGCGCGCGCCCAGTCGATCGTCTCGGCGATGCCGGGCGGCTTGAGCAGGTCGGACTCGCGCAGCCGGCTCACCGCGGCGGCGACGTCTCGTGCGAGCCGATCCGCGACCTCGGGGATGTGGCGTCGGACGATCTCGACCTCGCGGGCGAAATCGGGGTGCGCCACCCAGTGGTAGAGGCAGCGGCGCTTGAGCGCATCGTGCACTTCCCGCGTGCGATTGGACGTCAGGACGACGAGGGGCGGCGTGACGGCTCGGATCGTGCCGAGCTCGGGGATGGTCACGGCGTTGTCGGCAAGCACTTCGAGCAAGAACGCCTCGAACTCGTCGTCGGCGCGGTCGATCTCGTCGATGAGCAGCACCGATGGGCTCTGCTCGAGCGCCTGCAGGATCGGTCGGGCGACGAGGAAGCGCCGGTCGTAGAGCGAGGCCTCGAGCGCGGCGGTGTCGGCCCCGTCGCCGGCCGCGCGCAGGTGCAGGATCTGCCGCGGGAAGTCCCAGTCGTAGAGAGCCTGGCTGGCGTCGATGCCCTCGTAGCACTGCAGGCGCACCAGCCGCGACCCGGTGATCTCGGCCAGCGCCTGCGCCAGCGCGGTCTTGCCGACCCCCGGATCGCCCTCCAGGAACAGCGGGCGGCCCATCCGGATCGCGAGGTACGCAGCCGTCGCCACACCGATGTCGGGCAGGTAACCAACCCGATCCAGAGCGTCGGACACTGCCGTCGGGTTGTCGAAGGAACTCGGCTGCATCCTTCGAGCATCACCTGTCTGCGCCGTTCGCGCATAGTGTGTCCCGCGTGGCACGGGTGGTCGGGGCAGTGTTGGCGGCCGGATCAGGCAGCCGGATGGGCTCGCCGAAGGCGGAGTTGCGACTCGACGGCGTGCGCCTCGTCGATCGCGCGGTCACGGCGCTTACCGACGGTGGCTGCGCCGAGGTCCTGGCCGTCGTACGCGCCGGCGTGGCCGTGCCGGGCGCCCGGGTTCTCGTCAACCCCGACCCGGAGCGCGGCATGCGCTCCTCGCTCGCCCTGGCCGTCGAGGCGGTCGATGGGGCCGACGCCGACGCGCTTGCGGTCCTGCTCGTCGACATGCCAGGAGTGGGGGCAACGGTGGTGCGATCTGTCGTCGCGGCCTGGACTCCCGGCCGGATCGCGGTTGCCAGCTACTCCGGCCGCCGCGGCCATCCCACCGTGATGTCACCCGAGCTGTGGCGCGCGGCGCTGGAACTCGCCGAGGGCGACGAGGGGGCGCGCGCACTGCTGGCCCGCCGCGCCGAGCTACTCGACGAGATACCCGTCGACGGTGACCCGGCCGACCTCGACACGCCCGCCGACGTGGCCGACTGGACCAGTCCGTCCCGTTGACGCGCGACCGTCCGGACAATTCCTGTGCGTGGCCAATGAGTAGTCTGCGGCTGTGGCTCTGATCAAAACCGATCTGCTCACCAAGAAGTACGGCAAGGTGACTGCGGTTTCGGATCTGAGCCTGGAAATCGGGACAGGCGTGGTCGGGCTGATCGGGGCGAACGGCGCCGGCAAGTCGACATTCATCAAGATGGTGCTCGGGTTGCTGCCGCCGACCTCGGGTACCGCGCGCGTCCTGGACTTCGACATCGCGACCCAGGGCCCCGAGATCCGTGAACAAGTCGGGTACATGCCCGAACACGACTGCCTGCCGCCCGATGTGTCGGCCACCGAATTCGTCGTTCACATGGGCCGGTTGGCCGGTCTGCCCAAGACCGCGGCCAGGGAACGCACGGCCGACACGCTGCGCCACGTCGGACTCTACGAGGAGCGCTACCGGCCGATCGGCGGCTACTCCACCGGCATGAAACAGCGGGTCAAGCTCGCCCAGGCCCTCGTCCACGACCCCAAGCTCGTGCTGCTCGACGAGCCGACGAACGGCCTCGACCCGGCCGGCCGCGACGACATGCTCGGCCTGATCCGCCGCATCGGGACCGAGTTCGGCATCTCGGTGCTGGTGGCCTCGCACCTGCTGGGAGAGCTCGAGCGGGTGTGTGATCACGTCGTGGTCATCGACGCCGGCCGGCTGCTGCGCTCGTCGTCGACCGCCGATATCACCGCGGCCAGCGGGCACATCGCCGTCGAGGTGAGCGAACGCACCGACGTTCTCGCCGCCGCGCTGCGGACAGCCGGCCTCAACGTCACCGCGGTCGGCGACCTGCTGGAGATCGATCTGGACGACGACGGCACGTATGACGTCGTGCGCGACAACGTGGCTCACCTCGGGCTGGGCCTGATCCGCCTGGAGCAACGCCGTCATCGCATGTCAGAGATCTTCACCGAGCCGGCAGGAGCGGTCGATGTCAACGCCGGCTGACTACGGACGCGCCCGGCCCGGGCGCAATCAGGGCGTCATCCACGACCTGGGCTATCGGCACTACGACGGGCCGCGGCTCGGCCGCGCCGTCATCACGCGAGCGCTGTTCGTCGAGAGCGCCAAGGGGGCCTACGGGCTAGGCCGTTCGGCGCGCTCGAAGGTCATGCCGATGATCCTGCTCGCGGCAATGTGCTTACCCGCGATCATCATCGCCATCGTCACTGTCGTGACCAAGGCTGACGCACCGTCCTACACGGCGTACCTCTTGAACACTGAACTGCTCGTCATGGTTTACGTGGCTGGCCAGGCCCCGGCCAGCGTGTCGCGCGATCTGCGGTTCCGGGTCATCTCCCTCTACTTCTCCCGCCCGATCCGCCGCATCGACTACGTCGCGGCGAAGTACGCGGCCATGGCGGTCGCGCTGCTGGTGTTCATGGTGCTGCCGCTCACGATCTTGTTCGCGGGCGCGCTGCTGGCCAAGCTGCCGATCGGTGACCAGGTACCCAACTACCTCCGGTCCTTGGCGGGGGCGGTACTGCTCGCGCTGGTGCTGGCCGGCATCGGCCTGGTCATCGCGGCCCTCACCCCGCGACGCGGGCTGGGCGTCGCGGCGGTCATTGCCGTGCTGGCCATGCTCGCCGGCGTACAGGCCGCCGTGCAGGCCATCGCCGACGACCAGGGGCGGGACACGTTCGCGGGCTACGCGGGACTCATCTCACCGTTCACCATCGTCGACGGTGTGCAGAGCGCACTCCTCGGCGCCGACACGGTCCTGCCGGCCCAACCGCCTGGCATCGCCGGCGGCCTGGTATTCCTCCTCGCCGCCCTGCTGATTGTCGCCGGGACCTTCGGCGCCCTGCTGATGCGCTACCGAAAGGTATCGATCTAGTGAGCACGCTGTTGCTGGACAACGTGTCGCGGTGGTTCGGCAACGTCGTGGCCGTGAACGACGTCACCATGACGATCGGCCCCGGGGTGACCGGGCTGCTCGGCCCCAACGGCGCCGGCAAGTCGACGCTGATCAACATGATGGGCGGGTTCCTCGCGCCCTCGTCCGGCACGGTCACACTCGACGGCGAAGGTACTTGGCGCAACGAGCAGATCTACCGCAAGATCGGCCTCGTCCCGGACCGCGAGGCGATGTACGACGTCGTGACGGGCTGGCAGTTCGTCCTGGCCAACGCCAAGCTGCACCGGCTGCCGGACCCTGAAGCCGCCGCTCGCCGGGCGCTGGAGACCGTGCACATGACCGAGGCGAAGGACCGCGACATCTCGACCTACTCCAAGGGCATGAAGCAGCGGGTCAAGATGGCGACCGCGCTGGTCCACGATCCGCCGGTGCTCCTGCTCGACGAGCCGTTCAACGGCATGGATCCGCGGCAGCGCCTGCAGCTGATGGACGTGTTACAGGCCATGGGCGACGAGGGCCGCACGGTGCTGTTCAGCTCGCACATCCTCGAGGAGGTGGAGCAGATCGCGGGCAGCATCCAGGTGATGGTCGCCGGGCGGCACGCGGCCTCCGGTGGGTTCCGCGAGATCCGCCAGCTGATGACTGAGCGCCCGCACCAGTACACCATCCGGTCCGACAACGACCGGGCGCTCGCCGCGGCCATCATCGCCGAGCCGAGCGCCTCGGGGGTGGAGTTGGAGACGGCGCACGACCCCGAGAGCGCCGTCGTGCGGCGCAGCGCAAGCATCGGCAGGCGCGACGGCTCCGGTGCACTGCACGTTCAGGCGACCGACTTCGCGAGCTTCGTGCACCTGCTGCCGCAGTTGGCCAGCCGCCACAACATCCGGCTCTACGAAGTAATCCCAGCCGACGAATCCCTCGAGAGCGTCTTCGCCTACCTGGTGGCGCGATGAACGCGACGGTCGCCCAACTCACCGCGCGCAGCCTGCTCGGCGGCCGGCGGGTCATCCTGCTGATCACGCTGCCGGGAGTGCTCGTGTTGCTGGCCATCATTGCCCGCGGGTTGGCCGGTCAGGACAACGACGTGGCTGTTGGCGTGCTCAGCGGCTTCGCCCTGGCCACCCTCGTGCCGCTGCTCGGCCTCATCGCCGGCACCGGCGCGATCGGGCCGGAGATCGACGACGGATCGATCATCTATCTGCTGTCCAAGCCCCTGAGCCGATTCTCGATCGCGACAACAAAGGTCGTTGTCGCCGTGGCCGTGATCTCGGTCTTCGCGGCCGTGCCTACCTTGCTGGCCGGGCTGATCCTGACCGGGGCGTCGAACCTGGCGGTGGCCTTCGCCCTCGGCGCGCTGGTGGCCGGCGCCGCGTATGGCGCCCTGTTCGTCCTGCTGGCCGTGATGACCCGGCACGCGGTGGTCATCGGACTGCTCTACGCATTGATCTGGGAGACGCTGGTCGGCAGTTACGTGCCGGGAGCGCGGGCGTTGAGCATCCGGCAGTGGGCGCTGGCCGTCACAGAGAAGGCGCTGGGCCGACGGGCCGGCGACCTCAACGTCGAATCCGCCGTCAGCCTCGGGGTCGGCATCGCGTTCCTGTTGATAGTCATCGTGGGTTGCACGTGGTTCGCCGGTTCGCGGTTGCGCAGCCTGCGCCTCACCAGCGACGAATAGCCCGCTGGGACGGGCGGACTGACCTGCTCAGGTGTCGTAGCGAGTACTACCCGGAGCAGGTCGCACGCTAGCTACTCGATGCGGCGCAGGCCGGCGCGGTGTCGCTGGGCCAACTCCGGGTAGAACGTCGGATTGATCTGCACCCACATCTCGGCCGGCGTCCCGGCAAGCTTCTTCTTCACGACCGCCGGCGCCCCGGCGGCGAGCACGCCAGGCGGGATGACCGTTCCGGCCGACACCAGCGAGTGCGCGGCCACCAGCGAGCGGGCGCCGATCCGCGCCCCATCGAGAACGACGCAGCCGTTGGCGACCAGCGCCTCCTCCTCGAGAACCGCGCCGTGCACCACGCAAAGGTGTGCCACCGTCGCGCCGCGGCCGACCTCGGTCGTGACCTCGGGCGGGCAATGCAGGATCGAACCGTCCTGCACGTTGGCGCGTTCGCGAATGATGATCGGGCCGCAGTCGCCCCGCAGCACGGCGCCGTACCACACCGACGCGCCCGCCTCGATCGTCACGTCACCGATCAGGGTGGCAGTGGGCGCGACGAATGCGTCGTCGGCGATGGTGGGCCGCTTGCCTTCGAACTCGTAGATGAACACCGCGTCAGCCTGTCAGGCGGTCGGTGCGGCAGCCAGGCCGGTGCATTGGCGATCGCCGTTCCACTCACCGGAGATCCGCGCTGCCTCGGCCCCCGTGGCTGGCAGCGGCACGCCGCGGGCGTCGAGGTGCGACGGCGCGAACTGGTTCGCGACGACCTTGCCGTTGCGGAACGTCAGCGTGAGCACGCCGTTGTCGTCCTGGTTGTTGCCGAAAGACATCCACCACAGGTAGTTGCCCAAGCCGTACGCGACGTACGTGCCGTCAGCGCGCCAGCCGGCGCCCTGCAGCACGTGCGCGTGGGTCCCGATCACGGCGGTCGCGCCCGCAGCAGCGAGCTGATCGGCGAGCGTGCGCTGCTCGGGGTTCGGGCAGGTGTCGTACTCGGTGCCCCAATGGAGGTACACGATCACCAGCAGACCCTTGGCCTTGGCGTCCCGAACCCCGGCCAGGAGTTGTTCGGAGAACGCGTTGGCGACGCCCGGCGAGGCCGGCCCAGCAGAGAAGTTCGCCAGCGTCTCGTCGTGCACCTGAGTGGCGGCCAGGATGGCGATCTTCGTCCCGTTGACGGTGGTCGTCCACGGCGCGTACGCGGCCGCGGCATTCGCGCCGATGCCGACCACGGGGAAGCGGGACTCCTTGATGGCGGCCAATGTGTCGGCCAGCCCGGAGGCCCCGTAGTCGGCGCCGTGGTTGTTCGCCATCGTGGCGACGTCGATGCCGGCGTCCTTCATCGCGGTGAACGCGCTCGGCGGGGCGCGGAAGGTGAACGACTTGTTCTGCTGGTCGCCGCCGGTGGTTATCGCGGTCTCCAGGTTCACCATCGTCAGGTCGGCCTTGGCCAACCCTGGCGCGGCCTGCGCGAACACGGTCGCCGGGTCCGCCGCCAGCCTGGTGCCGACCCGATCGGCGAAGTGGACGTCGCCGGCGAAGGCGACCGTGAACTCGCCAGGGGGGCGCGTCGGAGACGGAGCCGGTGTGGTGTGCTTCGTAGGCGTCGCGGACTGCGTTGCCGTCGACGGCCGGGGCGGCTGCGTCGACGCCGCGGCGCGTTTCGGCGTGCTGCTCGTGCACCCGGCCACCGCACTAACGACGGCGACGGCCAGTGCGCAGATGACCGCGGCCCGGCGGTGCGGGCGGATATTGGATCGGGGGCTCGGGGTCACCGCACTAGCATTCCTCGCGTTGATTCATTTCTGCAGCCGCCCCGCCGAACCCCATGAGGAGCCACCAGTGTCCGCCAGCGTCCTGCCGCCTGAGCCAGCCCAGACCGTCCAGGTCCCGGCCGGCACCACGGCGCTCGACGCGCTGCGCGAGGCCGGCGTCGACATCAACGCACCTTCGGGCGTCATCGTCGTCCGCGACCCGGCGTCCGGCGACCTGAAGGACCTCTCCTGGGCGCCCGACACAGACACCGAGGCCGAGATTGTCACCGCCGCGTCACCCGACGGCCTCGCGGTGCTGCGGCATTCGGCGGCCCACGTCATGGCGCAGGCGGTGCAGGACCTCTTCCCTGGGACCTTGCTCGGTATCGGGCCGCCCATCGAGAACGGCTTCTACTACGACTTCCTGCCGTCGCGGCCGTTCACCCCCGACGATCTCGTCGCGATCGAGAAGAAGATGGGCGAGATCATCAAGTCCGGACAGCGCTTCGCGCGGCGCCCCGTCGACGACGACGACGCCCGGGCCGAACTGGCCGGCGAGAAGTTCAAGCTCGAACTCATCGGCTTGAAGGGCAACGTCGAGGACGAAGCCAGCGTCGAGGTCGGTGCCGGTGGGCTCACCATGTACGACAACGTCGACGCCAAGAGCGGCGAGCGGGTCTGGACGGACCTCTGCCGCGGGCCGCACCTGCCGACCACCCGGCGCATTCCTGCGGTCAAGCTGATGCGCACCGCTGCCGCGTACTGGCGCGGGAACGAGAACAACCCGCAACTGCAGCGCATCTACGGCACCGCATGGGCCAGCCGGGACGATCTCAAGGCCTACCTGCAGCAGCTCGAGGAGGCGGCCAAGCGCGACCACCGCAAACTCGGCATCGAGCTGGACCTGTTCAGCTTCCCCGACGAGCTGGGCTCAGGGCTGGCCGTGTTCCATCCCAAAGGCGGGATCCTGCGCAAGGAGTTGGAGGACTACTCCCGCGCCAAGCACGTCGAGGCCGGCTACGAGTTCGTCAACACCCCGCACATCACCAAGAGTCGCCTCTACGAGATCTCCGGGCACCTGGACTGGTACGCCGACGCGATGTTCCCGCCCATGCACCTCGACGCCGAGTACGGGCCGGATGGCGAACTGCGCAAGCCCGGCCAGGACTACTACCTCAAGCCGATGAACTGCCCGATGCACTGCCTGATCTTCCAGGCGCGCGGGCGGTCCTATCGCGAATTGCCGTTACGGCTCTTCGAGTTCGGCACCGTCTACCGCTATGAGAAGTCCGGTGTGATCCATGGCCTCACCCGGGTTCGCGGCCTCACCATGGACGACGCGCACATCTACAGCACCGTGGATCAGGTGAAGGGCGAGCTGCGTTCGCTGCTGACCTTCGTGCTGGACCTGCTGCGCGACTACGGGCTCGAGGACTTCTACCTCGAGCTGTCCACCAAGAACCCGGACAAGTACGTCGGGTCGGACGAGATCTGGGACGAGGCGACGGCCACCCTGGCCGAGGTGGCGGCCGAGTCCGGGCTGCATCTGGTGCCCGACCCAGGTGGCGCGGCGTTCTACGGTCCCAAGATCTCTGTGCAGGCCCGCGATGCCATCGGCCGGACCTGGCAGATGTCCACCATCCAGCTCGACTTCAACATGCCCGAGCGATTCGGGCTGGAGTACCAGGGCGCCGACGGCGAGCGACACCGCCCGGTGATGATCCACCGAGCGCTGTTCGGCTCCATCGAGCGCTTCGTCGGCGTCCTGACCGAGCACTATGGCGGCGCCTTCCCGGCCTGGCTGTCGCCGGTGCAGGTCATCGCCATCCCGATCAGCGACGAGCAGGTGGACTACCTACGCGGCGTCGCGGATCGCCTGCGGGCGCAGGGGATACGGGTCGAAGTCGACGACTCAGCTGAGCGAATGCAGAAGAAGATCCGCACCGCGCAGAAGTCGAAGGTGCCGTTCATGCTCATCGCCGGTGCCACCGACGCCGATGCCGGCGCGGTCTCTTTCCGCTATCGCGACGGCGAGCAGCGCAACGGCATCCCCATCGATATGGCCATTGCCGAGATCGTCGACACCGTGGCCCGCCGGATCAACGCTTCGCCGTCGGCAGCGCTGTACACGTGAGCGAACCGCCCCAGGCCGAGTCGGCCGAGGATTTTGCCGGCGTCCCGGACGCGTTCGGCCGGCTGTGGACGCCGCACCGGATGGTCTACATCAAGGGCGAGAACAAGCCACCGCACGACGACGAGGGGGAGGACTGCCCGTTCTGCCGTGTACCCAAAGGGAGCGACGAGGACGGGCTGATCGTGGCGCGCGGCGAGTTGGTCTATGCCGTGCTCAACCTGTACCCGTACAACTCCGGCCACCTGATGGTGGTGCCTTACCGGCATGTCGCCGACTACGTGGAGCTGAGCACCGACGAGGTCGCCGAGTTCGGTGACTTCACCCAGCGCGCGCTGCGGACCCTGTCGTCGGCGATGGCGCCGCACGGGTTCAATATCGGCATGAACCAGGGCGCGGTCGCCGGGGCCGGCATTGCGGCGCACCTGCACCAACACGTCGTGCCGCGCTGGGGCGGCGACACCAACTTCATGCCCGTCATCGCCCGCACGCGAGTACTACCGCAACTGCTGGCCGACGCACGGAAAATGCTGGCCAGTGCCTGGGTCTGAGAGCGCGCCGCTCCACGTCCGCGGCGTCTTCCTGCCCGACGAGACCGAGCGGGACGCGTGGGTTCTCGACGGCCGACTCACGTTCACGCGCCCGCTCGTCGAGGCCGAGACCGTGGCCGGGAGCGGGTGGATCATCCCCGGCTTCGTCGATGCCCATTGCCACATCGGGCTGGCGCCGGACGGGTTCGTCCCCGACGCCGACGGGCAGGCCGTACAGGCACTGCTCGACCGGGACGCCGGCGCGCTTCTGCTGCGTGATGCCGGCTCGCCGGTCGACAACACGTCGGTGCAAGCGCGCACCGATCTGCCGCGGCTGATCCGCGCCGGACGGCACATCGCCCGGCCGCACCGCTACATCCGGCACCTGGGCATCGAGGTCGAACCTGACCGGTTGGTCGACGAGGTGATCACGCAGGCGGCCCGAGGCGACGGCTGGGTCAAGCTGGCGGCAGACTGGATCGATCGGTCGGTGGGTGATCTTGCGCCGGTGTGGCCGGACGACGTGCTGGCCGCCGCCGTGGCCAAGGCCCACGAGCTCGGTGCCCGGGTCGCCGCGCACGTCTTCGGCGAGGACGCGCTCACCGGCCTGATCGCCGCCGGGATCGACTCGATCGAGCACGGGTGCGGGCTCACCGACGAGTTGATAGCGGCAGCAGCGGTGACGGGGATCCCGGTGGTTCCGACGCTGATCAATATCGACACGCTGCCCTCGATTGCCGCGTCCGCCGCGGAGAAGTATCCCGTGTACGCAGCGCACATGCGCGCACTGCATGCCACGTCGCGGGACCGGACCCGCGCCGCCTTCGACGCCGGCCTGCCGATCTACACCGGCACCGATGCCGGTGGCTCGCTGCCGCACGGCCTTATCCGCGACGAGATCAGCGCGCTCGTGGGCGCCGGGATCCCGCAACCTGACGTGATCGCGCAGGCATCGTGGCGCGGCCGGGAATGGCTCGGCCTGCCTGGCCTGGTCGAAGGAGCGCCGGCCGACTTCGTGGTCTACGAAACCGACCCGCGCGCAGATCTCGCCGCGATTCACGCGCCGCGGCGCACCGTGCTGCGTGGCATCGTCGTCGGTTGATCAGGCCGTCGGCGGGAGGCCTAAAGGTCTACTCGACGTCTGGAAATTGGCGGAGACCAGGGCTTGCGCAGCGCCCAGGATCGCGCGTACAAATGCACGTACGCCAAACCGAAAGGTGCGGCGGGATCGAGAAGGAAGCCAGACCATTCACCGGGGCAACTCGGTGAGATCTGCGAATGACGACGCAGTGGTCTGGTGGAAGTCTCGTGAGGTCTGAGCCGTCATTGCTGAGACCATCGTGGCGCTGCTTCAACTCATACTTGAAGCAGCGCCACACCTATGTTGGCAGCGTGCCGCGCCGGAATCCGGTATGCGCACACCGCGGGTCGGCAACTGGACGAGCCGACTACGCGAAGCCGTTCGCGGCGATCACGTCGCGATACCAATACGCCGAGTCCTTGAACCGGCGCTGCAGGGTCTCGAAGTCGACGTGCACGACACCGAAGCGCTTCGAATACCCGAAGGACCACTCGAAGTTGTCGAGCAGCGACCACACGTAGTACCCGCGGACGTCGACCCCTTCGGCGATCGCCTCGTGCACCGCGGCGAGATGGCCGCGCAGGTAGTCGATGCGCTCGGGGTCGTGCACGCCACCGTCGGCGGCGACGACATTGTCGTACGCCGCGCCGTTCTCGGTGATCGCCAGCGGCATCTCGGGGTAGTCGCCGTGCACCCGCAGCAGCAGGTCGGTCAGGCTGGCCGGCTCGATCGGCCAGCCCATCGCGGTGTACGGGCCGGCCTGCGGCACGGCGAAGGCGAGTTCGGTGCCGGGGACGGGGGCCGGCCCGGCGGTGCCGTGCGGGTCGTTCGCATTGGCAGCGCTCTGCTCCCGCAACTGCGCCGTAGCCGCGGCCACGAGGGTGGGGAAGTAGTAGTTGATCCCGAGCACGTCGATCGGCGCGGCGATGGCGTCCACGTCGCCGTCCTGGATGAAGGACCAGTCGGTCAGGTGCGCCAGGTCA
>JAOPWD010000512.1 GCA_025965875.1 Pseudonocardiales bacterium
GTGCGGGTGGACGCCGTCGTCTACTTCCGGGTGGTCGACCCGGTTCGGGCCGTCGTGGAGGTACAGGACTACCGCTACGCTGTCGGTCAGGTCGCGCAGACTTCGCTGCGGTCGATCATCGGCAAGAGCGAGCTGGATGACCTGTTGTCCAACCGTGAGCAGCTTAACCGTGGCCTCGAGATCATGATCGACAATCCGGCGTTGGAGTGGGGTGTGCACATCGACCGGGTTGAGATCAAGGACGTCGCGTTGCCTGACGCGATGAAGCGCTCGATGTCGCGGCAGGCCGAGGCCGAACGGGAACGGCGGGCCAGGGTGATCGCCGCCGAGGGTGAGTTCCAGGCATCGCAGAAGCTGGCCGAGGCTGCGGCCGTGATGGCCGACACGCCGGCGGCCTTGCAGCTGCGGCTGTTGGAAACTGTTGTTGAGGTGGCGGCGGAGAAGAACTCCACGCTGGTGCTGCCGTTCCCGGTCGAGTTGCTGCGTTTCCTGGAGCGCGCGCCGGGTGGGCCGCCGCCGGCTGCTCCTGCAGACGCCGCGCCGGACGCTCCGCCGGCGATCGGTCAGGATGGGGCACCGGGACCGTGAGCTGCCGCGCCAACACCTGACTCCGCGAGGCGCAGGCCCTACTGACCCTGCTGCTGGTGAGCCGCCATCAGGGCGAAGGGGTTGCCCTCTGAATCCCGACAGATCGCCCATGGCGTTCCCGGATGAATGACCGTGCCACCCAACTGCTCCACCCGCCGTAGCGTGGTCGGGAGGTCGGGCACGGCGAAGTAGGGCAACGAGAAGCGGTCCCCAGGTCCTGCACCGCGACGGTGAACTCCGAGTTCTGTTTGGCCCGAATGCGTCTGCCAGCCATCCCCCTCGCCGGACTGGCGCTCCCGCAAGTCCACGCCCAGTACACCCCGCCAGAAGAGGAGCGCTTGCTCGGGATCATCGGCCGGAAACTCCACCAGGCCGACCTGATGCCCTGCTACGCCGTCTGAACTCACACAATCAGCCTAGTGGCTCTCGCGTGACCGTCGCGGCAAAGGCTCGAGGGTGCCGGCTGGCACGACGGCGGCCTGGTTCGACGGAGTCCGCCACCTCACGCCTGAGCTGGCCGCCATCGCCCACACCGCCTTCGCGCCGGCTGAACGCACCGTCATCGGTCCGCCCAGAGGTGTGCGGTGCCGATGTCCCGCTACTGTTCGGCCGCGTGAAACCTGTCGGCGACGAGCGAACTCCCGATGGCAACGAGCAGACCCCCGAGCGCCCATCCCGCGAGCAGCTCATGAACCTCCGGACGGACGACCAAGCAGACGCCGTGATCCTTCTCGTGAGTGGGGCCATTGACGGGCTGACTGCACCCCGGCTGCGAGCGGCCATCGCCGAGGCCTTCGACCGTGTCGACGGCCGTCCGTTGGTGATCGACCTCTCCGAAGTGAGACATCTCGGCTCCGCGGGCTTGCGGGCGTTGTTCGACAGCGCAACGGAGGCGGTGAAGCACCGCGGCTTTCAGCCGCTTCGGGTCGTAGTGGACGACACTCGCCCGGTCATCAGGCCGATCGAGATCGTCGGCCTTGACAATGTCCTCGCCCTCTACAATAGCGTCGCCGACGCGCTCGGAGCCTGACGTGATTGCAACGTCATCACCCGCGAGCGTCCCGAATAGTGCGGTACCGAAGAAAGGTTCACACGCGCCCCGTGCCTCCGCCACCTGATCAGGACGAGCAGCCGACGCGTCGCGGCTCAGCCGGCCACGAGGCGATCCGAGACGCGCCTGCTTCCTCGCTTCGTTTCGTCTTGGGCGCCGATTTCAGCGCGTCGTCGGTCGCTCGAGACCGCGTTGAACAGTGGCTTCGCACCCACAAGTGGCCTACCGCGCAAATCGACGAGCTGGTTCTCGCGGTCAGCGAAGCGGTCAGCAACAGCGTCGAGCACGGATACGGCGTCTCCCGCGACATGGTCGATCACGTCGGTGCCGTCTTCGTTCAGAGTGCGATCATCATCGAACCGGACGGCTTTCGGCGAGCCGAATTCACCGTTCGCGATACTGGGTCATGGCGTGATCGCGCTGGTGGCGGCCGCAGGGGCCACGGTCTGCTGATCATGCGCTCATGCACCGACGAGTTGATCATCGATGGTTCGCCGACTGGGACAACCGTTGTTCTGCGAAGTCGGCCGGTGCCACCCCAGTTACGCGTGACCCGGTAGCCAACTCGACACGCCCGATTGGGCGCACACATGATCGGCTTACCGACATGGCCATGTTCGCGCAGGACGTCCGCGCCGCCGGTGGACTGGCCTAGTTTGACCCTTAGTTGGAGGTCCGGGTGTGGACTCGACCTGGACAGCGAACCTAGGATTCTGGCACCTCGTGCGCCGACGGCTCCGTTGTGACCCCAGTCCCCGGCCGCAGACCGCCTGCGACGAGGCCGGAGGCGAGCGATGACCGGTCAGGCAGCTCGGCCCGAGCCCGTGAATGAACCGGTTCGCACCGATCTTGGCTCTCTGTCAGTAACCGTCTGGCGGCCGGCTGTCCCGCACTGCACGGTTCTCTTGGCGGGTGAGATCGACATGATCACGGTGCCCGACTTGCGGGCATGTGTACTTGCGGAGTTGCAGGCGCGACCTCTGACATTGGTGCTCGATTTCCGCGACGTGACGTTCTTCGGTTCTGCCGGCCTAGCCTTCTTGATCGAGATCCGGGATGTCGCGATGGAGCAGGACACGGAGCTCTACCTCACCAGCGTCACCCGCGGCGTCGCGCGTTTGCTCGACATCGTCGGTCTCGCCGGAATGTTCAGGAGCGACACGCGGCCCGGCGCGGCGACGCCGTGACCCGATCTCGTCACCATCCCCGTTGTCCTGGCCGGCCTGGTTCGGGGAATCCGGTTGATCAGCTGTCGCCGGGCTGGTTCTAGCTCGTTCGGCGGCCGCGTTCGTCAGCCGGTCTGTCAGTCGAGCCGCCAGCCTTCTGAGACATATTTGAGCACCAGGAACTCGCCGAATGCCGCCATGATGGCGGGATGCGTTGCGACCAGTGCGTAGCTCTTCTCGGGGCTGTCCGTGTCCAATGTAAGTATGGACAAGCCGTTGATCATGATATCCGACTTGTGAAACTCGCGGATCAGTCCGCCTAACGCGTCCA
>JAOPWD010000521.1 GCA_025965875.1 Pseudonocardiales bacterium
GCGTGACGTCATTTCCCAGATGGGTGAGGTGGCGCGGTCGTTGGTGCACAAGGTTGCGGACGTGGTCGAAGGTCGTGACGTCGCGTTGGCGCAGGCGATCGAGGCCGAGGACGACTCTATGGATGCACTTCGGCGCAAGTTGTTTACCGTCGTGTTGTCGACCCACTGGGCGCACGGGACGGAGGCTGCGATTGACGTGACGCTGCTGGGCCGTTATTACGAGCGTTACGCCGACCATGCGGTCTCGGTTGCGCGTCGCACCATCTTCATTGTCACCGGAGCCCGGCCTCCCGCTCCGAGTTAGCCAGACGGGCCCCACGGGCTCCTACGCGAAGGCCACGTCATACCGATTGCGGTCTGACGCGCTTGTGGCGCACGTGACGCGTCGAGTGTTATCGACAGTCGGTCCGCGGGCGGATGCCAGACCTTGACTGCCTCGAGTTCATTGGCTTTGCTGGACGTACTAGCCGCGACACCAAGGAACCGCGATGTCCGAGTCGAACCAGAGCGGCGAGGCCGCCCTCGAGGGTTGGGTCAATGACTTGGCTGACAGGCTTGGTGTCGACCGAGATTTGGTCGACGTCACTCTGCTGCTGGCCGTTGCCCGGGACGCGGCGCGCCACGTCACCAAGACAGCGGCGCCGATCGCCACGTTCCTCGTTGGCGTGGCAGTCGCTCAGCGCGGCGGGAGTCAGGAAGACGTCGCCGAGGCGGCACGGCAGGCGCAGGAACTCGCGTCCGCGTTCGACGCCAAGAATGGGAACTCGGCGGAGCCGTAACAGCTCAGCCTGACCAGCCTTCTCTACCTGGCCAAACCGTCAAGTTGCGTGATGTGGAGTTTCGCCGCGCGCTGCCACGCTCAGACCTCAGCAAACCCGCGTGGAAAGGCAGAGCCGTGGCTGATGAACTCCACCCTGAGGCCGAGATGCTTGGCGGATCGCCGACGCAACCTGCCGCGGGACGCGGACCACTCAACTCCGAACCGTTCAGCCAAGAGAACTATCACCATCCCGCGGCCGGATGGGGAGCAGCGCGCAGCGTCGCGAAGGTCTTGGCTCGGACCCACGAACCCGTGGAGGGTCCGCGCGCGTTGCTGACGATGAACCACGAACGCACCGGGTTCGACTGCCCGGGTTGCGCGTGGCCCGACGCCACCAACGGACTTCACCTCGACATCTGCGAGAACGGCATCAAACACGTCACCTGGGAAATGACACCTAAGCGCACAGACCGCGCCTTCTTCGCTGCACACACCGTCTCCGAGCTTGCCGGCTGGGACGACTACTCCCTCGAGGACCAGGGCCGCCTGACCGAGCCGATGCGCTACGACGCCGCGACCGACAAGTATGTGCCGATCTCGTGGACCGAAGCGTTCGAGATCGTCGGTGACGCCATGCAGAGCCTCACAAATCCCGACCAGGCCGCGTTCTACACATCCGGCAGGCTAGGCAACGAGCCGACCTTCCTCTATCAGCTCTGGGCCCGCGAGTTCGGCACGAACAACCTGCCGGACTGCTCGAACATGTGCCATGAGGCGAGCGGCCGCGCGATGACAGCAGCCATCGGCTCGGGCAAGGGGACGGTGGACCTGGACGACTGGGAGCACGCCGAGGCCATCTTTGTGGTCGGTGTGAACGCGGCTTCCAATGCACCCCGCATGCTCACCTCGCTGGCCGAGGCCTACCGGCGTGGGGCGCAGATCGTGCACATCAACCCGCTCGTCGAGTCAGCCTCACGCAACACCATCGTGCCGCACGAGATCATGTCGATGGCGACGTTCCATCCGACCCGCACGGGAACGATGAACATCCAACCGCGTATCGCCGGCGACATGGCGTTGATGAGGGGTGTCGCCAAGGCAACGATCGAGGCCTCGGCTACCAATCCAAGGGCCATCGATCGGGAGTTCATCGAGCGGCATACCCAGGGATTCGAGGCATACGTTGCGCTGTGCGCCGAAACGACATGGGCCGAACTCGAGCGGATCTCCGGAGTCAGCGAGCGAGTCATGCGACGGCTGGCGGGCGTCTACGAGAAATCGAGTCGCACGATCATCAGCTGGTGTCTCGGCATTACGCAGCAAGAACATGGCGTCGACACTGTTCGGGAGATTATGAACCTGCTTCTGTTGCGCGGCAACATCGGTCGAGAAGGTGCAGGGCCCTGCCCGATACGCGGGCACAGCAACGTCCAGGGCAACCGAACCTGCGGGATAGATCATCGCCCGAAGCCGGCATTCCTGGATCGTCTCGCCGCTGCGTGCGGCATCGACCCGCCGCGCGAGTTCGGCCTCGACACAGTCGCCACGATCGAGGCGATGCACCGGGGTGCGGTCACCGTGTTCATCGGAATGGGTGGCAACTTCGTCATGGCCGCCCCGGACACCCGATTCACATTCGAGGCAATGCGCAACTGTGACTTGACCGTGCAGGTCAGCACCAAGCTCAATCGAAGTCACCTTGTCCACGGGAAGGCGGCGCTCATTCTGCCGTGTATCGGACGCACGGAGAAGGACGAGCAACGCGGAGGTGTGCAAGCCACGAGCGTCGAGGACTCGATGAGCATGGTGCACCTGTCTCGCGGAATGAAACGACCAGCCGCACGCACACTGCGGTCCGAGGTCGCCATCATCGCGGGAATGGCAGCGGCCAGCCTGCCTGCGACGGCCACTCCCTGGCAGCACTATGTCGATGACTACGACAACATCCGCGACAAGATGGCCGAGGTACTGGACGGCTTCGAAGACTTCAACCGGCGGGTCCGGACCAAATTCGGCTTCCGGATTCGTCAGCCTGCCCGCGAGCTTGTGTTTCTCACCGATTCCGGAGCAGCGGAGTTCTCGCACGCACCACTCAACGACGACGTGCCGGCCGCCGGCTACCTGACCCTGGGCACGATGCGCTCCCACGACCAGTGGAACACGACGATCTACTCCAACGACGACCGGTACCGCGGCGTGAAGAACCTACGGACGTTGGTCTTCATGAACGAACGTGATATGTCCGAGCGCGGGCTGACCAACTTCGACTTCGTTGACATCACGAGCTTCGCAAAGGACGGATCGACGAGGCAGGTCTACGGCTACCGGGCTATCGCGTACGACATCCCGGCAGGCAACGCGGCTGGATACATGCCGGAACTGAATGTGTTGTGCCCGATCGGTGACTTCAGCGCACAGAGTGACCAGCCGCTGATGAAGCATCTCAAGGTGCGCATCGTCGCGAGCACGACCATGAAACAGGATCCAGCAGGTCAGACGATCCGCTGACCTGCGTGCGAGTCCAATCCCACCCGGAAGGGTTTCGTCATGGCCGCGTTCGCTCAATCGCTGCTAGCGGCGTCCGCAGGTGTCGGGCCCGCCAGAGTGCAGATGGGCTCGACGCTGGGGTTCCACATCGTGCTGGCGTGCATCGGTATTGCCATGCCGACCATCGTGCTGTTGGCCGAGTTCATCGGGTTGAAGTTCGCCAACCCGGTCGCGTTGCTGCTTGCTCGGCGATGGTCTCAGGTGCTCGGCGTCCTCGTCGCCGTTGGCGCAGTGACCGGCACGGTCCTGTCCTTTGAGATGGGGCTGCTGTGGCCGGGCCTGATGCGTCAGTACGGTTCCGTACTCGGGCTGCCATTCGGGTTCGAAGGCGTCTTCTTTCTGCTGGAAGCCATCTTCACCGCCATCTACATATACGGCTGGCGACGCCTGGGTGGCTGGAAGCACTTCTGGACCGGGGTGCCTATCGCGATCAGCGGGATAGGTGGCGCGATGTCGGTGGTGGCCGTCAATAGCTGGATGAATCAGCCGGGAGGCTTCACGCTCGCCAACGGCCAGATCGTTCAGGTGAAGCCATGGCAGGTGTTCTTCAACCATGCATTTGCGTACGAGACACCACACATGATCGTGGCCGCATACATGGTGGCCGGTTTCCTTACCGCGTCCGTCTACGCAGTCGGGTACCTGCGCGGCAGACGCGATCGCTATCACCGACTCGGCTTCGCGATCCCCTTCGCGATCGCCGCGTGCTTGGCACCTGTTCAGGTACTCATCGGCGACACCGCGGCGCGATCGGTTGCCGCCGACCAGCCGGTAAAATTCGCGGCGATGGAGTACGTGAGTCATACATCAACCCACGTGCCGGAATACCTCGGCGGCATCTATCTCAATGGTCGTGTCTACGGCGGACTTCCCATACCGAGCATGGATTCCATCCTCGTCGGATTCTCGCCGAACACGAGGGTGATCGGTTTGGATAGTGTGCCGGCCGACCTCCGACCACCAGCACCGACCCTGATCCACCTGTGCTTCGACGCAATGGTCGGACTCGGAACACTCATGCTCCTACCAGGCCTGTGGTGGCTGTTCTCCTACTGGCGACGGCGCGGACTTCCGAGGTCCAGGATCTTCTGGCTGCTCGGGTTCGTGTGCGGACCCGCCGCGGTGATCGCGATGGAGTCCGGCTGGATCGTCACGGAGGTGGGGCGGCAACCGTGGGTCGTTTATCACCACCTGACCACGGCCGACGCGGCCACCAAGAACAACGTCGTACCGACGCTGACAGCGATCGTCGTCCTGTACACGATTCTGGGCGTCGCGACCATCGCAATGCTGCGCATCATGTCGCGACGCTGGCGAGTGATCGATGCCCGCAACGCACCAGGCGGACGTGATCGATCAGCGACCCGTCCCGTTCCAACCGAAGCGCAACGCTCATGATCGCCGCGCTGGTGGGCTGTGTTCTCTTGGCGGTGATCACGCTCTACGTGACCTTCGGTGGCGCGGACTTCGGAGCAGGCTTCTGGAATCTCGTCGCCGGAGGTGATGTCAGAGGTGAAGGCCCACGGAGGCTGATCGAGGAATCAATAACACCGGTGTGGGAGTCCAACCACGTCTGGTTGATCTTTGGTCTGGTCCTGTTCTGGACGGCGTATCCGGAGGCGTTCGCTGCGGTGACGTCGGCCGACGCGGTGCCCCTGTGGCTTGCCGTGTTCGGTGTCGTGCTGAGAGGGGCGGCCTTCGCGTTCGCCAAGGAAGCCCACCGGCTGGCTTCACGCCGTGCGCTCGGCGCGATCTTCGCATTCTCCTCCCTCATTGCCCCGTTCTTCATGGGATGCGTTGTCGGGGGTGTCGCCGCCGGGAAAGTTCCCGCGAATGCGACCCGCGCAAGCGCGGCCAGTTGGACTGGGGCGCTGTCCATTCTCTGCGGGCTCCTCTTCGTGGGTGCGTGCGCGTACTTGGCCGCGATATATCTCGTGGCAGAGGCGGCACAACGACACGACGTTGGGTTGCAGACGTACTTCATCCGTCGGGCTCGTCTCGCGGGAATCGCGACCGGAGTGCTGTCATTGGCGGCACTGATCGAGCTGGGTCGGGTGGACCCGCACGTGTTCGATCGGCTCACCGGTCGAGCCCTGCCGCTGGTGATCCTGACCGGTGCCTGTGGCCTGGTCGTGCTGACTCAGCTCACGACCAAGCGCGTGCGAGGCCTACGATTGGTCGCCTGGCTTGGCGTGGCTTCCATTGTGTGGGGTTGGGGGGTCGCTCAATACCCGATCGTGCTGCCAGGAACCGACCTCAGCGTGAGCGATGCCGGCGCTCCAAGTACGACCCTCAATACCCTGCTCGTTCTGGCTGTGATCGTCCTGCTTCTCGTAGCGCCGTCGTTCCTGCTCCTCTTCCGCCTCCAGGGCAAGCAGCTGCTTGGTTCCGACGAGCTCGAGCCCAGCGAGGCGTAGGTCAAACTCGCGACAGCTACAACCGTCCGCGCTGGCCTTCACCTCATGGTCGACTCGGGCGTTGACGCCCGGATCGTCGATCTGTGTGGCACGGCGGGAGCTGGGCCGTTACGGCTCGGGCGATACTGCGCTGCTCTGGTCGCCGAGCGGGACCTTGATCAGCAGCGTGGTGCCGTGGCCGACGGGGCTGGTGACCTCCAGCGTGCCGCCCAGCGCTTCGATTCGATCGCGGAGTCCCACCAGTCCGGAACCCTGGCCTGTGTAGGCTCCCCCGACCCAGTCGTCTCGTATCGTCAACCGCAAGATCGCGTCGTCGGTGTCGAGCTCGACGTTCACGACGGATGCGCGCGCGTGCTTGGCGGCGTTGGTCAACGCCTCGGACACGACGTAGTACGC
>JAOPWD010000522.1 GCA_025965875.1 Pseudonocardiales bacterium
GGCCAGTCGCCGTGGTGTGATGACTGCGCTCGCCGCGCTCGCCCTCGCGCGAACTGGCGGCTGAGTCCGGCCCGAGCCGTTATGCGGTACCTGCACTTCGCGGACCTGCACTGCGCGGCAGCGTCAGCTCGTGCCGCCGCCAGCACGGCTGCCGCGACGTTGCGGGCAGCATTGCCGGCGCACGGGAGCTCGGCCTAGGCAACTTCAAAGCGGAGCAGTGCGACCCAGATCGTCGAGCTGGCTGAAGGGGTCGTGCACGATCGTCCGCTCAGCCCTCGGACTCGATCAGCCTCCGGTTGGGATCGGCCTGAGTGAGGTTGACGGCGCCGTTCGCTGTCACATGAACCAGGTCCTCGATGTGGTAGCCGCCGTTGTCGCCGAAGTATCCCAACTCGATCTCCATCGTCATCCCCTCGACGATCGGATCGTGCACGTCGAGTAGCAGCTGCGGCTCTTCATGGATGACCAGGCCGATTCCATGGCCGATTAGTCCCCAGCGGAACTCCAGACCGAGCCGGGCGTATTCGCGGCGGGCCAGCGCGGCCAGGTCCGATGCGAGTACTCCTGGTTTCACCGCCGCGACAACGGTGTCGTGTGCCGCGGAGAGCCGAGCGAAGATGTCCTTCTGCTCGGCGGTGGCCCGGCCGACAACGGCATTGCGCGCGATGTCGGAGGTGTAACCCTCCATTCGAATGCCCCAGTCGGAACGAATCAGCATTCCCTCCTCCAGCTGCAGCCCGGTCGGCCAGGGGTGCCAGCTTGCGGCCCGCGGCCCCACGCCGAGGATGGAGTGGGAGAGTTCGTCCGCACCTGCCGAGAAGAACTCGCTGGCGAGCCGGGCACTGATCTCGCGTTCGGTCTGACCAGCCCGAACCGTGCCCAGGGCCCGCTCGAGGACGTCAGCAGTGAGCCGATTCGCGCGGGTCATCACTTCGAGTTCCGCGGATGTTTTGACTTGGCGGAGTTGGTTTAGCAGCGGCCATCCGTCCTCATGGATGAGCCCCGGTAGCAGCCGGCTGAGCTCCATGCTCACCTTGACCGGCAGGCTCCGGAACTCGACGGCCACTGTGCCTTCAGTGACGCCGCGATCCGACAGGACGTCCGCGACGGCGCGGACCATATCCAGCGCCTCGCCGTCGTACCCGCGGATGTCGGTGATGAAGGGCCGGCTGTCCTCTGCGGTGATAAACGGAACTGTGTCGGCCTCGTTCCATAGGTCGGCGCGCATGCGTGGCACCACATATGCGGGTTGTCCGTGCGCTGGCCAGACGACGACGTGCATGCGTTCCCAATTCACCCACATGTCTGGATGATAAAAACCTGAAAGATATCCGACGTTCTCCGGCCACGCTGCAATTACGGCAGCGAATCCGCTGGCTCCTATGAGTTTTTCGATTCGGTCTACGTCAGCATATTTGGGACGCACGGCACTGAGCATCTGAACACTCCAAAACAGTAGGCGTTACGCACGCCGATCAATAACGCATGCGGATGATATAGGGCTATCTTTGATCTCCGATTGGCTGCTGCAGGCGGCCGCCGACGCGCTCGGCGTGGGTCGGACGATACCGGACCGTTTCCGCAATGTGTCAAGCCCGACGTCATGCCGCAGTGGGTGATCCATGATCGCGCAGTTAACATTGCGAAACATTCTTGTCATCTGCCTGCTAACGATAACCAACGCTAATCGGGTGTCCGCTATATAGTTATTGGACAGGCCGTCGGTAGCCGTTCCATAGTCATTTCAGTCTTAGTAAGCCTACCGATCCTCGGGAGTTGTCTGATGAGCGGACCGTTCGCGAATTCGGCATTTTCGGGCCGTCTGGTCGCCTCGAATCTGTCCAAGCGGTACGGGGCTCACCTGGCTCTGCGGGGCGTCGACTTCGTCATCGGCAGCGGGGAGATCGTCGCAGTAGTGGGTGAGAACGGTGCTGGCAAGTCCACTTTGTCGAAGATCCTGGGCGGGGCCATCCGGCCTGACTCCGGGGACCTGCGGCTGGACGACCAGGTGCTGCACCTCAACACACCGCGTGAAGCGCTGCGGGCCGGCATTTCCTACATCCCTCAGGAGCTTGCGTATTTGCCCAACCTGACGGTGGCCGAGAATCTGCTCGTGGGCCAGTGGCCCAACCGTGCAGGGTTCACCAACCGGCTCACCGTCCGGCGCAAGGCGAGCCGGATCGCCGACGAGTTCGGCATCGAGCTTGATGTGCGCCAGCCGATCGCCGAGTTGGGTCTCGCCGAACGGCAACTAGTCGAAATCCTCAAGGCGCTCGCCCGTGAGACGAAGGTGCTGATCCTCGATGAGCCCACGGCGTCGTTGACCAGCGAGGAGAGCGCCAACCTGTTCCGAGTCCTGCGCGGGCTGGCGGCAACCGGGGTCTCGGTCATCTTCATCTCGCACCGCCTCGATGAGATCTTCGAAATTGCCGATCGGCTGCTAGTGCTGCGCAACGGCGAGGTAGTGGCCAACCTCATCACGTCGGAGACGACTCCCCGCCAGCTGATCGATCACATGCTCGGCCGCGAAGTCGCACAGGCTGAGCGTGAGCTCGGTGCAAGCTCGACGTCCGGATCACCGGCTCTGACGGTGCGCGGATGGAGCCGTCCAGGGCTGCCCAACATCACCGAGCTCGACTTTGAGTTGCGGGCGGGGGAGATCCTCGGGCTTTTCGGCCCACGCGGATCGGGGGCCGACCTCATCGCCGATGGGCTGGGAGGCCGGATTGGCGATTTCCACGGGACGGTCGACATCGGCGGAGTCGAGCGGCCGGCGTTCGACAGTCCCCGCGACTCTCGTGCAGCCGGGATCGGCTACGTGCCGCCGGAACGCAAACGCGACGGGCTCAATCTCGAGGCAAGCGTCACCAACAACCTGAGCATGTTGGTGCTGGGCAGCGTGTCTCGGTTCGGATTCATCAACCGCTTCGCGGAACGACGGATGGCTCAGGAGTGGCGGGAGACGTTGCAGGTCAACTGCCGCTCAGTGGCCCAAGAGGTCGGCGCGCTCAGTGGCGGGAACCAGCAGAAGGTGTTGCTCGGCAGTCGGTTGGCCGCGCGCCCCTCGTTCCTCGTCCTCAACGAACCGACGCGGGGCGTTGACGTCGGCACTCGCGTCCAGATTCACCGATACCTGAAGCAGGAGGCGGCTCGTGGCACGTCGGTGCTCTGGGTCACCTCGGACATAGAGGAGGCAGTGGTGGTGAGCGATCGACTTCTGGTAATGCGCGATGGGTCAATCGTCGGAGAGTTGACAGGCACCGCGATGACGCAAGCCAATGCGCTCGCGATGGCCACCGGCGAACGCAGCGCGGCGTGAGCAGCGTGACTCGGGTCGAGAGCGCCGCGTCCGTCGACACCGGTTCGGCACCCGCCTCGGGCGGTGCGCTTGCGCGGCTCGCGGCGCAGGGGACTCAACTGCTCGGCGTCGGTGGTTTTTACCTGATACTTGTCGTCTTCTTCTCGATCAAGGCAGATCACTTCCTAACTACGTCCAACACAGTCAACATTCTCTCCAACATCGCCATCCTCGGAGTGGTCTCGCTCGGGCAAGCCATCGTGTTGATCTCGGGCGGATTCGACCTGTCGGTGAGCGGCACGGTCCCGCTAGGCGGAATCATCTTCGTCGAACTGGTCAACCATGGTCACGGCATCGCCTTGGCGACGCTCGCCGCGGTCGGAGCCGGCTTGGTCGTAGGTGTCTGCAACGGGCTCATCGTGACGGTGCTGGGGATCAACCCGTTGATCACCACGCTGGCGACTGTATCGATCACGGGTGGCTTGGCCTTCACAGTGTCCAACGGCCTCACCGTAACGCTCACGAATGTGGGCGACGCGCCACTGGGCAATGTGCTCTGGGGTATGCCGCGTTACGTGTGGACGATGTTCGTGCTGGCCATCATCGTCTTCATCGTGCTCCGCTATACGGTCTTCGGCCGAATGCTCTACTCGGTCGGCGGTAACCGCGAGGCGACTCGGCTCGCAGGCGTCCCGGTGAACGCGATCACCATGGCTGTCTACGTATTGAGTGGCATCCTGTCGAGCTTTGCCGGCGTGATGCTGGCGCAACAACTTCTCGCGGGCGCACCGTCAGTCGGCAGCACCCAGGGCCTGCAGTCGATCACCGCGGTCATCCTCGGAGGCGCCGCTCTCACCGGCGGGACCGGTGGCATTCCGGGCACTCTGCTTGGCGTGCTGGTCATCGGAACGGTGTCCAACGGGCTGGCGTTGATGCAGGTCCCAACCTTCTACCAGCAGATCGCGACGGGCGTGATCCTGTTGCTAGCCGTCGGGCTGGGCCGATTGCGCGGTCTGGTGGAACGCACGATCTGGGCTCGATCCCGAGTCTGACCTCGACAGCAGCACGCCGTTGGCTCCGCCCGGAGCCCATTCCGGCGACTCACCAAATGAAGGCGGGTAGAGAAATGAATCGCAAGCGATGGCAATTCGTCGCGCTCGCGGTGGCCACGACGACTATGGCCGCATGTGGAACGACGCCGGGCTCGAGCAACACCGGCTCCGGAAAATCCCCGGGGGGTGCGGCCAAGGCGCTCAGCAGCCTGTCCTTCGCCTACGCGAGTGCCGGCGATTCAGTCGGCATCTTCAAGACGGTGGGCGACGGTGTGATGACCCACGGAACCCAGCTCGGGATCAAGGTCAAGCGCTACGACAACAACCTGGATGGGCCGACGGCGTTGACCAACGCCGGGCTGATCGTGCAGTCCAAGCCCGATATCGCCATCGACTGGAACACCCAGGTCGGCGTCGGTGCGGCGGTCGGCCAGCAGTTCACCCGGTCCAACACGCCGTGCCTCGCGGTGAACCAGCAGATCCCGGGCTGTGCCTGGCTGAACCTGTCGAACAAGCAGATGGGCGTGGACGCGGCAGGCGTCATCCTGCCGATCGCGAGCAAGCGTGGCTGGACGGGCGCAAACACCACGGTCGTGATGTCGATCGCGAGCGCGAATGGTGTGGAGGTCAACGACGGGCCGCGGTACTTCTACGTCCAGACCGCGAACACATTGCCGGGTTTCGTCAAGGTGAGCCCGTCGCAGATCACGGCGTCGACGACGACAATCGGTGGCACCAACGGCATCCAGATCGACTGCAAGAGCACGTTGGACGGTGCGTACGCCGCCATGCAGAACGTGGTCGGCAGGATTCCGAAGAGTAACAATGTCCTGCTGTACGGCAGCGATGACGACTGCACCCTCGGTGCGTACCGATCGCTGAAGCAGGCAGGTTTCGGCAACCGGATTCTCACCGGCGGCCTGGGCGCCGACCCGGACGGGCTGCACCTGCTGCGAACCGACCCGAACTGGGTAGCTGAAGGGGCCTTGTTCTTCCAGAACTGGGGTCTCTACGCCCTGTCCGAGGCGGTGGCCATCACCCAGGGGGTCAACCCGCCGGCGCTGACGGCAATCCCGCAGATCATGTTGACCAAGGCGAACGCGGACACGTACTACGACAGCAACGGCGGAGTCAAGTCGCTGCCGCCCCTGGTCGCGTCGAACAAGTACCTTGCGAAATACAACATCCTGCAGAAGTTCGCGAAGGTGCAAGGGCTCAACTGATCCGAATGGGGCGTGGCCAGGACACCCTGGCCACGCCCCACACTCGTCCAGCAGATCGGCGCTCGATGGAACTCAACGTGACACCCGAACTGGTCCGCGCGGTCGCTGATCTGGCCAGCGTTGGCATACGCACCGAGGATGTGGACTCGCTGGTCGCCCTCATGACCAATCAGATCGCCATGGCAGCGTCGCTGCGCGCGCTTGACTTCAGCGATGTCCCGCCGATTACGACTTTGGACCCGAGATGGACATGAAAGAACTGCACTGGCAGTCGTTGGGCGACGTTGCCGGGCTGTTGTGCTCGGGCGAGGTCAGCTCGGTCGAACTCACCCGTTCGACATTGGCGCGAATTCGGGCCACCGATCCGCTGGTGCACGCCTACGTCGGTGTGATGGCCGACAGCGCGCTGGATGCGGCGGCCGCTGCCGACGAGGACTTCCGTGCCGGGATCGTCAAGAGCCGGCTGCAGGGAATCCCGGTCGGGGTAAAGGACTTGCTGTACACCGCGGGCTTTCCGACTTCCGCCGGCTCGCGGGTTCTCGAAGGCCTCGTGCCCACCTGGGATGCGGTCGTCGTCGGAAAACTGCGCGCGGCCGGTGCCGTTATTGTCGGCAAGACGGTCACCCACGAATTCGCCTACGGCCAAGACAAGCCGGCAACCCGCAACGCGTGGGACACCACGTGCTACCCGGGCGGATCGAGCGCTGGGTCTGGGGTCTCGGTCGCCGTCGGCAGCGCCTACGCCGCGATTGGCACCGACACGGGCGGTTCGATCCGGGTTCCCGCAGCCGTCAACGGGGTCGTCGGTCTGAAGCCGACGTACGGTCGCGTCAGCACCCGCGGCGTCGTTCCGATGAGCGCCAGCCTCGACTCCGTTGGTCCGATGGCCCGAACCGTTCGCGACGTTGCGATCATGCTCGGCGTCGTCGCCGGACCGGGCGGCCCAGACGCGGCGGGCTATCCCGATCAGAGCGCGTTGGACGAACCGGTCGGCGACTACGTCGGCGCCCTTAGCGACGATCTGACCGGCGTCCGAATCGGCGTCGAGCGGGACTACTTCTTCTACGAACCGGTGACTGACGCCGTCCGGACCAGAGTGAACGCGGCGATCGACCAGCTCGCGGAACGCGGTGCCACCATCGTCGAGATCGGTATTCCGCACCTCGAGCTCGTGGTGGCCGCCGGTATGGCCGTGCTGCTGGGTGACACGAGCGAGTGGCACCAGAACCTCCTGCGGCAGCACGGGGATCGCTACGTTCCCGAGGTTCGGACGATGCTCGAACTGGGCGAGCTCGTGCTCGCCACCGCCTACATCAAGGCACAGAAGACGCGCACTGTCATCCAGCGCAGCTACCGAGCAACATTCTCCGAGCACGGCCTCACCGCGCTCGTCGCACCGACCCTGCCGCGCACGACGATGCCGGTGGCCGAGCTGGACGTGGACCTCACCGGATCAGGCGGGACCGCAACGTCAGGATTCGTGCATCACAACATCCTTGCGAACGTCATCGGGGTGCCCGCGCTGAGCGTGCCGGTCGGGTTCGATGCCGCTGGTAAACCCGTCGGCATGCAGCTGTACGGGCGTCCATTCGGCGAGGCCGAGCTGCTTCGAATCGGCCACGCGTACCAGTGCGTGACGACGTGGCACGAGATGCATCCGGTGCTCCCGGGAACGTAACAACCATCGAGTAGGCACCCGTGCGAAGCGAGGAGGAGTACGTGGCCGACACGAGAGTCCCCGAGGCCTGCGCCCAACTCGACGGTCGAGTGCGGGCCTCGGTGCGCGACAGTGGTTTCGCTGCCGTACTGGCCATGTCGCCAGCCAACGTGGCCTACCTATCCGGACTCCGCAGTCCCGACCTAGGGACCCTGCCTGGGCAGGTACATGCGGTCATCTGGCCGGCGCACGCCGAGCCGGTCATCGTGGTGCCGCCCGGTCGTTCACTGAATTGGACCGATCAAAATCATCAGTCCTTCACCGACGTTGAGGAGACCCGTCCGCGCATCGATGACATCCGCCCCTACGGCGGCGATTCCGTGGGCATGGCTCGGATGGTGGCCGATGTTCTCACGGAACTGGGTGTCGTGGACGCCGTGCTGGGCGTCGACCTGGTAAATCTGCCCTCGACGATAACCCGTGAGCTCTCTCGCTTGTTGCCGACCGTAAGGCAAGAAGACGCTGGTCCGATGCTCGACGGCTTGCGGGCGATTAAATCACCGGCCGAGGTCGCCTTGATGACTGAGGTGAATCGCGCTACTGCTGAATGCCTGGAGCTCGTCCTCGCCTCGGCTCGGCTCGGCGACACCGAGGTGCAGATCGCTGCTCGCCTGACGAAGGCAGTGTGGGAACGTGGCGCGCATGCCTGCGGCCACGCACTTCTCGCCGCCGGTCGCCGGTCGAAGGCCTGGCGTCCGGTCCCGAGCAATCAGCCGCTCGACGAGGGCGTGCTGATCAGGGCTAGCTGGGGGATCCGGATCAACGGCTACGCCTCCAACATTGCTCGCAACGCCGTGGTCGGCCGGGCCAGCGCGGCACAGCGCGATCGGTTTGCCCGAATATCCGAGGTGCACGACACCATCGTGGACGCGATACTTCCGGGGGTGCGTAGCTCGGATCTGTGCAGGCTCGCTCAACGCGAGTACAAGCGGCTCGGCCTTGACTACAACTGGGGGAGCATTGGACACGGCATCGGACTGCTGAACTGCGAGCCGCCACTACTGCTGCCTGACATCCACGAGCCGGTCGTCGCCGGGATGATGCTCGCGATCGACCTTGGCCATTTCAGCGAGGACGAGGCCTATCAGATCGAGGACCTCGTGCACGTCACGGTGGATGGTGCCGTGAACATCACGCAACGCCTGCCAGGGAGATCGCTGATCGAATCGTTGTACTGAGGCCCCCAGCGGTCAGACCGTATCCGAATCCCGCTTGGTCGATCCAGCCATTTCGAGCGCCATGTCGAGCAGGTTCTTTGCCGGAACCGGAATTTGTTTGGGGCGGAAGCCGACCGCCAGCTCGAGGAACTCCTCGACGTCGCGGAGTTCCTTGACCACCACCTGAGGATTGCTCTTCGCACCCCACGAGTCCACTACGAACGCAACTCCCAGATCGTGCGCGACCAACTCGATCAGAACTTGGATCGAAATGGTATGAGCCGCGATTCGCGGTGCGAAACCGGCTGCGAAGCAGATGTCACGCCAGAGCGCGTGCAGGCTCGGGGCGCCGTCCATGGCGGGGATGATGAAGTCCTCGTCGGCCAGGTCCCGCACAGCAACGTCACGGGCTTGTGCGAGCGGGTGGTTCCGGTTCACCGCGACGGCGAGCCGTTCAGTGCGAATCGTTCGGTACTCGACCCCAGGGATCGCCGCCTCCCGACGAAGGAAGGCCAGGTCGAGCTGACCTGTCTCGACGCGCTCGGCCAGTTCGGCCGACTTGAGCTGCCGGGCTGTCACGCTGACTTCCGGGAAACGCTGCCGGTACCCGAGGAGCAGCGGCGGCAGTATGTCAAAGACCGCGGCGTCCACGAAGCCGACCGTCACACTGCCCATGTCGCCTCGGCCGGCCCGACGGGAAAGTTCACATGCGTGGTCCATCGACTTCAGCACGTCCTGTGTCTCGGACAGCAAGACCCGTCCCGCGTCGGTGAGAGAGGCGCCTCGCGGGTCTCGTTGCAGTAGCGGGCAGCCGATCTCTTTCTCCAACCGGGCCAACGATTGACTGAGCGCGGGCTGAGTCATGTGCAGCCGCATGGCCGCCCGACCGAAGTGGAGCTCGGCCGCCAGTACCTCCAGATACCGCAGATCGCGAAGTTCCATCGATGGGGGTCCTAGCTTCGACGATCCCCAAGCCTAGCGTGGGGATGCCGATCCAGCGCCGTGAGGCCCGGCCGCGGCTCGGCCTGACATTTACCGGCGCTCGGTACGACTTCCCGGGCTCGCCGTGATTTCGATTCTCCAGGCAAATCCTCACGCGGCACTGTCACCATAATCG
>JAOPWD010000529.1 GCA_025965875.1 Pseudonocardiales bacterium
GCGCCAACGCACGGACCTGGTTGATGGTGCCGAGCGTGTGCTGCACGGCGGCGGGCATGGCCTCCAGCTCGTGGAACTCGCGAGCCACCTCGTCGGGGTACTTGGTGCCACGGGCCTGTGCCAAAGCCAGCCCGACGAGGTAGTTCGCGGCGATCTGCGCGAGGAACGTCTTGGTGGCGGCCACGCCGATCTCCGGACCAGCGTGGGTGTAGAGCACGGCATCGGACTCACGCGGGATCTGCGCGCCGTTGGTGTTGCAGATCGACAGCACCTTGGCGTTCTGCTCGCGTGCATGGCGGACGGCCTCGAGCGTGTCGGCGGTTTCGCCCGACTGGCTGATCGCGACGACGAGCGTCTGCCGGCTCAGCACCGGGTCGCGGTAGCGGAACTCCGAGGCCATCTCGACTTCGACCGGGATCCGGGTCCAGTGCTCGATGGCCTGCTTGCCGATGAGCCCGGCGTGATATGCGGTGCCGCACGCCACGATGAAGACCTTGTCGACGTCACGCAGGTCCTGCCGGTCCAGGCGCTGCTCGTCCAGCATGATCTGCCCGTTGACGAGATGGCCGAACAGCGTGTCGCGGACAGCGGTGGGCTGCTCCTGGATCTCCTTGAGCATGAAGTAGTCGTAGCCACCCTTTTCGGCGGCGGCGAGGTCCCAGTCGATGTGGAACGGCCGGCCCTCGGCCGGGGTCCCGTCGAAGCAGGTGATCGTGTAGCCGTCGCGGCGGATTTCGACGATCTGATCCTGGCCGAGTTCGACGGCGTCGCGGGTGTGCTCGATGAAGGCCGCGACGTCGCTGCCGAGGAAGGTCTCGCCGTCGCCGACGCCGAGCACCAGCGGAGAGTTGCGCCGCGCGGCGACGACGACGTCGGGCTGGTCTGCGTCGATGAGGACGAGGGTGAACGCGCCTTCGAGGCGGTTGCAGATTGCGCGCACCGCATCGGCCAGGGAGCCGCCGTGCGCGGCCAGGTGTGCCGAGACCAGGTGCGCGACCGTCTCGGTGTCGGTCTCGCTGACGAGTTCGGTCCCCGCGGCCTCGAGCTCGCTGCGCAGGGCGCTGAAGTTCTCGATGATGCCGTTGTGCACGACCGCGATCCGGCCACTCACGTCGGTGTGCGGGTGCGCGTTGCGGTCGTTGGGTGCGCCGTGGGTGGCCCAGCGGGTGTGTCCCATACCGGTGTTGCCGGTGATCGCGTGGGTAGCGAGTTCGCTGGCAATGAGCTTGTCGAGGTTCTCGATGCGGCCGGCCTTCTTGGCGATCTGCAGCTCACCATCGCCGATGACGGCCACGCCCGCGGAGTCGTAGCCGCGGTATTCCAGGCGCCGCAGTCCCTCGACGACGACGTCAAGGGCGGGGCGGGGCCCGACGTAACCGACGATGCCGCACATGGGCCTCAGGGTACGGGAGGCACCTGCGCCGGACGGCTAGGCCGTGGGCGGGGCTGGACTCGTGAGCGGCGTGCTCGGCGGTGTCGTCGGCGCCGTTGTCGCCGCCGGGGGCGGGGTCGACGGTGTGACCGTTGGGGTCGTGGTCTTGGTGACCGGCGGCGCGGTCTGGGTCACCGTCGGCGTCGTGACGACGACCTTCGGGATGACCGTCTGGGTCACCGTGGGTGCGGGCTGCGTCGGCGGCGTCGGGGTGTTGTTCGCTTGGTTCGACGTGCCGAAGACGGTCGTGCCCTGGCCGGACTGGCCGCGCAGCAGATCGCTGAGCGGGCGACCGGCCACGAGTTCGACGCTGGTCACCACGGCGAGCACAGCGGCGAAGACGGCCACGGACGCGATCGCGAGCCGGCGCACCAGCGGCGACGTCGGTTTCGGGGTCTCGGCGGGCGCCACGTCGTCGGCGTCGTGCTTCGACGGCGGCAGCCAGCGGGCGCTCGTCGGCACGACGGTCCGGACGCGTTCGCTCGTGCGGTGCAGGGAGTGGCCGTAGACCGCGTTGCCGGTGACGGTGACCACACTGGCGATCGCCGCGCCGATCACGGTTCCGCTCACGCCGAGGTAGGAGGCGGCGATTGTCGCGGTGACGGCCGCCAATGCGCTGGCGATCAGTTGCGTGGCCGAAATTTGGAGACGGGGGGTCTTGGGGGTGGTGGGCGTTTTGGTGGAAGGCATGTCTGGACTCAGTGTTCGGGGTCGCGCCGGGTAATGACAGCTGAGCTCACTGGGCTCTAATAACTGGTTGGCATTTCCACTCCGACGCGTTGAGCCGCCCCGACTGGAGCGACGACAAGGCGAGTAGTGATCCACGCCGCCCCGACGCACCGCTGTAACAGCCACGCACATACGGTGCAGGGCATGGACCGAAACGCATGGGTGCAGCCGGGCGCGCACGAAGAGGCACCCGGCGTCTACCGGATCCCGTTGCCGCTACCGGGCGACTATCTCAAGGCCGTCAACGTCTACGCCATCGTCGACGGTGACGAAGTCGTCATGATCGACGGTGGCTGGGCCCTGGCCGAGGCCGAGGACCTGCTCGCCGAGTCGCTCGGCCAGATCGGTTACGGCCTCGGCGACGTACGCGAATTCCTCGTCACGCACGTCCACCGCGACCACTACACGCAGGCGATCGCCGTACGCCGCGCGTTCGGCACGGCGGTCGCACTCGGCGAAGGTGAGCGGGCCTCGCTGGATGCCATCCGGACGATCACCGAGCACCCCAACATCGCCACGCTCTACGAAGCCGGCGCCGTCGAACTGTCCAAGCAGCTCGCGCAGTGGCCCGGTGATCCCGAGCTGACGAACTGGGAGGACCCCGACCGCTGGCTGGCCGACGGCATCGACATCGCCCTGAAGACCCGCACGCTGCGGGTGATCGCGACCCCGGGGCACACCCAAGGGCACGTCATCTTCCATGACGTCGCCGCGAACGCATTGTTCGCAGGCGATCACGTGCTGCCGCACATCACCCCGTCGATCGGCTTCGAGTTGGTACGGGCGGAGTCGCCGCTGCGCGACTACCTGACCTCGCTGCGGCTGGTGCGTGCCCTTCCCGACGCGCGCCTGCTGCCGGCCCATGGCCCGACGACGCCGTCGACGCACCACCGCGTCGACGAGCTGCTCGATCACCACGAGGAGCGATTGACCACCACCGCCGAAGCCGTGGCACGCGGCGCGAGCACCGCCTTCGAAGTGGCGACCGTGTTGACCTGGACCCGCCGCCACCGCACGTTCGATGAGCTCGACATGTTCAACCAGATGATGGCCGTCCACGAGACGATGGCCCACCTCGAAGTGCTCGTCGAACGCGGCTGGCTGGCCCGGTCGGATGTCGACGGAATCGCGTATTTCGTCCGCGTGTAAAGGGATAGCTTGTTCTGACGGCCACCGGGCACGGAGTACGTTCCTTGCCAACATGCCCCAAAAGTGGAGGCCGCGGTGGCTGACCAGTACGACTATGTGATCGTCGGAGCGGGCTCGGCGGGCTGCGTTCTCGCCAACCGGCTCAGTGCCGATCCGAACGTCCGGGTCGCACTACTCGAGGCCGGCGGCCGCGACCGCAAGCTGGAGATCAAGATCCCGGCGGCGTTCCCCAAGCTGTTCCACACCGCCTACGACTGGGATCTGTTCACCAAGGAACAGAAGGCGCTCGACGGACGCGAGCTGTACTGGCCGCGCGGCAAGACGCTCGGCGGCTCGTCGTCGATCAACGCCCAGATGTGGGTACGCGGCGCCCGCGCCGACTACGACACGTGGGGCGTCCCGGGCTGGAGCTACGACGAGGTGCTGCCCTACTTCCACCGCGCCGAGCGCCGCCACGGCAGCAACGCGGGCGAGACGTACGGCACCGACGGACCGCTCTGGATCGAGGAACTGCGCTCGCCGAACCCGCTGCGCTCGGCGTTCTTCGAAGCCTGCGCCGAGGCGGGAATGCAACGCCTGCCCGAACTCAACGTCCCCGACATCGACGGCTACGCGCCCACTCCAGTGAACCAGCACCGCGGCCGCCGGTGGAGCGCCGCCGACGGCTACCTCCACCCGGTGCGCAAACGGCCGAACCTCACCGTCCTGACGGGCGCCATGGCCCGCCGGATCCGGTTCATCGGCAAGCGAGCAACCGGGGTCGCCTACCGCGTCAACGGCGGACCTCTTACCGAAGCGAACGCCACCCGCGAGGTGATCGTCAGCGCCGGCGCAGTGCACTCGCCGAACTTGCTGCAGCTGTCCGGCATCGGGGACGTGTCCATCCTGCGCGATGCCGACGTGGACCCAGTCCTCGACCTTCCGGCAGTCGGCCAGAACCTGCAGGACCACCTGTCGACCGCCGTGATCATGTACTCCCCCGACCCCGTCACGCTGGTAGACGCGGAGAAGCCGACCGAGCTGATCAAGTTCGTGACCCGCCGCCGTGGCATGCTCACGTCCAACGTGGGCGAGGCGGTGGCCTTCTCCCGCTCGCATCCCTCGATCCCGGTGCCCGACCTCGAGTTCATCTTCGCGCCGGTTCCGTTCATCGATCACGGCCAGGTCGAACCGCCCGGGCACGGCATCACCGTCGGCGTGATCCTGCTGCAGCCCGAGAGCCGCGGCAGCGTGACGGTCCGCTCGGCCGATCCGTCGATGCCACCCAACATCGACCCGGGCTACCTGAGCGAGCCGAACGACCTGGCTCGGCTGGTCGAGGGGGTCCGGCAGTGCCAGGACCTGTTTGCGACGTCGGCCCTGCGCCCGCACGTGAGCGCACCCATGGAGCCCGCTCTCGACGAGACCGACCTCGAGGAGTTCGTGCGCTCCCAGGCCGAGACGCTGTACCACCCGGTGGGCACCTGCCGGATGGGCACCGACGGCGAATCGGTGGTCGACGCCGAACTGCGGGTACGCGGTATCGACGGCCTGCGCGTCGTCGACGCATCGGTGATCCCGACGATCATCCGCGGCCACACGCACGCGCCGACGATCATGATCGCCGAGAAGGGGGCGGACCTGATCCAGAACTCCCGCTGATCGCCTGGCCGCGCGAGTTCAGGCGCAGGCTACGACGTCGCTCAGTCGGTGCGCGATGGCGTCGGCCTGGCGCTGGGTCGGCGCCTCGACCATCACGCGCACCAGTTGTTCGGTGCCCGACGGGCGCAGCAGGATGCGCCCCGCGTCGCCCAGTTCGGTCTCGGCGTCGGCGACCGCGGCCTTGACTTTCGTCGACGACGCGATGGCCTCCCGGTCGGCGACTTGGATGTTGACCAGCACCTGCGGCAGGCGCTGCACGATCGAGGCGAGATCGGCCAGTGAACGGCCGGTGGCAACCATTCGAGCCATCACGTGCAGCGCGGTGAGCAAGCCGTCGCCGGTCGTGGCCGCGGCGGGGAACACGACGTGCCCGCTGGGCTCGCCGCCCAGGCTCAGGCCCCGCGCGCGCAGTACCTCAAGGACGTACCGGTCGCCCACCGCGGTGGACACGACCTCGATGCCGGCATCGCGCATCGCGTGGTGGAAACCCAGGTTGCTCATGACGGTGGCGACAACTGTCTTGTCGCGCAGCGTGCCCGCCTCGAGCATCGCGAGCGCGCACAGCGCCAGGATCTGATCACCGTCGACGAGTTCGCCCGTGGCGTCGACCGCCAGGCAACGGTCGGCGTCGCCATCGTGCGCGATCCCCAGATCCGCGCCGGCCTCGAGGACAGCCGTAGCCAACAGCGCTGGATGGGTCGACCCGACGCCGAGGTTGATGTTGAGCCCGTCCGGTGCCGCGGCCAGTGCGGTCACGCGAGCACCGGCGCGCCGATAGAGCTCGGGCGCGACGTAGGAGGCCGCGCCGTGGGAGCAGTCGACGACCACGTGCAGGCCGGTCAGCGGCGCCGTGAGCACCTTGGCGAGGTGATCGAGGTAGCGAGCCGCCGCATCAGGAGCTGAGTGCACCCGGCCGATGTAGGACCCAATCGGCCGTGACCACGCCGGACCGGTGGCCTCGACTGCCTCGATCTCGGCCTCGATCTCGTCGGGCAGCTTGTGCCCGCCGCGGGCGAACAGCTTGATGCCGTTGTCTTCCATCGGGTTGTGCGACGCCGACAGCATCACTCCGAGGTCGGCACCGTAGGCCTCGGTCAGGAAGGCGACCGCTGGCGTGGGCAGCACACCGACCAGCACCACGTCGGCACCGGTCGAGGTGAGCCCAGCCACGACGGCAGCCTCGAGCATCTCGCCACTGGCCCGCGGGTCGCGGCCCACGACAGCGACGGGACGGTGCGTCCCGTCGTGTGCCGAGAGAACCCGCGCGGCCGAACTCGCGACCGACAGCGCCAGCTCCGGCGTCAGATCGGCATTCGCGAGTCCACGAACACCGTCGGTGCCGAACAGACCCAAGGCGGTTAGCGCTTCGAGTACTGCGGAGCCTTACGGGCCTTCTTCAGGCCGTACTTCTTGCGCTCCTTGGCCCGCGGGTCACGAGTCAGGAAGCCGGCGGCCTTCAGGGCCGGACGGTCGTCGGGCACGAGGGCGATCAGTGCGCGCGAGATCCCGAGACGCAGCGCGCCGGCCTGGCCGGTGATGCCACCGCCGATGAGCGTCGCGAGGACGTCGAACTGATTGTCCTTCTCGAGCAGCACGAACGGCTCGCGGATCAGCTGCTGGTGCACCTTGTTCGGGAAGTAGTTCTCGAGGGTGCGGCCGTTGAGCTTGAACACGCCGGTGCCTGGTACGAGGCGGACGCGGACAATGGCTTCCTTGCGGCGCCCGACGATGGGGGCGGTTGGACGGGTGGGCGTGGTCACTGGGCAACCTGCTTGATCTCGAAAGGCTGGGGCTTCTGCGCGGCGTGCGGGTGCTCGGGGCCGGCGTAGACCTTGAGCTTCTTGAGCTGGGCTCGACCCAGCGTCGTCTTGGGCAGCATGCCCTTGACGGCCAGCTCGACGACGCGCTGCGGCTTGGTCTCGAGCAGCTCACCGACGGTGCGCTTGGACAGACCACCCGGGTAACCCGAGTGGCGGTAGCGAAACTCGTCGCGCTTGGCGCCGGACACGGCGACCTTCGCGGCGTTGATGATGACGACGAAATCACCGGTGTCGACGTGCAGAGCGAACTCCGGCTTGTGCTTGCCACGCAGCAGCTTCGCTGCCTGGCTGGCCAAGCGGCCAAGTACGACGTCGTTCGCGTCGATGACATGCCAATGGCGTTCGATCTCGCCAGGCTTGGGGGTGTAGGTACCGCGGTTGGTCACCGTGTCTACTTCCTGATCGGTCTTCACGCCGCGAAGCGGCGCCCCCGCGGTCGCACGACTTACTGTGGACCCCGAGGCATGGCCTGCGCGCGCAAGAACTCCTGCGCACCAACGTGCAACCTTACCGGGCGCCCACATTCCGGCCAAATCCGCTCGACTATGCGGCCACAGTGCGGCCATCTTGCGGCCATCTTGCGGCCATCTTGCGGCGACCGAATCAGTTACCCCGGCGATTCGTTACTTTCGGTAGAGGGTTGCCGGGCCCGCCGGTACGAAGGGACGTTTCAGATGACCGACAAGCCGTCGACGCGCGCCGAAGCGTCGAAGGTCGCCGGCTGGGTCCCGTTCCTGTGCGTCCTCGCCGCGATCATCGCCCTGGCCGGGTCAGCCCTCACCTGGGTGCTCTCGCCGAACTGGCGCGGCCACCACACGACGACGTCTGCTGCCCGAAACGTCGGCAAGGTGCCCACCGTCGCCGGTGCGCTCGCCGCATTCGTCTCCCCCAACGGCATCGAGATCCCCCGGCTGGCGGCCAAGGCACCGATCGTGAACGTGACCACGTTGCCCAGTGGTTCGCTCGACGTCCCCCTCGATCCCAAGACCGTCGGCTGGTGGAACGGCGGCGCCAAGCCCGGCGCCAAGAAGGGGACCGCGATCCTCGACGGCCACGTCAACTACAAGGGCGTCGAGGGCGTGCTCGCCCGCATCGGCTCGCTGAACCCCGGCGACACGGTCTACATCACCGGGCTGCACAACGGCAAGAAGACGCGGGTGAAGTTCGCGATCACCGGCGTGCGCACGTACCACAAGACGGCCTTGCCCTATAAGGAGATCTTCGACCAGAAGAGCGTCGGTCGGCTGGCGATCGTCACCTGCGGCGGTCCGTTCGACGCGCAGACCGGCAACTACCTCGAAAACATCGTCGCCTTCGCCGTACCCGCCTGAGCCCGCTGACTCAGCGCGGGCGCAGGACGCGCGTCTCGTCGAATACCGGCTCGATGGACTCGTAGACCCCGCCGTCGGCCCCGAACACCAGGAACCGGTCGAACGAACGGGCGAACCACCGGTCGTGGGTGGCTGCCACCACTGTGCCGTCGAACGCGTCCAGCGCCTCTTCCAACGCCTCGGCGCTCAGCACGTCGAGGTTGTCAGTGGGCTCGTCCAGCAGCAGCAAGGTGGCGCCGGACAGCTCCAGCAGCAGGATCTGCAGCCGCGCCTGCTGTCCGCCGGACAACGAGCTGAACGTCTGATCACCCTGGTCCTGCAGGCCATAGCGGCGCAGCGCGGACATGGCGCGGCCCCGGTCGACGCCGGCCCGACCCTCGTCGCCCGCCCAGAGCAGTTGGACCAGCGTGCGATCGTGCCATTCGGGGTGGGCGTGGGTCTGTGCGAACAGTCCGGGGACGACGCGGGCGCCGAGCCGCCAGTCGCCTCGGTGCGCCACCTTTTCGCCGCCGAGCAAGCGCAGGAAATGGGACTTGCCCGCGCCGTTCGCGCCGAGCACCCCGACGCGTTCGCCGTAGAAGATCTCGGCGTCGAACGCACGCATCAGCCCGTCCAGTTCCAGCCCTTCGCAGACGACTGCCCGCACCCCGGTCCGCCCGCCGCGCAACCGCATCGTCACGCGCTGGTCCTCGGGCTTGTCCGGCGGCGGGCCGGCCGCTTCGAACTTCTCCAGCCGGGTGCACATCGCGCGGTACCGCGACGCCATGTCCGGGCTGATCTTGGCTTGCTGCTGCAGCGTGCGGACGAGCTCGCGCAGGCGGGCGTGCTCCTCCTCCCAGCGCCGCCGCACCTCGGCCATCCGGTCGTGCTTGGCCGAGCGGGCCTCGTGATAGGACGCGAACCCGCCGCCGTGCACCCACGCGGTGCCACCCTCGACGGTGACGATCCGGTCGGCGACGGTGGCCAGCAACTCGCGGTCGTGGCTGACGAACAGGACCGTCTTCTGCGTCTCGCGCAGCCGGTCCTCCAGCCACCGCTTGCCCGGGACGTCGAGGTAGTTGTCCGGCTCGTCGAGCAGCAGCACCTCGTCGGGGCCACGCAGCAGGGCCTCCAGGGCGAGCCGCTTCTGCTCGCCGCCCGACAGCGTCGACAGCTTCCGGTACTGCGCCTTCTCGTACGGCACGCCCAGCGCGGTCGTGGTGCAGACGTCCCAGACCACCTCGGCCTCGTAGCCGCCGACGTCCCCCCAGTGGCCCAGCGCGTTGGCGTAGGCCATCTGCGCCGGCTCGTCGTCGGCTTCCATCATGGCCAGCTCGGCGGCCTCGACGTCGTTCCAGGCCTGCCGGACGGCCGGCGGGGCGAGGTCGATGAGGAATCGCTGCTCGGTGGTCTCGTCGCGCACCGAGCCGATGAACTGCCGCATCACGCCGAGCCCGCCGGTCCGCGC
>JAOPWD010000050.1 GCA_025965875.1 Pseudonocardiales bacterium
GGCCCGTCGGCGTCATTCGTCCACGCCTGCAGCTTGGTGCCGTCGGCGCTGCGCACGTCGTAGTAGCGCAACGATTCGGCCGCCGGGCCGGAGGTGGCAAGGGACTTGCGGGCAGCAGACATGCTCAAGAGTCTGCCGGTACGTCGGGCACCGGCCGCTCAGGAGGCCGCATCCAACGCAACCAATCGTCGACCTGACGACCTAGCAGCCGGAGTGACCCCGTCCGGCATCGCAACCGCGTCGAACCAGCCGCACCGCGGCTCTCCGGTCGGCCTGTCGAAGCGGGTCACATTGCACCCGCCGACGGCAAACCGGTAGAGCGACCTAAGCAATCCCTTAATCAACGGTTGTGCGCCGGTTTGCCGAGAGGCAACATGTACCGCGCATCACCGGCGACGGCGCCGAAGGGCGCCGTCCAACGCGAAGGGCGCGTGCCATGCCGATCGAGTCGGACGGTCACAGCCAGGGCAATCCTCGCCTGTACGAGCTGATCGAGCACTCGCCGAAGACCGGCAAGAGTCCGACCGTGTGGGCCTGGCCCCAACTGGTGGAATACCTGAAGGTCGCAGGCCAACCGGTGCAAGGTCCCTGGCCGCCGCACCAGCAGCCCCGGCCCGATCCCGAGGAGGACTCGCTCCCGGTGGCGGTCCCCGACCCGGAGGGGCACCGCAGTCAGGGCACTGCGCCCTCCCCCGAGGTCGCGTACTTCCCCGCCGTCACCTCTCCGACCGAGCCCTGAGCTTCCCCACCAGAAGGAGGCGCGCGTGTATCCATCTCGGTTCCGCTACGAGGCACCGCAATCGCTCGACCATGCGATCAACCTGCTGCACGAGGGCGCGGGCGAGGCCAAGGTGCTCGCGGGCGGACAGAGTCTGATCCCGTTGCTGAAGCTGCGCTTCGCCGCACCTGAGCTGCTCGTCGACATCAACAATATCTCCGGGCTCGACTACCACCGCTTCGAGGCGGACGGGACGATGCGGGTGGGCGCGCTGTGCCGGCACGCTGCGCTGGAGCGCTCGAGCATCCTCGCGTCCCGAGCGCCAACGATGGCCGCGGCGGCGCCGTTGATCGCCGACCCCATCGTGCGCAACCGCGGGACGCTCGTCGGCTCGCTGTGTCACGCCGACCCGCAGGGTGACTGGGCGTCGGTCGTTACCGCACTGGGTGGTCACGTCGTGGCACTGGGTCCGGACGGCCGGCGGGCGATCCCGATCACGGAGTTCGTCAGCGGCCCGTTCCAGAACGTGCTCGCCATCGACGAGATTGCGGTGGAGGCCGTCATCCCAGCACCCAAGGGCAACGCGGCCGGCGGCTACCTCAAGCTGGAGCGCAGGGTCGGCGACTTCGCCACCGTGGGGGTCGCAGTCGCGATCGACACCTCCGGCAACCAGGTCACCAGAGCTGGCATCGCGCTGACCGGCGTCGGCGGCACGACCATCGAAGCCGCCGGTGCCGGGCAGGCACTGGTCGGCAGGCCGTTGACGGCCGACACCATCGAACGGGCAGCCAACCTCGCCGCTGAAGCTGCCAAGCCCAGAACCGACCATCGCGGCAGCGCCGAATACAAGCGGCACATCGTGCACACCTTCGTGACGCGCATCCTCAACCGCGTCACCGAAACCGCGGACAAGGCGGCCTGACATGACAACGCTGTACGAGGAGATCCGCCCGGAACCGCACGGCGGCATCCCGGTACGCCGGGTCACCATCACGGTCAACGGCGAGAAGCGGGTGGCCGAGGTCGAGCCGCGACTCCTGCTCGCGCACCTGCTCCGGCAAGGCTTCAAGCTCACCGGCACCCACACCGGCTGCGACACCACCAACTGCGGGGCGTGCACCGTGCTCGTCGACGGCGTGCCGGCCAAGAGCTGCACCATGCTGGCCGTGCAGGCCGACGGGCACGAGGTCATGACCGTCGAAGGCCTGGCCAGCGCCAGCGAGTTGCACCCGATCCAGGAGGGCTTCAAGGACGAGCACGGGCTGCAATGCGGGTTCTGTACGCCGGGCATGATGCTGACCGCCAAGGCGCTGCTCGACGAGAATCCGGACCCCACCGAGGACGAGGTGCGTTGGGCGCTGTCGGGCAATCTCTGCCGCTGCACCGGCTACCAGAACATCGTGAAGTCGGTCTTGTGGGCAGCGGCGAAGATGCGACCCGCGGCCGCCGCTGACCAGGACGGGAGCTGACCGTGTCGCAGGCACTGGACGAGATCAAGATCGGCGGGCTCGGCGCGAGCCGCAAGCGGGTCGAGGACAACCGCTTCCTGCGCGGCAAGGGCAACTACGTCGACGACATCGTGCTGCCCGGCATGCTGCACATGGAGATCCTGCGCAGCCCGCTCGCCCATGCTCGGATCAGGTCTGTCGACGCCAGCAAGGCGTGGGACATCCCCGGTGTCCGGCTGGTGCTCACCGGCGAGATGATGGCGACCCGCAACCTGGCGTGGATGCCGACCCTCTCCTATGACACCCAGGCGGTGCTGGCCACGGACAAGGTGCGGTTCCAGGGCCAGGAGGTCGCCTGCGTGATCGCGGATGACCCGTACATCGCGAAGGATGCCTGCGAAGCGATCGTCGTCGACTACGAGCCGCTGCCGGTCATCGTCAACCCCACCCAGGCGATGGCCGAGGGTGCGCCGCTGATTCGCGACGACAAGGAGAACCAGCACGACAACGTCGTCTACGACTGGGAGGTCGGCGACAAGGCAGGCACGGACGCGGCGTTCGCGCGGGCCGACCGGGTCTCCAGCCTCGAACTGCACTACCCGCGCTCACACCCGTCGCCGCTCGAGTGCTGCGGGTCGATCGCCGACTTCGACCGCTCGACGTCGAAACTCACCGTGTACATGACCACGCAGGCACCGCACATCATCCGGGCCGCGGTCTCGATGGTCGCCGAACTGCCCGAGCACATGATCCGCATCGTCTCCCCCGATCTCGGCGGCGGCTTCGGCAACAAGGTGCCCGTCTACCCCGGCTACGTCGCCTCGATCCTGGCTTCGATCCTGCTCGAACGTCCGGTGAAGTGGATCGAGGACAAGTCCGGCAACCTCATCTCCACCGGCTTCGGGCGCGATGTGTACCTGCAGGGCGAGTTGGCGCTGCGCAACGACGGCAAGATCCTCGCGGTCCGGATGCACACCGACGCCGACCACGGCGCGTTCTTCTCCGATGCCCAGCCCAGCAAGTTCAAGATCGGGCTGATGCACTCGGCGTTCGCCTGTTACGACATCCCTTATGCGCATCTGACCGCTCGCGGCATGTACACGAACAAGGCCCCCGGCGGGGTCGCCTACCGGTGCTCGCTCCGGGTCACCGAGGCGATGTACTTCCAGGAGCGCATGGTGCAGGCGGCAGCCGACGACCTGGGGATCGACCAGGCCGAGTTCCGGCGGCTCAACTTCGTGCGCGACGACGACTTCCCGCACCGCACCCCGTTCGGCTTCCTGACCGACTCCGGTCAATACGGCAAGTGCCTGGACGTCGGCCTGCAAGCCGTCGGCTACGAGAACTTCCTCAAGCAGAAGGAAGAGGCGAAGAAGCGGGGCCGGCTGCTGGGCATCGGCATCTCCACGATGACCGAGCCGCTCGGCGCAGGCAACAGCCGCGAGTACGACATCCTCGGCATCAAGATGTTCGACTCCGCCGAGCTTCGGGTGCACATGAGCGGAAAGGCGATCCTGCGCACCGGGGCGAAGACACAGGGCCAGGGGCACGAGACGACGTGGGCGCAGATCGTCAGTCACGAACTCGGCATTCCCGCCGAGGACATCGTCGTCGAGGAGGGTGACACCGACACCGCACCGTTCGGGATGGGCACGTACGCCTCACGCAGCACGCCGGTCGCGGGCGCGGCCGTTGCCATGGTGTCGCGCAAGATCCGGGCCAAGGCGCGCAAGCTCGCCGCGCACCTCCTGGAGGTGTCCGAGGAGGACGTCGAGTGGGAGCTCGGTCGCTTCTACGTGCGCAGCGCGCGCGACCGTGGCGTCACGATCCAGGAATGCGCGATGGCCGCGTACAGCAATATGCCCGACGGCATGGAGCCCGGCCTGGAGAACAATGCGTACTACGACCCGCCGAACCTGACCTGGCCATTCGCCTGCTACATCGTCACCGTCGAGGTCGATCCGCAGACCGGCGTCTGGGACGTCCTGAACGTGGTCGCGGTCGACGACTGCGGGGTGCGGATCAACCCGATGATCGTCGAGGGGCAGATCATGGGCGGGCTCACCGAGGCCTACGCCATGGCCAGCATGCAGTTCATCACCTTCGACGCCGAGGGCAACTGTGTCGGGTCCAACTACATGGACTATCTGCTGCCGACGGCGTGGGAAACTCCTGGCTTCGAACTGCACGAAGTCGTCACGCCGTGTCCGCACCACCCGATCGGCGCCAAGGGTGTCGGTGAGTGCGCCACAGTCGGTGGCCCGGCGGCATTCGTCAACGCGGTGATGGACGCGCTCAAGGGGACCGGTGTGCGCAACATCGACATGCCGTTGCTGGCTGATCGAGTTTACGAGGCCCTGACGTTGCGGCACGACGTGTCCGGCGCACCGCCGGTCAAGACGGACGACGCATGACCGGGCAGCCTCGCGACGGATGGGACGTCCTCGATCACGCTGGCGAACTGGCCCGGCGCGGCGAGGAGTTCGCGCTGGCCACGGTGGTGTGGCGGCAAGGGCCGTCTTCGGGGCAGCCGGGTGCTCGCGCGATCGTCACGGCGACCGGTCAGCTCTATGGGTGGATCGGAGGCGCCTGCGCCGAGCCGGTCGTCATCCGCGAGGCGCAACGAGCGATCACCGACGGCGAGCCGCGGGTGCTGCTGCTCGGGACGCCGGAACAGTTCGGCGGAGCCGTGCCGGACGGGATGACCGTCATACCTATCTCCTGCCAGAGCGAGGGGGCGATGGAAGTGTTCGTCGAACCGGTGCTGCCGGCGCCGCACCTGGTGATCGTCGGTCGCTCGCCGATGGCCCACACGCTCGCCGTCCTGGCCCGCGCGCTCGGCTGGCGCACCGACCTGATCGACGGCGGTGACTTCTCTGCCGCCGACGCGGATTCGCGCGCGATCGTCGTGGTGGCTACGCAGGGTCACGGCGACGAGGAGGCGGTCGAGCAAGCCGTGACGGCCTACCCCGCCTACGTCGGGCTGGTGGCCTCGCGCCGCCGCGGCGAGGCGGTACTGCAGTATCTCGCCGACCGGGGCGTGCCACCGAACCTGCTCGACCGATTGCGGGTGCCGGTCGGCCTCGATCTCGGGCACACGTCGCACCGCGAAATCGCCGTAGCGATCCTGGCCGAACTGGTGCAACTACGAGCGGCCGGGACACTCGCCCCCGATCACTCGGCAGAGCCAGCCGATGTGGCGGCATCGGCGCTCGACCCGGTCTGTGGGATGACGGTCGCGGCGGACCGGACCAGCCGGCCGTTCGAGCACGAAGGCAGCACCTATTACTTCTGCAGCGCCGGGTGTCGCAGCACGTTCGAACAGGACCCCAGCGCCTACGTCGCCAAGGAGGCCCGATGCTGATCAAGAACGAGTTCGACGTCGCCCAGCCTGTCGACAAGGTCTGGACGTTCTTCGACAACATCCCGCAGGTCGCGGCGTGCCTGCCCGGTGCCGAGCTGACCGACGACCTAGGCGATGACAAATACCTGGGGCGGGTCGCCATCCGGATGGGCCCGGTCAAGCTGATGTTCGCGGGAACGGCGAACATCACCGAACGCGACGATGCCGCCAAGCGCGTCGTGGTCGACGCGGCCGGCGCCGACGAGAAGGGGCGGGGCCAGGCGAGCATGCTCGTGACGGCGACGCTGGTGGCGACGGGTAGGGGAACGAAGGTCGGCGTGGTGCAGGATTTGCAGCTCTCCGGCGCGGCGGCGCAGTACGGCCGCGGAATGATCTCCGACGTCACGTCGGTGCTGATGCGCGACTTCGCGATCAATCTGCAAACGCGCATCGACGCGGTAGAGCGCGGCCTGTCGCCAGGCCAGATTGCCACCGCCGCACCGGCGAGCGGCTTCGGCATCGCGCTGCGCGCGATGCGGATGGCGCTGACCCGGGTCCTGCGTCGCTTCTTCGCGCCCTACGAGCCCAACCCGAACTGAGGAGGACCACGCAATGGTGCTGTGGTGGATCGGCAACGCGATCCTGTTGTTCGTAGTGGTTCCCGTCCTCGTCGCGCTGCTCAATCGTGTTCTGGCCGCGCTCGAGCGGATCCGAGCAGCTACCGACGACATCCTGTCCGGCGGGGTCGCCCTGACCGGTGAACTCGACAACGTCCCGGAGTTGTTGGCCACGACCGACCGGACCGTCCGCGATGTAGCCGTCGGCGCCACCCGTTACGCGGGTTCGGTCGCCCGGCTCCTGGGCTGAGCAGAGAGGAACACCGTCATGCCGGTAGTTGCCTGGGTGACCCTGGTCATCACCACATTGATCATCCTGACCGCCGCGCTGGGTCTGCTTCGGGTGATCTTCCACCTCAAGGTCATCCGGCAGACGCTGGGCACGGTCGTGGTCGGGGCCCAGGTCATCGCGCACCAGACCCGAACCGTCCCGGACGTGCTGCCGTCGGTGAACGCGAATCTGAAGCCGGTGCGCGACTTCTGCGAGTCGGTCTGAGCCGGCGGGAAGGATCGAACATGTATGAGTTCCAGTGCGGGAGCCCGGTGTGCCGCACCCAGTTCACCGCGCCCACCAAGGACGAACTGATGGGCAAGGTGGCCGATCACGTGCTCGTCAAGCACCGCATCGCCGAGCCGACCAAGTCACTCGTGCAGTTCCTCGAGGCCAACACAATCCGCGAGGTCACGCCGGCCGGGAAGGCACGGTGAGGTCATGAATGCCTTAGCCGCAGCGAACAGCTCAATCGACGGCTGGGTCGTGGGCTACACGCTGACGATCATCGTCGTGCTCGTGGTCGTCGCCTTGGTCGTGCCCATCCTGTTGCTGGCGCACTCGATCGGCAAAGAGGCGAAGATGATCAACGACGCGCTCGCCGAGGCGGTGCACAACACCGCGGCCCTCAAGGAGCTGAACACAACGATCGACCATGCCGGAGTGATCGTCGCCGGCCTCCACCGTGGCCGTACCAGGCTGGGGGGCTAGCGATGGCTCAGGTGACTGACTTGACGTTGTCCTCGACCCAGCGCGGGCTGTGGTGGGGCGCGATCATCGGCGGATTCGTGGTCGTGCTGGCGGTCGCCGCGCTACTCACCGTCCTCGTGGTGTTGGTGCGAACGATCGACCAGCGGGTCGTCGCGGTGCGCGACACCCTCAAGGCCGCGGCGGCCAACACAGCCGACACCGCGCTGATCGCGCAGACCGCCGCCGGCGTGGAGGCGGTGCTGGCCGAAGGGCTCGAACATCACCTGTTCCTGGGCCGCGTACTCGGAAAAGTGAGGTCGTGACGGCCATGGTGGCGCTCTCGGTAATCGTTATTGCCCTGCTGATCGCGGGGCTGGCGTTCTATCTGTTCGTGGTCGGCTCCCAGCTCAACCGCATCGCAACCAACCTCGAGGAGTGCGCGGAGATCGTGCGGACGGTCGTCGAGCACGCCGCGGTGATCGAGCCGGGCGTCGAGCACATCAATCGCACCGGCGGGGTGGTGGCCGGCGCGCTGCCGCTGCTGTACGGCATGGCGGAAGGCATCGTCGTGGGCGTGACACCTGCCCCCGCCGTGCCCGTCGAGCGTGGACCTGCGCGGCCGGCCTCCGGGCGGCGCCGCTCGCGGCTGCACGACAGTGTCGGCTACGCGCCCAACGGCAATTCATCGAACGGCGCGCACCGCCCTCGTCCCCAGCCCGAGTCGGAGTTGCCGGTCTAGCCCTGCCGCGGTTCAGTTCGGGCTCGTTCAAGGAGCCAGACTGGTGTCTCAACTCGGGGCGCCTCAACTCGGTCAAATGCAAAAGACAAGTGCTCAGCGACGAGGGAGTTTCGTCGTGCGCTCGTTTGGCTCTCGGCTCGCCTTCTTGTGGTGGTCACCCAGTCGGTCGCCTTCTTGTGGTGGTCACCCAGCCGGTCGCCTTCTTGTGGTGGTCAACCCGGCCGGTCGCCTTCTTGTGACGCTCGCCCGCCCCGCTCGCCCTTGCTTGATCAGCTTTGAGAATCAGCTTTTGGGATAACTAGAAAGTGGGTCGGTTCTGTCAGACCCCCTCTCTAGAATCAGCCTTATGAACGACGACACCGAGCCGGAGGAACTCGCGCCGCTGCCCTATGTTCCGACCCAGCTTGATGCCGAACTGTTCCCCGACGATGTCGCCGCCTGGGCGGTCGCGGTCACCCCGGGTTCGGCTGTCATGACTCCGTTGGCGGCGGCGAATCCTCGGCGCATGTCCCGTGCGGGTCTGGTCGATGCGGTGGCGGCGTGGGACAAACACGTCGCCTGGGCTCTGGCGGTGCAGGATCAGTACCTCGCCGTCCTGGCCGAAGACCCGCCGGTGCCGACCCCGGCGGGCGAACTGGACAAGGGCTGGGTCCGCGAAGAAGTGGCGTGCGCGCTACGGCTCTCCTTTGGTCACGCCGCGAACCGGCTGCAGGTGGCCACGGAGCTGACCGGGCGGCTGCCGGACACTCATGCGCTGCAGGAGCGCGGAGAGATCACTGCGCATCACTCCCGCTCACTGGCTGAGGCCACGATGTCTTTGGATCAGGTCACCGTCACCAAGGTCGAGGAAGCCGTGCTGGACAAGGCACCCGATCAGACGCTGGCGAACTTCCGGCGCAGTCTGAAGCGGAACCTCCTGAGGTTGGCGCCGCAGACCGCGGAACAAGCGCACGAGAAGGGCATGGCTGAACGCCGGGTCGTGCGCATGCCGAGTGAGGCGGGGATGTCCGGGATCTGGATGCTGCTGTCTGACGCCGGCGCGACCACGTTCATGACCGCGATCGACGCCCAGGCCCGACGGGTCACCAGCGACGACCCACGAACCTCGGATCAACGCCGGGCTGATGCCGCCGTACAGCTTGCCGTTGACACGTTGAATGGGTCGAGCAGCGGTGAGCTCCCGCGCGAACACGGCATGCGCCCGTCGATCCAGGTCTGCGTCGCGCTCTCGACGCTGCTGGGTCTGGACGAGCAGCCCGGCGAACTGGCCGGCTCCGGACCCATTCCGGCCTCGGTCGCCCGCAGGCTCGCGGCGGATCCGACCGGTACTTGGCGTCGGCTGGTCACCGACCCGATGGGCAAGCTGATCGACTACGGCCGCACTACGTACCGCCCGCCGAAGGACCTGGCTGATCACGTCATCGCCCGCGACCGGACGTGTCGATTCCCGCATTGCCAACGATCAGCGTGCCGCTGCGATCTTGATCATGAGAAACCCTGGCAACGCAAAGGCAAAACCTGCGAACCGAACCTGCTCAGCCTGTGTTGCCGACACCATCACCTGAAGCACGACGCCGGCTGGACCCCGAGGCGACTCGACGACGGCTGCATCGAATGGACCTCGCCGACCGGGCACACCTACGTCGAACCGCCGGCGACCTACCCGATCGATCACACGACCGATCCGTCGGCTTGCGAATTGGTCGATGGTGACGGTGATCCGAGTCCGCCGCCGTTCTGACCAATTCGGCTGACCCGAGCTGGGCGAACCGGCAGGGTGGGGGCGGGGGCTGAGGTGGCGACGCTGGCCACCGAGCCGCAGCTGCCGGTCTAGGCCTGCCGCGGCGGCTCGCCGGGTTCGCGGCCGGTGGTGAGGGGGCCAGTGGTCGGCGCCGTGTACTCGCCGATCCATTCGTCCTTCCACGACGAGTCGTACTGCTGGGTGTTGCAGCTCGGCTGATAGACCGCGCTGAGCTCACGGGCAATCTGCTCTCGGTGGGAACGCAGCCCGCCGGGTACCTCGTACGTGCAGATGTAGACCTTCCAGCGGGTGCCGGCCCGCCGTATCCAGCAGGATGCCCGCGGGTGGTTGAACGGCAGGCGCTCGGTGGACAGGTCGTCGGAGTGGTCGACGTAGATGACCGCATACCGCTCGGGTTTGGTCTCCGGGTCGGGTTTGTAGACGATGGCGTAGACCGCCGGGCTGGCCGGGGGCGTCCATCCGCCGAGCACCCTGGGGCCCTCGAACGGATATCCGGCCAGTGAGCCGAGCCTGATCATTCGTCCTCGGCCAAGTCGTCGTCCTCGCTCATGGCCTCGGCGCTGGTGATCGGCCACGGCGGCAGACCCGCCCTCGCGGCAGCCGCCGTGAACTCCGACATGGCCAGCTCGACGGCCTGGTCCCTGCTGTCGGCGTGGACTATCAGCGCCGCGCCGTAGCGCGTCGTGCCGATACCGGAGGCGATCCCGCTGCTCGTGGCCACCGCGTCGGCCAACTCGACCACTTCGTCCCGCGTCAGCACGCGGTCGCCCTCGGCCTCGACGGCCACACTCCACCTCACCAGATCCCCTAACTCAGCTCAGGCAGCAGCGTGGCGAGCTCTGCCAAGCTGCGCAGGTCGTGCCCGGACAGCATGAGATCGATGTGCGGCGCTGCGACCATCATGCCGAGCGTGCTCGGTTGGAAGTTCACGTTATTGCCCTTGTGCGGGTTCATCCACACCACCCGATGACTCAGCCGCGACAGGCGCTGCATGGCGGTGGCCAGGACGCCGGGGTCGCCGCGGTCCAGGCCGTCGGAGCAGATCACCACGATCCCGCCGCGGCACAGGCCACGGCGTCCCCAGTCGCGTACGAAGGCGTGGAGAGAGTCACCGATCCTGGTACCGCCCTCCCAATCGAACACGGCCTTCGCAGCGCGCTCCAGCGCTTCGTCGGGTCGGCGGTGCTCGAGCTCACGGGTGATTCGGGTGAGCCGCGTGCCGAAGCAGAACACCTCGACTCGAGTGGCCGCACGGTTCGCGGAGTAGGCGAACTGCAAGAGGCTGCGGGAGTAGTCGGCCATCGAGCCGGACACGTCCAGTATCAGGATCAACGGCCGCGGCCGGAGCCGGCGGCGGCGCCAGAACAACTCGGCCGGCTCGCCGTGCGTGCGCATGGTCTCGCGCACGGTGCGGCGCATGTCGGGCGTGCGGCCCGTTCGGGCACCGATGGTGCGTCGCGTCCGGCGGCGCGGCGGCGTCAGTCGGATCCGCGCCATGATGCGGCGCAGCGCCGCCAACTCCTCGGGTGTGCACGCGGCGAAGGACTTGTTCTTCAGGGCGTCCGCGTCGGAGGCCATCAGACCGAGGCGAATCTCCTGCTCGTCGCGACCGTCCTGGCTCGGTTCGGTCTCCGGTACCTGCAGTACCGACTCTGTCTGCGCGGTGGCCCGGATGGTGAGCTTCAACGGGTCGGGGAGCTCGTCGCCCTCGCCGAGAAAGAACCGTTTGAACACCCGGTCGTAGACGGGGATGTGGTCGCGGCGGGTGACCATGGTCGTTCGGCCGGCCCAGTACAGGTCGAGCAGATCGGTTGGATCGAGCGGCGCCATTGCTGCGCTGTAGGTGAGCACGTCCCCGGAGCCCACGGCAAGTCCGGCGCTGCGCAGCTCGCGGGCGAAGTCCACCAGCACAGCGACGAACGGCGCCTCGTCAGGCACCGGAGGCGATCTCTTCCAGATTGCCGCGCACCAACTCGAGGTCGTCGCGTTCCTTCACGACGGCGCCGAGGGTGTCCTCGACGGTGCGGGCGTCCAGGTCGGTCTCGCCGAGGACGTTGAGGGTGCGCACCCAGTCGATCGTCTCGGCGACGCCGGGCGGCTTGGCGAGGTCGAGCTCACGTAGCCGGTTGACGGCGGCGACGACTTTCCTGGCCAGGGTCTCGGACACACCGGGTTCGCGGACCAGGATGATCTCCACCTCGCGCTCGGCGCTCGGGTAGTCGACCCAGTGGTACAGGCAGCGCCGCTTCAGGGCGTCGTGCAGTTCACGGGTGCGGTTGGACGTGAGCACGACGATCGGTGCGGTCTCGGCTTTGATCGTGCCGATCTCCGGGATGCTGATCTGGAAGTCCGACAGGACCTCGAGCAGGAAGGCTTCGAACTCGTCATCGGCGCGATCGACCTCGTCGATGAGCAGCACGGCCTGGTCGCCCGCCCGGACGGCCTCGAGCAGCGGACGCTCGAGCAGAAACTTGGGACCGAACAGCTTGTCGACCGCCTGCTCGTCGTCGAGTTGCCGCTCGGACAACGCCCGGATCTGCAGCATCTGGCGCGCGTAGTCCCACTCGTACAGGGCCTGGTTGGTGTCGATGCCTTCGTAACACTGCAGCCGGATCAACTTGCGGCCGAACGCGGACGCGAGAACCTTCGCAACTTCGGTCTTGCCGACCCCTACCTCTCCTTCGAGCAGGATCGGGCGGCCAAGGGACAGTGCGACGAACAGTGCGGTAGAGA
>JAOPWD010000051.1 GCA_025965875.1 Pseudonocardiales bacterium
TTTGGCCGATTTGGGGCGCTGAAAGGTGCAAAGCGGGGACTTAGCGCGGCAGCCACTCGCCGAGCAGGTCGACGGCGCGATCGATCTCGGCGGTGTCGCCCGCGAAACACATCCGGATGAAGTGGCCGCCCTCGACCGGGTCGAAGTCGACGCCGGGTGCGACGGCCACGCCGGTTTCGGCGAGCAGGCGCGCGGCGAAGCCCAGGGAGTCGTCGGTCCAGCGTGCGACGTCGGCGTAGATGTAGAACGCGCCGTCCGCGGGTGCGAGCCGGTCGAGGCCGACGGTGGGCAGCCGCCGCAACAGCAGGTCGCGATTGTGTTTGTAGCGCTGGACGTTCGCGTCCAACTCGTCGTAGGCGTCGAATGCGGCCACGGCGGCGACCTGGGACAGGGCCGGCGGGCAGATGGTGAAGTTGCCGGCCAACCGGTCGACGGAGTCGAGCAACTCGTCGGGTACCAGCAACCAGCCCGCCCGCCACCCCGTCATCGAGAAGTACTTCGAGAAGGAGTTGACGACGATCGCGCTGCGGCTGAATCGCCACGAGCTGACGGCGGGTTCGCCGTAGGTGATGCCGTGGTAGATCTCGTCGCTGACCACACGGACGCCGTTGCGGTCGCACCACGCCGTGATCGCCGCCAACTCGCCGGGCGCCACCATCGTCCCGGTCGGATTCGCCGGGCTGGCCAGGACGATGCCCTGCGGCGCGGCGGGCAACGCGTCGAGCTGAGCAACCGTCGGCTGGAAGCGCGTCTCGGGGCCGCACGGCAGTTCGACGACGGTGCAGCCGAGGGCGGCCAGCATGTTGCGGTACGCCGGGTAGCCCGGCCGGGCCATGACCACCGTGTCACCCGGGTCGAAGGCAGCGAGGAAGGCGAGCAGGAATCCGCCGGACGAGCCGGTTGTCACCGCCACTGAGCCGGCCGCCACCTCGAGCGAGTCGGTGTGCCGGTAGTGCCGGGCGATGGCCGCGCGCAGCGGTGGAATGCCGAGCGCGTTGGTGTAGCCGAGGCGATCAGCGTCGATCGCTTGCGCGGCCGCAGCGCGGACGGTGGCCGGCGCGGGTGTCGACGGCTGCCCCGCGGACAGGTCGAAGATCGGCAGCCCGAGGGCCCGGCGGGCCACGACCGCGTCGATGACCCGCATGACCTCGAACGCGGGAATGCCGCCCCGCACGGAGGCGGCCGGCACTCGCAGCGGCTGGGTTTCCACGGCTCGACGGTAGCCTGCGGGCGTGCCGCCCACGACGTACGCCGATGACCTCGTACTCGCCCGCGCGCTGGCCGACGACGCCGATGCGATCACCCTGGCCCGCTTCGGCGCCGCCGACCTCGTCGTCGAGTCCAAGCCTGACCTGACGTGGGTGAGCGACGCTGACCGTGCCGTCGAGGAGGCGTTGCGGACGCGCCTGGCAGCCGAGCGCAGCAACGACGCCGTCTTCGGCGAGGAGTTCGGTGCCGTGGGCTCGGCTACCCGACGCTGGGTCATCGACCCGATCGACGGGACGAACAACTACGTGCGCAACGTCCCCGTGTGGGCGACGCTGATCGGCCTGCTCGACGGTGACGAGGCGGTGCTCGGCATGGTGTCGGCTCCCGCGCTCGGGCGGCGCTGGTGGGCCATCCGCGGCGGCGGTGCCTGGACTTCATGGCAGGGCGGCGAACCGCGTGCGCTCGCGGTCTCGAAGGTCGCCCAGTTGAGCGACGCGAGCCTGTCCTACGCGTCCTTGTCCGGCTGGTCGGCACTCGGCCGGCGTGACGCGTTTGTCGCCTTGACCGAGCAGGTGTGGCGCAGCCGGGCATACGGCGATTTCTGGTCCTACATGCTCGTCGCCGAGGGTGCCGTCGATGTGGCCGCCGAGCCAGAACTGTCGCTTTGGGACATGGTCGCGCTCGGCCCGATCGTCACGGAAGCGGGCGGGCGCTTCAGCGGCCTGGACGGTGTCGACGGCGTCCAGCGCGGCAACGCGGCGGCGAGCAACGGCCTGCTGCACGACGCCCTGCTCGCCGCCATTGGCGGTTAAGGCAGCAGCAGGCAGCTGTCGCCGAACTCGTGCCAGAGGTAGCGGTGGCGAAGGGCGGCCGCGTACGCGCGGTGGACGAGTTCCGCGCCGGCCACTGCCTGCAACAGCTGCAGGTGCGACGCGCCAGGGGCGTGCCAGCCGGTGACGAGTCCGCTGATCACTCGCGCGGGACGCTGCGAACCGAGGATGAGGTCGGTCCACCCAGCGCGTGCGTGCACCCGTCCGTCCGGGTCCGCGGCCGACTCCAAGGCGCGAGTGACCGTCGTGCCCACCGCGACGACCCGCCCGCCGGCGGCGCGCGTGACGTTGACCAACCGCGCCGTGGCGGGTGGGACCTCGAAACGTTCGGGCAGCGGTGCCTCACCGGCCTCCTGCGACGAGACTCCGGCATGCAGTAGTAGCGGTGCGACGCCGACTCCGCGAACCACCAGATCGGTCACGATCTCGGCGGTGAACGGCCGGCCCGCACTGGGCATCTCCGCGCTGCCCGGCCGGCGGGCGAACACGGTCTGGTAATCGCTCAGCGGGTGCGGGTCGGGAACGTAGCCGTATCGAATCGGCCGTCCGGCGCGGGCCAAGAACGTCTCGACGTCACCCTCGACGGCAACGCGCGCCCGCCACAACCGCTGAGCCAGCTTGTCCGGTGATGCAGGGGCCAGCACGGTCAGCAGCACGCCGTCGGGTAGCTCGACGCGCTCACCCGCCGTGACGTCAGGCAACGGACCCGTCGCGTGCACCGGCGGGCGCAGCTCGACCACCCACTCCCCATCGTCCAAGGCGGTGGAGAAGTGCACGGTGACAGCTCGGCCGTCCGCCCGACGGCCGTCTACGGCGGCCGCCAACGTGGCCGAGGTGTTGACGACGAGCAGATCGCCCGACGCGAGGAAGGAGGCAAACTCGTTGAAGCGCGCGTGCTGGATCCCGGTACGGCCGGCGACGAGCAGCCGCACCCGATCACGGCGCGGCGGCGGCGCGGACGCCGCCAGCGCTTCGGGCAGCTCGAAGTCGAGTTCGCTCACCGCGCGACCTCGCTGATCGCCGGGGCGCAGAGCTCCGCAGCGCGGTACCGACCGCTGGCCGGCCGTTCGTCGATGAGCCGCAGGAACGCCGGCACGACGGTCTCCGCCCCGGGCCGATCGGAGATGTCCTCGCCGGGAAAGGCGCGCTGGTGCATGTCGGTGCGCATGTCGCCGGGATCGAATGCGTACACCCGAATGTCGGACTCCTCGGCCGCGAGGACGGCGCCGATGTGATCGAGTGCGGCCTTGCTCGAGCCGTAGCCGCCCCACCCTTCGTAGGCCTCCACGGCGGCGTCGGAGCTGATGTTGACGACGGCACCACCCGCTGCCGTCAGCGAGGGCAGCAGCAGCTGGATGAGCGCGAGCGGCGCGATGACGTTGGTCTCGTACACCGTGCGCGCCGCAGCGAGCGGGTAGGCGCGCAAGCCTGGGAGCGGGCTCGGCCCGAGCTCACTAGCGTTATTGACCAGGAGGTCGATCCCGCCGAGGACCTCGGCGGCGGCGGCAAGCGCCTCGCGGTGCAACGGGTCGGTGACGTCGCCCGCCACTGCCACCGCGTCGGGCAGGTCAGCCGCCACTCGTGCCAGGTCTGCCTCGCCGCGGGCGTCAAGGACGAGGCGCCAGCCACGGGCGGCGAGCTGCGTGGCGACGGCGCGGCCGAAACCCTTGGAGGCACCCGTGACGAGTGCGGTCGGACGGGTTGTCTGCGATGTCTGCGTCATGCGACTCATGGTTATAGTTGAAGTCAACTTGAAGTCAAGGAACAGGATGTGCGCGTGCACACGACCGACCTGCTCACCGTCAGCGAGGTAGCGCACCGCAGTGGCTTCGCCGCGTCGGCACTGCGGTTCTACGAGCGCGAGGGCCTGCTCAGCGCGACTCGGACCTCCGGAGGGCAGCGCCGGTACCAGCGCAATGTGCTGCGGCGGCTGGCTTTCATCCGGGCCGCCCGCAATGTGGGGCTGTCACTCGAGGAGGTCGCCGCGGCCCTGGCCACGCTGCCGGACCGTCGCAACCCGACCAGGGCCGACTGGACGCGGTTGTCGCGATCCTGGCGCGGACGGCTCGATGACCAGATCGCCGCGTTGAGCAAGCTGCGCGACGGGCTCGACTCCTGCATCGGCTGTGGCTGCCTGTCGCTCAAGACGTGCGCGATGTCCAATCCCGGCGACCGGGCCGCAATGGCCGGCGCCGGCGCGGGCCACCTCCCCCGCCTGCTCCGCCGGCCGTAGCGGCTTGTGATCTTGAGACTGATGTCGGGCTACGACTCTGCATCAAGATCGGCGCGAATCCCGGCGACCCGGCCGGTCAGGACGCGAGGCCGTCGATGATCTCGACGCCGGGGAGCTCGGCCAGCGCCGACGACGGCAGGGCCAGCTTGGAGCGGCGCAGGCCGCTGCCGATGACGACCACGGATCGGTCGAGGACGGCGCGGTCGACGAGCACCGGCCAGGACGCCGGCAGGCCGATCGGCGTGATGCCGCCGTGCTCCATCCCGGACCGCTCAACGGCATCAGCCATCGGCGCGAACGAGGCCTTGCGCGCGTCGAGGCGGCGGCGGACCACCCCGTTGACGTCGGCGCGAGTGGTCGCCAACACCACGCACGCCGCGTAACGGATGTCGTCGCCGCGTCGGCCCGCGATGACGACACAGTTGGCCGAATCCTCCAGCGCGACGCTGTATCGCGCGCAGAAGTCAGTCGTGTCGGCCAGATCGGGATCGATCGGCGCGACGAGTACCTCGCCCGCGCGCGGCCACACCGCCAATGCCGCGGCGACAGGTGCCGCGACGAGCTCCACAGCCACCGGCTGCCATGGCAATGTGCCCGGATTCGTCACAGATTGAGAGCCTAGTGTGCAGGGATGGACGACACCGACGACACCGTCGAGAAGATCCTGACCAGCTACGACTCGATCACGGTCGTCGGCGCGAGCCGGATGCCCGAGAAAGCCGCGCACTACGTGCCGGAGCACATGCAAGGTCACGGCTGGCGCATCGTCCCGGTCAACCCGATCGCGTACGAGATCCTGGGCGAGCCCGTGTACCCCGCACTCGCGGACGTGCCCGAACCTGTCGGGTTCGTCAACGTTTTCCGTCCGTCGGAGAAGACGCCGGACATCGCCCGCCAAGCCGTAGCCGCAGGAGCCACCGCCCTGTGGTTGCAGCTGCACATCGCCTCGGCCGAAGCCAGGCAGATCGCCAGGGATGGCGGCCTGCTCTACGTCGAGAACCGTTGCCTCATCATCGAACAGCGCCGGCTCGGGCTCAACGCGCCCGCCTAGGCCCTGGCCGCCGCGCGCCAACCGGCGAAGTCCGTCAGCTGGGTTGCCAGGATCTGCAGCGCGCCGGTGATGCTCTCGTCGAAAGTCCCGTCGGCCGCCGGGTGCTGCTCGGCCGAGTTCACCGTTACCCCGAACGGTGTCGGCCAGCCGCGCAGCGCGTGGATGGCCGAGCGCACCGAGACCAGCGTCGTTCCGCACGCCTGCCAGCCCGACGCGGACACGATGACGCCCACCGCGCGCCCGTCAAGATACGGACGCACGTCGCCACGCAGCGGCTCGAGGTGGTCGATCGCGTTCTTCACCAGTCCGGACATCCCGCCGTGATAGCCGGGTGTGGCAATGATCACGGCGTCGGCATCGCGTACGGCCGCGACGAGTGCGGCCGCGGCCGGAGCCGCGATGTCGACGTTCGCGTCGAATATGGGCAACTCCGCCAACTCGTCGCCGGTGAAGGCCACCGTTCGGGCGCCACGAGCGGCGGCCGCATCGAGGCACGCGCGCAGCAGCAGATTGGTCACCGACGCGGCACTGGTGGAGCCGCCGATGCCGACGATCAGCGCTCCGCCGTCGGGCATCCGCACACTCCCTACCTCGTCGCTGCGAACCACTCTAGGGTCGAGGGTGACCCGTCGATCATGCAGGAGGACGCACATGGCGCTCGACCGCCCCGAGGCGCAGGACCCCTACGCCAAGCTGCCGCAGGTGGGCTCGTTCACCGTGACGAGCAGCGACATCACGGATGGCCAGCCGCAAGACGAGGCGCATGCCTACGGCGGCGCCGCCGACAAGGCCGAAAACGCATCTCCCCAGCTGTCGTGGAGCGACTTCCCGGAGGGCACCAAGAGTTTCGTCGTCACGTGCTACGACCCGGACGCGCCGACGCCCTCGGGCTTCTGGCACTGGGTGCTCGTCGACGTGCCGGCCGAGACCACATCGCTCGACACCAACGCCGGAGCCGCCGGCGCCACGCTGCCGGGCAATGCGTTCCACGTGCGCAACGACTGGGGCAGCAAGGACTACGGCGGCGCCTTCCCACCTGATGGCGACCGGCCGCACCGCTACTACTACGTCGTGCACGCGGTCGACGTCGAGACCCTCGGCGTCGACGACGAGGCCAGCGCAGCGGTCGTGTCGTTCAACCTGGTGTTCCACACGCTGGCGCGGGCCCAGCTCGTCGCAACGTTCCGACGCTGAGCGATGGACACCGCCGCGGCTCAGGAGTTCCTGCGCGACAACCATCGTGCGGTGCTCGCCACATCGCGGGCTGACGGACGCCCGCAGCTTTCGCCGGTCACGGCCACGGTCGACGGCGACGGCCGGGTGATCATCAGCACCCGCGAGACGGCGGTCAAGGTGCGCAATCTGCGTCGCGATCCGCACGTGTCAATGGCAGCGTTGAACGACCAGTTCTATGGCGACTGGGTGCAGGTCGAGGGCACGGCCGAGATCATCTCGCTGCCCGAAGCCCTGGACCTGCTGGTCGACTACTACCGCCGGGCCGCTGGCGAACATCCCGATTGGGACGAGTACCGGGCGGCAATGGTCGAACAGAAAAGGGTGATCGTGCGGTTCGCGATCGAACGGGCCGGACCGAACGTCAGCGGCTGACGGAGTTAGCCGACCCGGAAGCCGGCCGGTTCGTCGGTCGGTTCGCCCCACGAGTGGTCGAGCTTGCCGACCCACCCGGGAGCCGCGTCGCTGTCCATCACCTCGAGTAGCGATTGGCACGCGGCGCGCGGCCCCTGCACGACGACCGCCACCCGGCCGTCGGGAAGATTCGTCGCTGATCCGCGCAGGCCGAGGTCGCGGGCCCGGCTGCGGATCCAATAGCGGTAGCCCACGCCCTGGACCCGCCCCTGCACCCACGCGCTCAGTCGAGCCTGATCCATACCCGCTAGCCAACCAGGGAACCGAGCACGCTGACGTCTGGCCGGGCCAACAGCCGCGCCGGGTCACGCCAGACCTCGACGGCGCCGGCCGCGGCCGGTTGGTCGGCACCGGATCAGCCTTTGACGAGAAGTCCCCACCGGGCCGGTATCGCTAAACAAGCTCAGGGACCGACAGCGCCGATCTCGTAGAAGTAGTCGGGGTAGCGCACCTGTCCGCGCAGCTCGGGCCGATAGCTCGGCAGCCGCACAAGCTGGAAGGCGGGCTCGGGGATGAGCTCCGACGGTCGCTCGATGCCGTAGTCAGCTGCCGGTTCGAAGCCGAACCTGGCATACATCCGCGGACTGCCTTCTAGCACGACGAACGGCTCCCCGCGCGTGGCTGCCGCGCGCAGCACGCGTTCGACGAGCCCGCGGCCGATGCCCATGCGCTGGGCCTCCGGCTCGACGGACAACGGAGTCAGGCACAGGATCGCGACGTCACCATTCGGCGTCCGCAACGGCAACTGGCTCAGCATGACGTGGCCAACGAGTCGCTCATCCTGGACTGCGACGAGAGACAGGTCGTCGATCCAGCCGGCGGAGTCGTGGACCCACTCGGCCAACTGAGCGGCGTTGACGTCGGGCACGAAGGCGCGATTGATCAGTGCGACGACCTCGGGCCACTCGACCGGGAGCTGCGTTCTGATCTCGAAGTCCACGACCCCCAGCCTGCACGGGCGGGCAACCGGAAATTCGCAGCTGTTGCAGCGTTAGTCGCGCAGCAGGTCCGCGTGGTCCCACCGCGCGGCCAGCCGCGGTGGCAGATGGACGACCACACCGCCATTGGCCTCCGGCAGACCGTGTCCATCGGTCTCACCTGCGTCGAGCACCGTGCGGGCCAGCCAGCCGCCAGGTCGGGTCGCGGCCCAGAACGCGTGCCGGCCCGAGGCTTCGCGGCGCTGGTACTCCGCAGCTACCTCGTTGGCCAACTCCCCGGCCAGGTCGTACTGGGCCGATTCCATCGGAGCCTTGAGCTCTGTCATCAGATACCCCCATGTGTTCGATGGCCGCGGTCTGATCGCCGGGCCATGGATGAAGGTTGGCGCGCCGATGTGACGCAACCGTTTCGGAGAATCGCCGCTTGTGAGTCGTGGCGCGGCGCGCTCAGCCGCCGGCGAAGGGCGGCAGGACATCGACGACCGATCCAGCGGCAAGCGGCGTGGTGTCCGAAGCCTGCTGGCCGTCGACCAGGAACGACGCGACCGCGCAGACCTTGGTCAACTCGTCGCGACCGGCCAGCAGCTCGCGCAGCTCGCCGACCGTGGCGGCGGACAACGGCTCTTCTGCATGTCCGGCAGCGCGCTGGGCGCCGGCCCAGAAGCGCACGGTGATATCTGCCACGCAGGTCAGCGTGCCATGGGCGCGCCGGATAGGAGCGCGGGCACTGCGGTCAGGAGTTCTCCTTGTTGAGGCGTTCGCGCAGCCCACGGTGCAGCGCGACGATGGTGAGCCAGTCGATCAGGCCGGCGTGTCATCGCCGACGGCCACCTCCTGGAACTGCGGCAGGATCCGGCGCGCGCCGCGGCGTCGCTCCGGGAGTAGCCAGTCGATGCTGCGCGGCAGGTACCAGCCGCCGCGGGCCTTGCCGAGCTGCACGAGCCACGGCCAGAGTTGCTCCGGTGCGGCATCCAAGTCCAGCCGGCGGTCGATCACCCACGACGCATCGGGCACGAGATCATCACCGGGTAGCTCGCGCACGGTCCCGATTGTGCAACCGGTGCGACCTCAGGGCGCATCGGGTTCCACAATCCGGGAGCCGTACCTCTCGCGCACAGGCCCAGGACGATGTTGACTGGACCGACCTAGGGGGCACCCACGTGCACGAGCTGTCGATCTGTGGATCCATTGCTGAGATCGTGACCCGCCGCGCGAGCGGTCGCCCGGTCGACACCATCCACATCCGCGTGGGTCAGCTGCGCCAGGTAGTGCCCGACACGCTGGTGTACTGCTGGAACATCGCCAGCGCCGACACCCCGCTCGACGGGTCCCGTCTGGAACTCGAGGAAATCCCGGCCCGTATCAAGTGCCGCAGCTGCGACGCCGTGAGCGACCTCGGTGAGCATCCGATCATGCTGTGCGACACGTGCGACGGCGCCGACGTCGAGGTCATCACCGGCCAGGAATTCATCGTCACTGCACTCGAGCTAGCGGAGGTCTGAGCAGCCATGGGTCGTTTTCACCGGCACGACGACGGCACGGTCCACGAGCACGACCACGACCACGTGAACGAGCGTGATCACGAGCACGACCACCCGCAGGAGAGCAATGGCGCGCATGACGAGCACCTAGGCGACCACTCCGGCTACCAGACCGGCCGCGAACGCATCGACGTCCTCGAGCGGATCTTCGACGAGAACGACCGCACCGCAGCCGCCAACCGGGCCGACCTGCTCCAACACCAGGTCTGCGCCGTCAACCTCATGTCCTCCCCCGGCGCCGGCAAGACCACCCTGCTGCGCGAGACCCTGCGCCGACTCACCGACACCATCCGCGTCGGCGTCATCGAAGGCGACATCGAGACCAGCCTGGACGCCGACCAGCTCACGGGGTTCGGCGCCGAGATCACGCTGGTGAACACCGGCAACGGATTCGGCGGCGAGTGCCACCTGGACGCGCCCATGGTGCGCTCGGCGCTGCCCCGCCTGCCGCTGGCTGACCTGGACCTCGTGCTGATCGAGAACGTCGGCAACCTGGTCTGCCCCGCGGAGTTCGACGTGGGCGAGCACGCCCGGGCGATGGTGTACGCCGTCACCGAAGGTGAGGAGAAGCCACTGAAGTACCCCGTCATGTTCCGCTCCGTCGACCTGGTCGCGATCAACAAGATCGACCTGCTCCCGCACCTGGACTTCGACCTCGAGCTGTTCCGGGCCAACCTGCGCAAGGTCAACCCAACGGTCACCACGATCGACGTCAGCGCCCGCACCGGCGAAGGCGTCGACGCCTGGTGCGCGTGGCTGCGCAGCCAACTGGCCAAGTCCCAGCAGCCCGCGGCCGCCGCGCACTGAGGGCCGGCGATGAAGTTCCTGGTCCTCTGGCGGATGGAACTGGCGTTACTCTCCCGCGAGATGGCGCAGGCCGTCGCGCGCATGGGCGCGTACGGGACGAAGCTCGAGGCCGAGGGAAAGGTGCTGGCCCGCTACCACGTGGTCGGCGCTCATGGCGGTGCATGGATCTACCGGGTCGATTCGCACGAGGAGTTCGAGCGCGTTCTGGCCCGGGCGCCCGTCTTCAACTTCGCGCGCTACGACATCTATCCGCTCGCCGACATGTCCATGGGCACGGACGGAAATCCAGGATTGACGCAATCCTGAACTGAGCAATACTGGGCTGGCCAACACCCGGGGGGCAGCCCATGAGCGTCGGTTTCGACGACAGCACGCCATTTCGCCAGCACCTTATTACTCAGCGACTGCGCCAGCGCCGGGTAGACCTCGGCCTGACCCAGAAGCAGGTGGTCGACCGCCTGGCGCGCCACGGCCTGCGCACGACGAACCGAACGCTGTCCAGCGTCGAGCACGGCGCGGGTCTGGACGTGGCGAAGGTGCCGGCCCTTGCCGCCGCTCTGGAATGCACGGTCACCTACCTGGTCGGGCTCACCAGCGATCCGAACCGGTGGGAACCGGATCGGTCAGCCGACGCGGCTGCGCAGCGCGCGGCACCAGTCGCCGGCGAGCCTGCCACCCGCTCGCTGATCCTGGGCGTGGACATCCCGGACCGGGCGGGGCGCCTCAGCCGACTCGGCGGCGAACCCAGCAAGCCGTAGTTTCGGCAGACTTCCAGGATTAGGTCAGTCGCGGCGTCACGGCATAAAGACGCCGAGCGCATCGCGCGCCTCGTCGGCGCTCATCCGTTCCAGCGCGAACCCGCTGTGGACGAGGACGTAATCGCCTGGCTCGAACGGCCCGTCGAGCAATTCGAGATTGATGTCGCGGACCACGCCCGCGACGTCGACACGGGCAAGGTGACCTCCGGGCGTGAGTTCGACGACCCGGCCCGGGAGACCTAGGCACATGTCAGGCGACCCTCACATTGCTCGCATCTTCATGTACCGCTGGATGTCGGGCAATGACTTCACTGCCACCACGGCCACGCCTGCCAGCGCAACCAATTTGAGAATTCGTCCCATGTCTGTGTCCCTCCGATCCACCGGTCGGCCGGCGGGTGCGCGCACGCGCCGGAGTGTGGTGTCGCGTGACACCACGACAGATTTCTGACCTGCTCGCGACGCTACTGCGGTGGCTCGAAACAGTCCATGATGAATCTGATTGGCAGGGCCTTGCGCGGCTGATTTGACGGGCCTTGCGCGCGGTATGTAGCCCCGACTCGATCCGCCGCACACCGGGCGACGGAATCGGCGAGAGAGGTCTGACGTCCACGCATTTTTCGTTCGCCGACAGACCGCTGGAGCCCCGCTTAACCCTGACGTCACGCCGCCGAAACAGGCACGCCCAACGATCTTGACACTGGGTATCGGTCGGACTAGAACGTGACGTAGGCCACGCAGGTGGATCGAGATGCGATTCCGGTGGTCAGGGACCCATTCCCGGGAAGCAGCGGGGAAAATGCTCACCGAGGCAGGCATCAAGGCAGAGGAAACCCTGATCCACGTGCTGTGGATCAATGCGGGACTCAGTTGTGACGGTGACTCCGTCGCGCTGACCGCGGCAACGCAGCCGAGCATCGAAGAGATCGCGCTTGGGGCCCTGCCAGGGTTGCCCAAGATCGCTGTGCACTGGCCCCTGATCGACTTTGAGTGTGGTCCCAACGGTGGGGCCGACGACTTCCTCGAGTGGTTCTTCAAGGCCGACCGCGGCGAGCTCGAGCCGTTCGTACTGGTCGTCGAAGGCTCGATCCCCAACGAGAACCTGCATGAAGAGGGCTACTGGTGCGGGTTCGGCAACAACCCCGCAACAGGCCAACCGATGACCACCAGTGAGTGGCTCGACCGGCTCGCCCCCAAGGCCACCGCCATCGTCGCGGTCGGCACCTGCGCCACCTACGGCGGCATCCACGCCATGGCCGGCAACCCCACCGGTGCGATGGGCGTGCCCGACTACCTGGGCTGGGAGTGGAAGTCCAAGGCGGGCATCCCGATCGTGTGTGTCCCCGGCTGCCCGATCCAGCCCGACAACCTGTCGGAGACCCTCACCTACCTGCTCTACATGGCCACCGGCCAGGCGCCGATGATCCCGCTCGACGACGCGCTGCGCCCCACCTGGCTCTTCGGCCGCACAGTGCACGAGGGCTGCGACCGCGCCGGCTACTACGAGCAGGGCGACTTCGCGACCGAGTACGGCTCGCCGAAGTGCATCGTCAAGCTCGGCTGCTGGGGACCCGTCGTCAAGTGCAATGTGCCCAAACGCGGCTGGATGAATGGCATGGGCGGCTGTCCCAACGTGGGCGGCATCTGCATCGGCTGCACGATGCCCGGCTTCCCGGACAAGTTCATGCCGTTCATGGACGAGCCGCCGGGCGGCAAGCTCTCCACGGCGGCCGTCGGCGCGTATGGCGCCGCGATCCGCAGACTGCGCTCGGTCACGACCCGGACGATCGACAAGGAGCCGAAGTGGCGCCACACCGGTAAGCAACTGACCACCGGAGCCACCCGTACTTGGTAGGTAAGACACTCCCCCGGTCTCCCGGACGCGCAAGGCCACTGCCGCGTCGACCGCGATACCAAAGCCACGTCAGGAAGGCGACGCAATGACGTCGACGATCCCCAGTCCGACCAGCAAGCGATCCAACGGTGACCTCGTCGAGATGGCCTGGGACCCGATTACCCGCATCGTCGGCAGTCTCGGCATCTACACCAAGATCGACTTCAAGCAGAAGGAAGTCGTCGAGTGTCACAGCACCTCGTCGATCTTCCGCGGCTACTCGATCTTCATGAAGGGCAAGGACCCCCGCGACGCGCACTTCATCACCAGCCGCATCTGCGGCATCTGCGGCGACAACCACGCCACGTGCTCGTGCTACTGCCAGAACATGGCCTATGGCGTGAAGCCGCCCAACCTGGCTGAGTGGATCGTCAACCTCGGCGAGGCCGCCGAGTACATGTTCGACCACAACATTTTCCAGGAGAACCTGGTCGGGGTCGACTACTGCGAGAAGATGATCGCCGAGACGAACCCGGGCGTCCTCGAGCGGGCCAACTCCACCGAGGCTCCGCACGCCGGCGAGCACGGCTACCGGACGATCGGCGACATCATGCGGTCGCTGAACCCGTTCAGTGGTGAGTTCTACCGCGAAGCCCTGCAGGTCAGCCGCTACACCCGTGAGATGTTCTGCCTGATGGAGGGCCGGCACGTCCACCCCTCCACGCTCTACCCGGGCGGCGTGGGCACCGTGGCCTCGATCCAGTTGATGACCGACTACATGATCCGGCTCATGCGCTACATCGAGTTCATGAAGAAGGTCGTCCCGATGCACGACGACCTGTTCGACTTCATGTACCAGGCGCTGCCCGGGTATGAGCAGTCCGGCCTGCGGCGCACGTTGCTCGGCTGCTGGGGCTCCTTCCAGGACCCCGACGTCTGCAACTTCGAGTACAAGGACATGACCAAGTGGGGTCGCGCGATGTTCGTGACCCCGGGCGTCGTGGTCGACGGGAAGCTGGTCACCACCGACCTCGTCGACATCAACCTCGGCATCCGGATCCTGCTCGGCTCGTCCTACTATGACGACTGGAAAGACCAGGAAACGTTCGTCCGCAACGACCCGCTGGGCAACCCGGTCGACCGTCGGCACCCGTGGAACCAGCACACCAACCCCAAGCCGCAGAAGCGCGACTTCGACGACAAGTACAGCTGGGTCATGTCCCCGCGGTGGTACGACGGCAAGGACTACTTAGCCCTCGACACCGGGGGCGGCCCGCTGGCCCGACTGTGGTCGACTGCCCTGGCCGGCCTGGTCAACATCGGCTACGTGCAGGCCACCGGCACCAGTGTCAAGATCAACCTGCCTAAGACCGTGCTCAAGGGCCCCGTCGAGTTCGAGTGGAAGATCCCGCAGTGGAGCAACACCATCGAGCGCAACCGGGCACGCACCTACTTCCAGGCCTACGCGGCTGCGTGTGCTCTGCACTTCGCCGAGAAGGCGCTCGTGGAGATCCGGGCCGGCCACACGAAGACATGGGAGAAGTTCACCGTGCCGGACGAGGGCATCGGTTGTGGCTTCACCGAGGCCGTGCGTGGCGTGCTCTCGCACCACATGGTGATCCGCGACGGCAAGATCGCGAACTACCACCCGTACCCGCCGACGCCGTGGAACGCGAACCCACGTGACTCCTACGGCACCCCCGGACCGTACGAGGACGCGGTGCAGGGCCAGCCGATCTTCGAGGAGAACGACCGCGAGCACTTCAAGGGCATCGACATCATGCGGACGGTTCGCAGCTTCGACCCGTGCCTGCCGTGCGGCGTGCACATGTACCTCGGCGAAGGCAAGGCCGTGCAGAAGGTTCACTCGCCTACTCAGACACTCACCGGCGAATAGAGTGGCGAATCCCGAGCAGACCGATCACCCGCCGATTGACATTCAGGCGGCGGGTGATCGGATCGAGGCGCTGCTCACTGCCAGTGCCTCCGGCGGTGCCGTAGCCCGGGAGCGTGCCGAGGAACTCGTCCGGATCGTCGCCGATCTGTACGGCTCCGGCATCGAGCGGATCCTCGACATCCTGCACGAGATGGGTCGGCTGGACGACGACGTCCTGGCCGCGCTGGCTGGCGACAACACGGTCTCCAGCCTGCTGCTCGTCCACGGCCTGCACCCCTACGACATCACCACCCGGGTCGAGAAGGCGCTCGAGAGCGTGCGCCCCTACCTCGGTTCGCACGGGGGCGACGTCGAACTGCTCGACATCAGTGACGAGGGAGTCGTCCGGCTGCGCCTGCTCGGCAGCTGCGACGGCTGCCCGTCCTCGTCGGTCACCTTGACGCTGGCCGTCGAAGGCGCGGTCGAGGCCGCGGCGCCCGAGGTGACCTCGATCGAGGTCGAGACCAAGGACGACAGCGCCGCGGCCAAGGGTTCGTTGATCTCGATCGACTCGCTGATGTCGCGCATCACCGAGCCCGAACCCGTGCACGGTGCCGCATGGGAGACCGTCGCCGAGTTGGCCGAACTGGCCTCGGGTTCGGTGGCCAATGTCGAGGTCGCGGGCACACCCGTCGTCGCCTGCCGGGTGGGCACCGACCTGTTCGCCTTCCGCGATCAGTGTCCCGAGTGCATGAAGGGCATGACCGGCGCGACGATTGCTCGCCGCCTCGGCGGATCCGCCAACGATGCCGTGCTGACCTGCCCGCGCTGTCATGGGCATTACGACGTCCGCAAGGCCGGCGCCAGCCTCGACGACGAGAAGCTGCATCTGCAGCCTTTGCCCCTGTTGACGACAGGAGGGGTCGTCTCGGTAGCCGTTCCGACGTCGGTCACCGCATGACGGCGATGACCAGTCCGGGTGAGCGCAAGGGGCAGCCACTAGCTGCACTGCTCCGGGTTACCAGCGCCCGGCCGGCCCCGGTTACCGAGGAACGCTGCGAGATGTGCGCCGTGCCCATCGCGGAGGCCCATCAGCACGTGGTCAACCTCGAGAGCCGGCAGCTGATGTGCACTTGCCGCAACTGCTACCTGCTCTTCGACATCGAAGGTGCCGAGCAGCGCTACAAGGCCGTCCCGGCGCGCTACCTGTCCTTCCCCGAATTCTCCCTGGGCCCGGGCCAGTGGGACGAACTCGAGATTCCGGTCGGGCTTGCGTTCCTGTTCCGCAACACCGTGCTCGGCCGCATCATCGCTTTCTACCCGGGACCGGCCGGTGCCACTGAATCCGAACTGCCGCTGGCGGCGTGGGATTCGGTCGTGGCCGGTAACCCTCAACTCGGGGTGCTGGAGCCCGACGTCGAGGCACTGCTGATCCGGGCACCGAATCACAGCCGCGGGCAGGGATCGAGCGACTACACCTGCAACGTCGTGCCGATCGACGCGTGCTACGAGCTCGTCGGACAGCTACGCCAGCTATGGCGTGGCTTCGACGGCGGTCAGGACGCGCACGACGCGATGGACGCCTTCTTCGCCACCGTGTCCGAGCGCAGCCGGCCGGCCCCGCCCGCGTCCGACGGGTTCGGGTCATGACGAACCTGACGTTCACGGTCGCCGACGTCTTTGCCGAGAGCTATGCCGCCGCGCCGCAGCTCACCGCTCGCCTGCGCATCGAGGAGAGCACGGACGAGGTCATCCATGCCATCGCCCTGCGCTGCCAGGTGCGCATCGAGCCGCAGCGACGCAAGTACACCGCCGACGAGGAGAGCGGCCTGCTCGACATGTTCGGCACGCGCGACCGGTGGTTCGACACCCTCAAGCCGTTCATGTGGATGCAGACCAGCGCGATGGTGCAGGGCTTCACCGGTATCACCGAGGTCGATCTGCCCATGCCGTGCACGTACGACTTCGAGGTGACCTGGTCGAAGTACCTGCACGCGCTCGACCACGACACCATCCCGGTCGTGTTCCTGTTCTCCGGGACCGTCTTCACCCGTGGCCTGAACGGCTTCGGGGTCGAAAACGTCCCGTGGGACTGCGAGTCGCGCTACGAGATTCCGGTGACGGTGTGGCGGGACATGATCGAGCACTATTTCCCGAACAGCGGGTGGTTGCGGCTGAACCGCGAGACCATGGAGTCACTCGCGCACTACAAGTCCGTACGCGGCATGACGTCGTGGGAAGAAGCTGTCGAATCGCTGCTGGCCAAGTCGAAGGTGATCACGTGAGCCTCAAGCTGGCCCGTACCGTTGCCGACGCCGTGCTCTTCGAGGGCTACCTGCTGTATCCGTACCGGTCTACGTCAAGCAAGAACCGGGTGCGCTGGCAGTTCGGCGTGCTGGGTCCGGCCGGCGCCGCCGAGGCCAGCCTGGGCGAGGAGTCCACGATGTCGGCGCAGTGCCTGCTGCGCGACGACGGAGGCGGCCAGGTGACGGTCCACCTCCGGTTCCTGCAACTGCAGCGGCGCTGCGTCGAGCAGGCCACCGATGACCCCACCCGCTTCGACCCGGTCGAGCAGTTGAACTCGGGCGCGCGTACCTGGCTGAGCTGGGACGAGGCGATCGAGCAGGAGATCGAACTCGAAGGCTGTGTACTGAGTGAGCTGGCCGAACAGGGCCGCTCGCTGCCAGTGACTGTCGCGGGCGGCGCCGACATCGAGATGCTCGTCGACGACGGCGGCACCACGATCGGCCGCATCATCCGGCGCCGGCGCCCGCTCGAGGCTGCCGTGTCACTGGCCGCCAGCACGATCGACGGCCTCGTACAACTGAGCGTCCAGGTCGACAACGTCGCACCGGCGGTCAGCGACAAAGACGAGGCGATCCAGGTGTCGCTGATCGGCGCGCATCTGCTCGTGCGCGCGGAGCACGCCGCTTTCGTGTCGTTGCTCGAGCCACCGGACGACGCGGTCGACGCGGTCGCTGCCTGCACGCAGCGGCGCTGCTGGCCAGTGCTCACCGGCGCGTCGGGCGACACCGACATCGTGTTGATCTCACCGATCATCCTGTACGACTACCCCGAGGTGGCCGACGAGAGCGCTGGTGCGCTGTTCGACTCCACCGAGATCGACGAGATCCTCACGCTGCGGGTCATGACGCTCACCGACGAGGAGAAGGCACAGGCCCGGGCGACCGATCCGCGGGCGGCCGAGATCATCGACCGCTGCGACTCGATGTCACCCGAGGCGTTGGCGCAACTGCACGGCATCCTGCGCGACCCGCACGCCGGAGTGGCCGTCGACGTGCCTAACCTGCCCGACTTTCCTGCCGAAGCTGGGCTGATAGAACTGCGCGACCTGCGCAACGTCGATCCACCGACCTTCGGTTCCGAGGACGTCCCGTGGTGGGACCCGGAACAGGACGCGAGCGTAAATCCTGACATCGACAGCGTGTTGATAGACGGAGTTGCGGTATCTCGCGGGAGTATGGTATGCGTGCATCCCTCCCGGAGGGCCGACGCTCAGGATCTCTTTTTCGCTGGAATGACGGCACGCGTTTCGGCCGTTCACTCCGACGTCGACGGGGAGATCCATGTCGCTGTAGTGCTTGTCGACGATCCGGCGGCGGACCTGCACGAGTGGTACGGCCGCTTTTTGTATTTCGCGCCTGACGAGCTCGAACCGTTGGTACCGCCAACTGTTGCAGACGCGGATTCCCACCACAGAGAGGAAAGTCGACAGTGGCGATCGTAGGACTAATCGCACTCATCATCGTGGCCCTCGTCGTATTGACCGGCCTGTACGTCGGGCTGCGCTCCATCCCGGACATCCGCCGCTATAGGAAGATCAGGAGCATGTAAGAGCGACCCCAACTCAGCAACCCATGGAAGGCATGTCACGTGACGGCACGGGTGCTCGTCGCCGGGATAGGCAACATCTTCCTGGCTGACGACGGCTTCGGCTCTGAGGTTGCCCGGCGGCTGGCCGGACAACCTCAGCCCGACGGTGTCCGAGTCGTCGACTACGGCATCCGCGGCATGCATCTCGCCTACGACCTGCTCGAGGGCTACGACGCGCTCGTCATTGTCGACGCCATGCCCGGTGACGGCCAGGCCGGCGACATCACGGTGCTCGAGGTCGGGGCGCACGACCTAGGCAGCGGGCCACTCGACGCCCACGGGATGGATCCCGTCGCGGTGTTGGCCAATCTCGGCAACCTGGGCGGCGAGCTTCCGCGCACGCTCGTCGTCGGCTGCCAGCCGCTCGACGTCGAGGAAGGCATGGGGCTCACCCCACCCGTCACCGCGGCCGTCGACGTCGCGATAACCACGATCAATGGATTGCTCGACGACTTGCTCAACGAGTCCGTCGGCGCCGGCAGCCAGGAGTCCTGACATGTGCCTCGGAATACCCGGTCAGGTCGTCGAGATGGTCGAGGGCTACAACAACCAGCTCGTCTGGGTCGACGTCGTCGGCGCCCGACGCAAGGTCAACCTCGGCATGCTCGAGGACGCCGACCAAGCTGCCCTGGCCCCCGGTGACTGGGTGCTCCTCCACATGGGCTTTGTGGTGCAGCGCATCGACCAGGCCGGCGCCGAAAAGGCCATGAACGGCCTGGAGCTGATGGGCCGCGCCCGGAACACCGACGACGATGAGGACTTGGCCCCGAGCGAGTCACTGCCGAGGGTCGGCTGAATGAACACGTCGGGCACGACGCTGTTCGCGCGTTATGCCTACCCACCGAACGAGCTGGGCTACTGCGGCCCGGACGACGCGTCGGTGCTGCTGCGCCGTGGCTCGGCCGCAGCGCAGGACCAGATAGCCGAACACGCCAGGCAATTCGAGGGAGCCTGGGCCTACCTCGAGATCATCGCTGAAGCGGCGGGTATCGCCGATCCGTTGGACGCGCGCGTGGTCGAGGCCTATTGGATCGGCAACGAACTGCTCGACCACGTCGACCAGAACTCCTTGGTGTCCACCCTGCGCGAGCGCTTCGGTGACCAGGCCGGCGCCAGTTGGGTGCCCGGGCCACCGCACCACGGCTTCCAGGTCTTTTCCGTCTACCCGTGGGTGGGCCTGTTGCGCCGAGGTACCGGCGACGTCGCGCTGTCAGTGCTCGAGCAGTGCCGCATCCGGTGGGGCGACGTCGTCGCCATCGAGGGCGAGCGGGTGCGCGTCCAGGCCAGATCGTTGGTCGTGGCCGACGGCCTGCTCGAGTTGGGCCCGGCGCTGGAGCAGACCGCGGCTTGGTCGGTCGACGGGCGCACGCTGTTACCGGCTGAGGCGGCCGACGGCAGCCTCGCGCCGCCCGTGTCCGTAGGTGATCAGATCGCGATGCACTGGGACTGGGTGTGCGATGTGCTCAGCGCTGCGCAGGTCGCACAGCTCGAACTCCGCACCACTGACCAGTTAGCCCGTACCAACGCCGGACTGCGGGCTGCGGCCGGCTGAAACCCCGGCCGGGGCCGTCCTGGGTCGCGCTGACATAACCACGCCGATGACGTGTGCTCGGGTGAATCGCAGATGCGGTCGCCGTCCACCAACTCATCGGTGGACGGCGGCCGCATCGAAGCAATAGAGAACGGACGCCGCGGAGTGGGGTTGGGGGATCTCCGCGGCGTCCGCTTTGGAAGCGTCAGCCGCCGCCACAAGCTAAGCGACCTCCGCCGGTCCGAGGGCTCGGCGGTCATGCCTGCCTCGCCGAGCTCGGGTTACAGACCTGGTGAACACGAGGTCCCGGAGCCTCCGAATGGAGGATCCGGGACCTCGTTGCTTGCGCCGCGACCTAGATCAGACCAGTCCTGAACAACCACGTGGTGGCTGTCGTCGGAGCCAGCGGGTTACCGAACGAGTCGGTGATTCCCGCCGAGATCGAGATGCGGTACTGGTTGAGCGCCGCCAACGCCACGTTCGGGTTGATGGTGACCGTGTTTCCGGCCACCGTCACGACTGCAGGAGCCGTGATACCCGAGGCCACCCGAACGACCCGAACCCGTGTGCTGTTAACACCGATGAGCGGACGGTTCGTGGTGAACGTGATGTTCGCGTTGCGTAGCACGCCCACCGCGCCGTTGGCCGGTGTGCGTGCAGTGATCGCCAGCACTGGGATCGTGGTGAAGCTCCAGGTCACCGGAGCCAGCGCGTTGCCGGCCACATCCCGGATCGCATTGGTGAGCCGCACCGTGTACGTGGTTCCCACAGCCAGGTTGGCGTTGGGGTTCAACGTCACCACATGT
>JAOPWD010000057.1 GCA_025965875.1 Pseudonocardiales bacterium
ATCCGACACATGCAAGCGGCAGGAGACTGGCCTGATGCGGCACGACTGCTCGCAGACCGCTCGCTGAGCCTTTCGCTCGACGGACAGGTGCGCAGTGTCGAGGCGCTGTTGGACGCGTTCCCGTCGGGAACCCTCGCGGATGATCCCGAGCTGGCTCTGGTGCGGGCCGGGAGCGCCCTGGTCCGGGGACGTCTCGACGAGGCGGGCGCCCTCCTTACCGTCGCCGAAACCCATGTGGAGACAACGGAGCCGGATCGTCAGCGTCGACTCGGAGTGGCTATCGCGTTGCTGAAGGTGTCGGTAGCGAGGCGGCGTGGTCACCTTGCCGGCGTGACAGAACAGCTCGCATTCCTTGCGCCCCCCATCACAGGGATTACCGAGCAGGATGTCGCGCTCTCCAGTGAACTGCGGGCAGTGACGCTGATGAACCTCGGGGCCGTCGAGGGGTGGAACGGACTTGACGAAGCGGAGCAGCACCTCCTGGAGGGCGCCAGTCTGGCCAGGCAAATCGGCCGGCCCTTCGTCGAGGTAAGCTGCCTGGCCTTCCTCGGTTATGCGTCCACGACGCGCTCGTTCGCCACTGTCCGGCGGCGCTGCCATGAGGCAGTCGCGCTGGCCGAGCGGTACGGCTGGGGCGGCGAATCGTTCATCTCACCGGCGCTCGTGACCCTCGCCTACACAGTGATCTGGATGGGTGAGTTCGATGAAGGCGAGCGATGGCTGCATCGCGCAACGGAAACGCTACAAAGCGACGCAGCGCCGGCCATCGGATTGGCGATGCATCTCGCGACCGGAATGCTTCACTGTGGGCGCGGCCACAACGATGAAGCGCTCGAGCAGTTCACGTCTGCGGAGCGTCTGCAATCGTTGATCGGACCGCACCGCGTGGCGAGCCAGGTCACCGGCTGGTTGGTAGCAACGCAGGCCCGCCTCGGGATGGTCGAGGCGGCCCGCGCCTCACTGGAAGCCATTACCGACGAGCGGGCTGACTGGGGCGAGATCCACAACGCGTGCGCCGTGATTCATCTCGCGGAGGGTCGGCCGACAGAAGCACTCGGCGCGCTACACGCCGTTCTCACGCGAGCTACCCCGGTTATCCATGACTTCACCCTCGTTGAGGCTCATCTCCTGGCCGGGCGTGCCAACCTCGAACTCGGTGACCACCGAGCCGCGAAAGACGCCACCGAGAGCGCACTCGCCCTAGCAGAGGCTGATCGGCTGGTCCTGCCATTCGCAATGACCGCCTCAGGCGACCTACTCGAGGCCATCCCCCGACATGAGACAACCCACGCGGCACTCCGCATCGACATACTCGACGCCCTGCGCGGCGCGCCACTGGCCACGGACGACCGTGCACCGTCACCGCCAACAGAAGCGCTCAGTCCCAGCGAGCTCAGGGTCCTGCGATATCTCCCCACCAACCTGTCGAGGCCGCAAATCGCGACAGAGCTGACCGTATCGGTGAACACGGTCAACACACACGTCCGCAACATCTACTCCAAGCTCCAGGCCAGCGACCGCTCCTCAGCCGTGCAGCGGGCTCGTGAGCTGCGGCTCCTCTCCCCCGGCACGCGCTAACCGGACAGTCACCAGATCCAGGTGATGCGGGTTCACCCGCCAGCACCCAACCATGGGGTCATGGATCCCGGACTCGCCACGTACAGCAGCCGAATCAAGGGCCAGCCCGGCGCTGCGGCGCTGTCGGCTTTTCCAGCGCTACGGTCTCGGCACGAAGGTGCCGCTATCTCACGTCGATCCGGTGCGTTCGGCGCACAACCAGCAAGATCCTGACCCGCAGTGCTAGCGGCCGTGCGTCCTATGCGGAGCGCGGCGACACACCGTCCACGCCATGCTTCGCAGTCGTGAACGCACTGTCGGGTAACAGGTCGAGGAACTTGACCGCTGCCGCAGTCGCATGAGCGAGTACGTCGCCCAAGCGACACCCGCGATCCTGACTCCGCTCGGCCGCGTCGAACACCGCCATAGCTCCGAGCGTGAGCGCGACGGGCAGCTTCCCTTCGAGGTAGAGCTCTCGCACACCGCCGTCGCTTATCACCGCAAGTTCGCGGACATCGAGGTTTGCCAAGGCCAGCGCCTGCCCGACGATGCAGTCCGGCGCCCCGCGATTCGCATACCGGTGGATCAGGTACGTGCGTTCATCCATCCATTTCGGCCTATACACGAAATCGACCCCCTGTTGCTCTACAGCGGCGGCGAGAAGGTCCAGTGCGGCGCCGATGTCGATTACCGGTTCCGATTCGTTCGCTCGACCAGGTGCGCGTCTCGTCATCGCTTACGCCTCTTCGCCGGCATCAGCTGACGATGCGCAGGGCGAGCACAGGCGGGCAGCCGTGTTGCACCAGCCGGGCGACCTCGTGCCAGTCGACGCGACGCGCGTAGACCCGGCTCGTCGGCGAGGGAATGCCCAGCCGTTGGAGTTGCGATACGCGCCAGTCGTTCACGACCAGCTCGTCGTGATCGATGGCGTCGTGTCCGGTCGTGACAGATTCCATCTGTTCCTCCTTCGTGTTCCATGCATGAAAGCCTTGGGCCGGGGAGGGTGAGTTGGCATCGTCAGCTTCGGGTGATTCCCGTGGCGGCTGCGTTGGTATGCCTCTCGGCATCATCCGCGGCTTGGCTCGCGGCGGACGCGGCTAACGGACCGCACAGCTGGCCGTGCGTCGGCACGTTGACACCCGGTTGCCAGAACCAAGATCCACTTCCGCTGCGGTCCGGTCTGCACGGCCGAGATCTGACGCCGATCGTGGCAACAGCATGGCAACACAAGCAGCCGTTGACGATCGGTGTCGCCGTGCCCACGCGTCGCACCCCCGAGTCCGAGGTCGAGGAACATGGGGACCCAAGTTCACCAGGCGACCGCCCAGGGCGCGAGAACGAGCCTTCGAACTTCCTGCGCACTGACGAGACGGACGCGGTCCGCCGGTCGGCCCGAAAGCATGTGACCGTTTCTCGTCCTGTTGCCCGTGGTTCGGCAAAGTCTCATTCGCGCAGCGATGTTGCCGCATCCGCCACGGGGCGGTAGGCCGATCTCGGGCGACGACTGGGCCTTGGCCCTGGTCTGTTACGACGATCCGGCTCGCCCAACGGCTGGATGCAACCCGGCTGGGCCAGTTCCAGCTGCCCGCGAGGGCGGGAGTCCTTCCGCTCATCAGTACGGCGGCGTATTGCTGCCCCCGGTCGGGCTGCCGGAGGTGGCGAGGATGTCAGCGGCGGGCTCACGCCGTCGGCAGTGTCGAACAGGATCTGCTGGAGCGGGCGGGGCAGGTCGCCGTTCCACACCAGGGCGGCCGTGGCGGTCAGCGGGTGGCCGGGGATGCTGACCCGGGCCATGTCGCCGGTGCCCGCCGGGCGGGGGAGCCGGATCACGCCGGGTGGGGGTCCGGCGATGTCGGTGGGGCCGGTCAGCACCGCGGCGGGACGGTCGGCGGTCGCGGCGAAGGCGAGCGCCATCGGCAGGGAGTTTCGCACCGGTGGGTCGGTGAACTCGAACTGCGGGTTCACCGCCCGCAGGACCTCCAGCCAGCACTCGTAGATCGCGGGACTGGCGCGGTGCGACCCGTGGATGACGTCCATGCTGGCCAGCTCGTCCAGGCCAATCACCCCCGTGCGGGCCGCCGGGTGCGAGGACGGGATCCACACGTCGGGCTCGAACTCCCCCAGACTCATGACCTCCAGCGGGGCGGGCAGCGCGTCGGGGCTGGCGGTCAGCCAGCCCAGGCCGGCGTCCGCCCGGCGCTGACGGATCGGCGAGAACTGCGCGTCGAGTGCTGTCTCCATCCAGGTGATGGCGACCTCGCCGGCATCGGCGGCCGATCGCAGCCTGGAGGCTGTCTGTACTGCCAGCGAGTCCGGCAGATCCGCTGGTATGACAAACCGCAGCCGCGGCCGGCCCAGGCCCGCCGCCTGCCTGGTCTGGCTGGCCGCGTGATCGACCGCCGACAGCACGTCCCGGGCGGTCTCCAGCAGTACGGTGCCCGGCGCGGTGAGCCGCACGCCGTCGCGCCGGCGGTGCAGCAGCGGGGTGCCGACGATCTGTTCCAGCCGCTGGATCTGCTGGCTGAGGGTCGGCTGGGCGATGAACAAGCGCTCCGCGGCGTGCGTGAAGGTGCCCGCGTCGGCGACGGCGACGAAGTACCGCAAGTGCCGCAGTTCAAGACCCTGCGGCGCCTGTGTATCCGCCCGGGGCAGCCGAACCGGCTCGGCCTGTGATTTTTTCATGTCTGTCACCTGTGTCCTCTTCGGCCAGGCCCGCACTGGGGCCGACGCTCACCGGGCGGCCGCGCCTTCGCGACGGACCCAGGCTTGCCGCCAGGCAGGTGAGAGGTCGTCATCGGATCCTGGTGATTCGCCGACACCGGGCACGCTCGCTCGCCGTTGACCGAGCACGTACGCTGGCGTGGCGCCCAAAGGCAGGCGCTAGCACTGTCGCCGGCGGCAGGCGCCCGGCGTGGACACCAAGGCGGGCCACCGACGGTGGATGGAGCAGCTCCACGGCTGATCGACCGGGGTGATCTTCTCGCCGCTCTGGATCGCGCGGCAACGAGCAGGGTGACGACCATCTCGGCTCCGGCCGGCAGCGGGAAGACGTCGCTGCTGCGCGCTTGGGCAGGCCGTCCGGGCCAGCCGCACCGGGTCGCCGTCGTCCAGGTACGACGCGATGAGCTCGATGCCCAGCAGTTCTGGCTTGCCCTGCTCGGCGCGGTCCGTCACGCTCCCGGCACAATCAGCGGCGCGGACCTACCGGCAGCGACACCGGAGTTTGATGGGCCGGCAATGACCGACAGGGTGCTGTCGGAGCTCGCCGACCAGCGCGGTCGCGTCATCGTGGTGATCGATGATCTCCACGAGCTGAACTCGCCGGA
>JAOPWD010000095.1 GCA_025965875.1 Pseudonocardiales bacterium
GTGGCCGCGACGTCGAAGCCCTCCTCGGCCTCTGGCTCAGCGGCCTGCACCGTGGCGAAGAGCCGCTCGCGCAGCACCCGGAACTGCAGGTCGTCGAAGAGCGCATGCACCTCGTCGCGGTCCCACTGCTTGCGCTCGAGCTCGTCGACAGCGACATCGAGGTCGACGGTGCGGATGAGTTCGGTGAGCTGCCGGTTGCGGATCACGCTGGCCAGGTTCTCGCGCAGCGCGTCACCGACCTTGCCGGGAACGGTGTCGACGCGCTCGACCAGCGCGTCGAACGAGCCGAACTCGCGGATCCACTTCGCGGCTGTCTTCTCACCGACGCCAGGGATGCCGGGCAGGTTGTCGCTGGGGTCACCGCGCAGCGCCGCATAGTCGGGGTACTGCTGCGGCGAGAGGTTGTACTTGCTCGCGACCTCGCCCGGCGTGAACCGGGTCATCTCACTGACGCCACGCACCGGGTAGAGCACGGTGACGTCGTCGGTGACGAGTTGCAGCGCGTCGCGGTCGCCGGTGCAGATGAGCACCTGCATCCCGGCTGCGGTGGCCTGGGTGGTGAGGGTGGCAATGACGTCGTCGGCCTCATAGCCCTCGACCATCACGGTGGGGATGCGCAGCGCGTCGAGAACCTCGCGGATGAGCGTGACTTGGCCGCGGAAGTCGTTAGGCGTGTCCTGCCGGCCTGCCTTGTAGTCGGCGTAGAGATCGTTGCGGAACGTCTTGCGTGAGACGTCGAACGCGACGGCCAGATGTGTGGGCACCTCGTCGCGCAGCACGTTGATGAGCATCGAGGTGAACCCGAAGACGGCGTTGGTGGGCTGCCCGGTGGTGGTCGAGAAGTTCTCGACGGGCAGCGCGTAGAAAGCCCGATAGGCCACCGAATGCCCGTCGATCAGCAGGAGCTTCGGGGTTTGAGTCTGCAGTGCCGTCACGGGCCCTGAGTTTAGGGGTAGCGACTGACAGCGTGCGGTGACCCTGTGTAGCCCCGAGCTGCTGGCGTTCAGGCGCCCCGGCGCACCCGGGCGGCGAACCCGGTCCGGTTCGCGCGGACCAGGCGCGCCCGGCGCAGGACGGCGATCTGCTCGGGCGCATCGGCCATGCCCAGCGCCCGGCGCAGCACGCTCGTCGCCGCGATCCGGTGTACGACCAGCGGCGCGAAGCCCAGCCGCGCCAGATAGCGATTTGCCTCGCGTGACCCCGAACCGGCGGTGGCCAGCACGTGGTCCACACCGCGCTCGTCGGCGAGGTGCACCACGGCAGTGAGCAGCATGCGGCCGACGCCGCGCCGGCGCTGCTTGGGCGCCACCATGAGGTGGCTGACGTGCAACACCGGAGTCAGGTCGATCGCGCCGACCTCGCCCTGCCGGGCCACCAGCAGGCCGACGATGCCGCCCGCGTCGTCGACGGCCGCCAGCAGGGTGCGGTTGCCCTCGCCGATGATCTCTGCGAAGCGCTCACCGAGGTGCTCGGCGGTGGTGTCCACCAGCGGACGCCCGCTGAACATGCCGGCGGTCAAATCCAAGGACTGAGCCAGCGCCACAAGTCCGGATATGTCGGAGAGGTCAGCGGGACGCACACGCACGTTCATTCGCGACACGGCGATTGGCTCCAAGTCTCGGATTTGAGTCGGTGAAGCGATCTGACCTATCGGGCAAACACTAGGCTCCCCCGATGTGCTGGTTGCAGCCGGATCCCCTGTGTGGCAGGTACTTGTAGCGATCTTGGCCGCCACCCGGCCAGCTGGCTAGGATGCCGCGATTTCCTCGCCGAGATACGCGGCCCGGATCCGGTCGTCGGCCAGCAGGTCGCTCCCGGTTCCTTCGAGCACGATCTCGCCTGTCTCGAGAACATAGCCACGGTCGGCCAGGCCCAGCGCCTGGGCCGCGTTCTGCTCCACGAGCAGGACGGTGACACCGCTGTTGTTGATGTCGCGGAGGATCTCGAAGATCTGCGCCACGACCAGCGGCGCGAGTCCCATCGACGGTTCGTCGAGTAGCAGCAGGCGTGGCTTGCCCATCAGTGCCCGGCCAATGGCGAGCATCTGCTGCTCGCCGCCGGACAGCGTCCCGCCCAATTGCTTGTAGCGCTCTTTGAGGCGCGGGAACATCTCCAGCACGTTGTCGAGGTCGGTCTGGTCGATCTTCTTGAACCGGAAGGCACCCATCTCGAGGTTCTCGTGCACCGTCATGCGCGGGAAGACGTGGCGTCCCTCGGGTACGTGGCAGATCCCCAGCCGAATCAGTTCGTGGGCCGGGATGCCGTCGATGCGCTTGCCGTCGTAGGTGATCGCGCCGAGCGACGGGCGCAGCATCCCGGACACGGTCTTCTGGGTCGTCGTCTTGCCTGCCCCGTTGGCGCCGAGCAGCGCGACGATCTCACCCTCGTTGACGTGGAAGCTGACGCCCTTGAGCGCACGGATAGTTCCGTAGCGCACTTCGATGTCGTCGACGTTGAGCAACGTGGACGAGCTCGAGACGGCGGGCGAGGTCGGCGTTTCCTGCCCCTTGGACAAGTCGATCGACTCAGTCATCGGCCTGCTCCTCGTCCTGCACGGTGTCGGTATCGATGAGCGTCAGTTCCGGCGCCTGCTCAGCCTGCTGCTGGGCGTCCTCGGCCGACGTGCCGAGATAGGCCGCGACCACTACCGGGTCGCGCTGAATCTCCTGCGGCGTTCCCTCGGCGATCTTCTCGCCGAAGTTCAGCACGATGATTCGGTGGGCAATCGACATCACGAGCTTCATGTCGTGTTCGATCAACAAGATGCTCACGCCACGCTCGCGATTGATCCGCGAGATCAACTCGGCGAGGTCGCGCTTCTCGACCGGGTTGGTACCGGCGGCCGGCTCATCGAGTAGCAGGACGCCCGGGTTCGTTCCCAGTGCGCGCGCGATCTCCAGGCGTCGCTGCTCACCGTAGGCAAGCGCGCCCGCGAGTTCGTTGCCTCGCCCAGGCAGACCGACGTCGTTGAGCAGGGCAAGCGCGGTGGCCGTGCTCTCCTTCTCCTCGCGCCGTTGCCAAGGCATTCCCAGCATGGCGGCGATCGGGCCCGACTTCTGCCGCGTCTCGATGCCGACCTTGACGTTTTCGAGGGCAGTCAAAGCTGGGAAGAGCCGGATGTTCTGGAACGTCCGAGCCACCCCGAGGTGGTTGACCACGTGCGTCTTCTTGCCGATCACGCTGACCGGAGCGTCACCGGCCCGGCCGGCCACGGTAACCGTGCCCTCCTGCGGGGTGTAGACGCCTGTCAACGAGTTGAACAGCGACGTCTTGCCGGCCCCGTTGGGTCCGATCACCGCGAGGATCTCGCCGCGATACATCTGCAGAGTGACGTCGTTGAGGCTCACTACTCCGCCGAAACGGAGCGTGACGTGATCGACGTCGAAAACGACGTCCTGGGTGGCCTGACTCGTCGCCGTCATCACATCGCCCCAGCCCTGGGCACAGCCGCAGTTTCGGACGACGCCGCCGCGTCGAGACCTTCGAGTTCGGCCTTGCGTCTCTTCGCCGGGAGCAGGCCCGCCGGTCGGAAGATCATCATGGCTAGAACGAGAGCACCGATCCACATCTGCCGGTCGTCCTGGGGTACCTGGGCCTTGAGGAACTGTGGCAGCCAGGTGAGGACGGCTGCGCCCGCGATCGCGCCTTGCAGTGACCCCATGCCGCCGAACACGACGTATGCGACGATGAGGATCGAGGCCTGCAGCGTGAACAGGCTCGGGTCGAAGTAGCCGACCTGAGTGGCGAAGAACGAGCCTGCCAATGCCGAGGTCGACGCGCCGATCGCGAACGCCAGCAGTTTGACCCTCGTGGTGTTGACGCCGGACGCCTGCGCCGCGACCTCGTCTTCGCGGATGGCGGCCCAGGCGCGGCCGAGTCGCGACCCCTCCAGGCGGTAGAAGAGCACGATCACCACAATCAACATGATCAACAGCAGATACCAATAGGGCAGGTTGTCCTGGCCCCAGGTGATGTTGATCCCGCCGAGATGAATCCGAGGGTGCGGAACGGTCGGACCCTGCGGGCCACCAGTGAAGCCACCCGGGTTGTTGACCGCGAGGATCTGGATGATCTCGCCGAAACCCAGCGTGACGATGGCGAGATAGTCCCCGCGCAGGCGCAGCGTGGGCGCACCAAGCAATACGCCGGCAATGAGGCAGGCCAGGATTGCGAACGGGATCGACACGAGCGGCGACATCTGCAGCCAACTCGGCGGCTTCACCGGCAGGGCGCCCACCAGATAGGCCGTCGTGTACGAACCGATCTCGTAAAACGCGATATAGCCGAGGTCGAGCAGACCGGCCCAGCCGACGACGACGTTCAGGCCGACCGCCAGCAGGACGAACACGCCGATCTGGCCGACGAGCACGTTCTGCCAGGTCAGGGTGAGCGTCGGTGGATAGAACAGGGCGAGCGCCCCGCCGATGATCAGCAACGGCATGGCGTTCGAGGACCTGCGGAATCCCTTGACCATCGAGGTCACGGGTAGTTCGTCCGTTGGTGCCTTGGCCCGCACGTTGCGGCGCACGCCGGCCGAGGTCGACGAAATGACCATCGCCGTCGCAGCGGCGAACAGCGAGAAGACGATGCAAGCCAGGAACCCGCCCGCGCCGAGGTTCTTCCAGGTTCCGCCGAACTGCGGGGCCACCTGCGCACCGATGTCCGTCATCGAACGCAAGGTCAGGAACGTGAGGACGACTCCGACGACGGACAGGATGAGGGACACCCAAGCCAGCATGCGGTTGCGCAAGTACGTGGCAGCGAGCGACAACACGGCGGCCGCACCGAACAGGGTCCAGCCCAGCCAGCCCAAATAGTTCAACGCGAGCGAGGAGATCCCGGTGCCGTCGAAGTCCGAGTGCGCTTGGGCCAGCGTGTCGTTGATCTGTAGCGCGCCGAACCATCCTGCGGTGGAGAACGCGAGCAGGCCGAGGATCACGCCGAGTGCCGCGATGGGCAGGCCGGGGCGGTAGCCCATCACCTTCCTCAGGAACCCACGAGTGTCGGCAACCTCGGCGCGGGCATGCACCGCCGTGATGCCGGCGCAGGCCAGGAGCAGGAACCCGACGATGTCGGCGTACACGCCCAGCGAGTGGTCGATGCCCCCGTCGAGATCGACCACAGCGGAGTGCGCGACGTAGGCCAGAACGGCACCGACGATTCCGATGGCCGCTGTCACGTAACCGAACACGCGCACTCGGGTCACGATGGCCGCGGCGCACGCCACGAGTGCGGCGATGACGAGGGTCCACGCGAGCCAGCCAAAAAACGCCACTGACACGGACGACAGATTCGGCGATGCGTTGGCTGCGGTGCGGACCCCACTGAACTTGCCGTTACCGGTGCTGCTGACCAGCGGGTCGTACCAATTCATCACCGTCTGCGCAGCCAGGACCGCGAGCAGGCCGGCACCGAGTGGGGCGACACCCGGCCGCGTGAGGTAGGGCACGACCCGCGGCCAGAAGGTGACCATGACGAAGATCACGAGCCCGATGAGCAAGAAGACGAAGATCCGCGGGCCGACGACCGCCTGATGGAAGGAGATGCCGAAGTCGTTCAGCGACCCCTCCTGGCGGCCGACCATCAGCGCGAGTACGAAACCGCCGAGCAGGCAGGCCGCAAGCCGGCGAAGCGTGGCGCGGGTAGCGGTATTCATGCCGCACGCCCCAGACGCTCGCCGAGGATGCCGGTCGGCCGAACCAGAAGAATCAGCACCAGAACAACGAAGCTGATGACGTCGTTCCATTGCGCACCGACGAACGGCAGTGCCGCGATCAGCACTTCGGCCTGGCCGAGAATCAGTCCGCCGATCATGGCGCCGCGGATGTTGCCGATGCCGCCGAGCACTGCGGCCGCGAAGGCCTTCACGCCGGGCGTGAAGCCCATGAGGTTGCTGACGCCGAACGCCGTGCCGAACATGAAGCCCGCGGCTCCAGCCAGTGCGCCACCGATGACGAACGTGCGCGAGATGGTCTTGTCGATGTCGATGCCCATCAACGCTGCGGTCGGCGCATCCTCGGCGACTGCGCGGATCCCGCGGCCGAGCTTGGTTCGGTTCACCAGTCGATCCAGGAAGATCATCATGACGACCGCGGAGCCCACGATGATCACTTCGATCAGGGTGACCTTGGCGTTGCCGATCTTGAAAAGCTGATGGTTGATATCGAAGTACGTAGGGAAGGCGTTGTTGGGTAATCGGTTGAACAATTTTCCGGCCAGGTTCGACAGGAACAGCGAAGCCCCGATCGCGCTGATCAAGAATGCGAGCTTCGGTGCGCCGCTTCGGCGCAGCGTCTTGTACGCGACCTTTTCGAGCAGCCAGGCGATGGCGGCACCGGTCAGGGCGCCGCTCAGCACACCGCAGAGAACGGTGAGCGGGACCATCACGCCGGTCATATGTCGATGGCCGACGATGCCGTTGACGACCAGATAGCTGCCGAAGCCGCCAGCCATGAAGACTTCGCTGTGGGCAAAGTTGATCAGTTGCAGCACGCCATACACCAAGGTGTAGCCCAGCGCGATGAGCGAGTAGACCGACCCCTGCTCAAGCCCAATGATGATGTTCTGGGGCAGCTGCTGCACCCAGTTTTCGGATTGGCTCACGCCGACGATCCTTCCGACGACGGTGGTCGCGAGAGATCGCGACTAGCCGAGGTGGCCTGACGGTTGAGGGGGCGAACCGGAGCACTCCGGTTCGCCCCCCTCCCCATTGACATCAAGCTAACTAACGCCTATCAGGGCTACTAGTTGAGCTCCTTGATGTTGCCAAGCCCCTTGATCGCGCCGCTCTTCTCCTGGAACAGGTTCACGATCAGCGAGCTGGACTGGACCTCACCATTGGCCTGGAACTTGATCTGCGTGGTGATGCCGGTGAAGTCTTCCTTGTTCAGCGCGTCCAACACGCTGGTGCGGGTAGCCGTGCCACTGGCCGACGCCTTCGAGATCGCGTCCATCAGCAGGTTGGCAGCGTCGAACGCCTCCGGGGAGTACGTCGACGGCGGCGTGTTGAACTTCGCCGTGTACGCCGCGGTGAACTCCTTGGCGGTCGGAGCGATCGTCGCGTCCTGGCAACCGCAGGTGAAGTACCAACCGTTACCTGCCTTGCCCGCACCCGTGGTGAACACCGACGACTTGCCGCCGTTGCCGGTCACCGTCCGGCCCTTGTAACCAGCCGCAACGAGAGCCTTGGCCAGCAGCGCAGACTGGGCGTCATAGCCGCCGTAGAACAGCGCGTCGGTACCCGAAGCAGCAATCGTGCCCGCGATCGGGTTGTAGTTCTTGGTGGTCGTGCCGTCGACACCCGACGAGACCACCGACACGCCCTTGGCCTTGAGCTCCTTGGCCATCGTGCCGGCGACACCCGCGCCATACGCGCTCAGGTCACTGAGGACGTAGACCTTCTTCGCACCGGTACGTGCGAGCCAGTCAGCGCCCTGCGAACCCTCGACGTTGTCGTTGGGGATGATGCGGTGCCAGCACTTGTTTCCCTGGTTCTGCAACTCCGCGTTACTCGCGGACGCCGTGACGGTAGGCATCGGCGGGGAGGCCTGGCAGAAGCTCGGGTTGACTGCCTTGCTCTCGCCGGAGAAGGCCGGTCCGATCACGGCGACAACCGTCGGGTCGGAGATCAAGGCCGTGGCGGCAGCTGGGGCCTTCGCCGGGTCGCCCTCGCTGTCCTGAGCGTTGAGGGCGATCTTGAACTTGTACTTGCCGGATGCGTTCGCCTGGTCAATGGCCAGCGTCGCACCGTTGCGCTCGTTGATGCCGAGCTGTGCATTCGGTCCGGACAGGGCGCCCACGAAGCCGATCTTGTAGGTCTGGTTGGTGCCGCCGTTGTTCGCCGAGGAGCCGCCACCCAGGCCGCCGCCGTTGGTGTTCTTCTTGCTGCTCGAGCAGGCGGACAGAGCCAAGGCACCTGCAGCGAGGACCACCGTGATTGTGGTCAACGTACGATTTCGCACTGAAATAGCCTCCTATGAGGGCCTTTGTGGACGCAGTTCATCCGTCCATGGTTTGGCGCACGTTAGTACAACGACCGGAACCTTCGCACACATTGGTGCTTGAGTCGCCGGTCGTGACCAAATCTCAACCGCTGGAGCCAACCTGTGCAAGCCCTACTGGCAAGTATTTACGCCCGCGAAATCAAGGCTCAGTGGTTACTTCCCCGCTGAGCACGAGGTCGGCGACGGCGCGCATCGACGTCCGGTTGTCCATGGCTGCCCGCTGGATCCACCGGAAGGCGGCCGGCTCGCTCATGCCGTGCGTAGACATGAGGGTGCCCTTCGCCCGCTCGATCAACTTGCGGGCCTCGAGACGGTCGCGCAGGCCAGTGACTTCGGCCTCGAGCGCTTTGATCTCAGCGAACCGTGATGTCGCCATCTCGATGGCGGGCAGCAGGTCGCGCTTCTGGAACGGCTTGACCAGGTAGGCCATCGCACCGGCGTCCCGAGCCTTCTCGACCAGGTCGCGCTGGCTGAACGCGGTGAGCATGACGACCGGCGCGATGCGCTTGCCGGCGATCTGCGCGGCCGCCGCGATGCCGTCCATCTTGGGCATCTTGATGTCGCAGATGACCACGTCGGGCAGCAGTTCGTTCGCCAGCGCCACCGCCTGCTCACCGTCGCCGGCCTCACCCACGACGTCGAAGCCCTCTTCGATGAGCATTTCCCGCAGGTCGAGCCGGATCAGGGCCTCGTCCTCGGCGATCACCACCCGCATTGCGCCGGGCGTCGAGGAACTCGCTGAGGCGGCAGCCACGGTGCGTCCCTCTCACGTTGATGCCTACAACACAGTTACTGGCGGAGCACCTAGCCTAGCGCCGCCAGTGGTGCGGGTGCCGAGTGATCGGCACGGAACACAGCAGGCCGCCACGTGACGTCGTCAGCGCGAGGCGTGCGTGCCGTGTTCGGCGCAACGGGCGGTCCACCCGCCGGGTGTCACCTGCACGATCATGCGGCGCCGGCACCTACTGCAGTAGCGCGGTGGTTCCAGCGCGCGGGCACGCACGCAGTCCGCGTGGGCGCCCGTGGTGGCGTCCGCGCCGCAGCGGTCGCAGAACACGTCTTCCGCCCCGTGGACCACGTCACAGATCCTTGGCCAGCGCCTTGATCGGCATCTTGAGGTCGGCCAGCATGGACAGGTCTTCGCTGGCGGGGCGGCCAAGTGTCGTGAGGTAGTTGCCGACGATGACGGCGTTGACGCCGCCGCGCACGCCTCGTTCGGCCAGGTCCCCCAGGGTGATCTCACGGCCACCGGCGAAACGCAGGATCGTGCGCGGCATGACCAGCCGGAACGTGGCGACCGCCCGCAGGGCATCCGTCGCCGACATCGGTTGCTGATCGCCAAAGGGCGTTCCCGGGCGCGGGTTGAGAAAGTTCAGCGGCACCTCGTCCGGCGCGAGGGCCGCGAGCTGCGCTGCGAACTCGGCGCGCTGAGCCACCGTCTCGCCCATGCCGAGGATGCCGCCGCAGCACAGCTCCATGCCGGCCTTGCGCACCATCTCGCACGTGTCCAGTCGCTCTTCGTAGGAATGTGTTGACACGACATCGGGAAAGTAGGACCGCGCCGTTTCCAGGTTGTGGTTGTAGCGATGCACACCGATCGCGGCCAGCTCATCCACCTGCGCCTGAGTGAGCATGCCCAGGGAACAGGCCACATTGATGTCGACTTCGGCCGCGATCGCCGCGACGCCCTCGCGCACCTGCTGCATCAGCCGCTCGTCCGGACCGCGGACCGCTGCCACGATGCAGAACTCCGTGGCTCCGGTCGCGGCGGTTTCGCGAGCCGCCCTGACCAGTGACGGGACGTCCAGCCACGCCGACCGGACAGGTGAGTCGAAAAGACCCGACTGCGAGCAGAAGTGGCAGTCTTCGGGGCAGCCGCCGGTCTTGAGCGAGACGATGCCCTCGACCTCGACCTCGTCGCCGCACCACTTGAGCCGGACGTCGTGCGCCAGGTCGAGCAGTGCGTCGAGCTCAGCGTCTGGCAGTCCCAGCGCTCGCGCTGCCTGCGCTTCGTCGAACCCGATGCCGCGGCCCAGCACCTGTGTACGCGCTACGTCGAGGATCTGTGTCACCGATGTGCTCCTATGTGTGTCGCCACGCCCAAGGGCCGACCCAGTGGAATGTCCCGAGTCACTGTGGCAGACGTGCGTCGGCCCGATCGCGGAGCCGGGCAATGCGCGGAGTCCACAGCCGAGCGCCGCTACGATGCTGACAGCGGCCGCGCCCCTGTGATGGAACTGGCATACATGGTGGTCTCAAAAACCATTGCCGAAAGGCATGTGGGTTCGAATCCCACCGGGGGCACCAGAGTACCGACGTCGTCGATCATCCCTCGTTGGGTGCGCGAAATGGACCCAGACCGCAGGAAACGAGAGATGATCAACGGTAGGCGCAACGAAGTAGCCGATCTCGACCTCCCCGGCCAGGTCGGGCCAGGAGATGCATTGCGAGCCCGCAGCAAACTCCAAGCTTCACGATCCGGAGCAGGGCGCTGACGCCGGGCGAATCCTGCCCGGCAGACTGTCGGCGTGAGCGCCCACATGACGCCGGAGGAATTCCGCGCCTACGGACGGCAGGTCGTCGATTGGATCGCCGACTACTACGAGCGGATCGAGTCGTTCCCCGTGCTGTCACAGGTGGCGCCCGGTGAGATACGTGCGGCGCTGCCGGTTGATCCGCCCGAACAAGGTGAGCCGTTCGCAGACGTGCTCGCCGACCTGGACCGGGTGATCCTGCCCGGCATCACGCATTGGCAGCACCCTTCGTTCTTCGCGTTCTTCCCGGCGAACGCCAGCGGTCCGGCAATCCTCGGCGACCTGCTCGCCTCTGGGCTCGGTGTGCAGGGCATGCTCTGGGCCACCTCTCCGGCCGCAACCGAACTCGAGACGCACGTCATGGATTGGCTGGCCACACTGCTCGGCCTGCCCGGCCGCTTTCGCTCCGATGGCATGGGCGGCGGCGTCATCCAGCACACGGCGTCCGACGCCGCCCTGGTGGCGCTGCTTGCCGCGCTGCACCGCACCAGCGGCGGGAGCACCGAACACGTCGGGATCGCCGCCGGGCGCTACGCCGTCTACACATCCGGCCAGACGCATTCCTCGGTCGAGAAGGCCTGCCGGGTCGCCGGCCTGGGCGGCGACGCGCTGCGCAAGATCGAAGTCGATCCCGTCACCCTGGCGGCCCGTCCCGAGCACCTGCGCGAGCTCATCCAGCGCGACGTCGCCGCTGGCATCACCCCAGTCCTCGTCGTCGCCTCCGTCGGGGCCACCGGCACGGGCGCTGTCGATCCGGTGCGTGAGCTGGCCACGATCGCGCGCGAGCACGGCGCATGGGTCCACGTCGACGCGGCGTGGGCGGGTGTCGCCACGGTCGCGCCGGAACTGCGCTGGCTCAACGACGGCGTCGATCTTGCCGACTCGTACTGCACCAATCCGCACAAGTGGCTGCTGACCAATTTCGACTGCGACGCGTTCTGGGTGGCCGACCGCGCCGCGCTGATCGGCGCGCTCTCGATCCTGCCGGAGTATCTGCGCAACTCGGCTACCGAATCTGGCGCCGTGATCGACTACCGCGACTGGCACGTACCGCTCGGCCGCCGCTTCCGCGCGCTCAAGCTATGGGCCGTGATCCGTTGGTACGGCGCCGAGGGGCTGCGCGCCCATATCCGCAGCCACGTCTCACTCGCGCAGGAGTTCGCGTCGTGGGTCGCCGCCGACGAACGCTTCGAGCTCGTGGCGCCACACCCGCTCGCCCTGGTGACGTTCCGGCTACGGGACGGCGACGACGCCACCCGCGCCCTGATGGAACGGGTCAACGCCTCGGGCGAGCTGTACCTGACGCACACCGTCGTCAACGACAATGTCGCGCTGCGGATGTCGATCGGGTCGCCGCTGACCGAACGCCGCCACGTAGCAGCCGCCTGGGAGAAGTTGTCTGGGGAGACGGAGGGACACGTCAGCGCTGAATAACTCTGATCATGCCTTCCTGCACGACGCTGGCCAGGTGCCGGCCATCCTGCGAGTAGAACCGTCCGGTGGCCAGGCCGCGGCTGCCCGAGGCCGACGGTGACTGCGACACATAGAGCATCCATTCATCCGCGCGGAACGGCCGCTGGAACCACATCGCGTGATCGAGCGAGGCCATCGAGATCTGGTCCAGGCCGGGCGCGAGACCGTGCCGTACCAGCACCGAGTCGAGCAGCGTCATGTCCGACGCGAATGTCAGCACGCACACGTGCATCAGCGGATCGTCAGGGAGCCGCCCGTTCGCACGCATCCACACGCGGGTCAGGCCGTCGCGGGGACCGTTCGCGTGCTGCTGCCACGGTGGGTCGTCGACGTATCGCAGGTCCATCGGCCGGGGCAGCATCTTGAAGAACGTCGCCGCCTCCGGCGAGTCCGCGTAGCGCTGCTCCAGCGTCGGGAGCGACTCCGGGGGCGGCGCGTCAGGCATGTCGGACTGATGGTCGAGGCCCGGTTGGTCGAGCTGGAACGACGCCGACAGCGAGAAGATCGGCTTGCCGTGCTGCACGGCGACCACCCGCCGCGTCGTGAACGAGCGACCGTCACGCACCCGGTCGACCTCGTAGATGATCGGAATCGCAGGATCGCCCGGCCGGATGAAGTACGAGTGCAACGAGTGCACCTGGCGGTCCGGCGGCACGGTCCGGCCGGCGGCGATGAGGGCTTGGCCGGCCACCTGGCCGCCGAACACCCGTTGCCACCGCGCCTTGGGGCTCACGCCGCGGAAGATGTCCTCCTCGATCTTCTCCAGATCGAGAAGCCGCACGAGGCCGTCGACCACCACCTGGCCCAGCTCACCGCCGTGTTCGTCAGCGTCGTAGTCGGTGCCCAGGTCCTCGGCCTCGTTGCCGCTGTGCCGCGACAGCCTGCCGGTCGGCGACTCGGGGGTCACGACGTGTCGTGGCGCAGGACGTCACCGATGCGGTGAACTCGGATCGTGTTCGTCGCGCCGGGCGTGGTCGGCGGCGTGCCGGCCACGACGATGACGAGATCGTGCGGACGGCACACCGCGCGGTTCAACAGCGCGGAGTCGACCTGGCGCACCATGTCGTCGGTGGTCTGCACCGTCCACACCAGGTGCGCCTCGGCCCCCCACAGCAAGGCCATCTGCCGTTGCACCTGCTCGACCGGGGTGAACACGAGCAGCCGCTGGCTGGGCTGCAGCCGGGCCAGGCGGCGCGCCGTGTCGCCGGTCTGGGTGAATGCGACGAGGGCGACAGCGCCCAGCGCGTCGCCGATGTCCATGGCCGCCTTGACGATGGCGCCGCCGGAGGTGCGGGGGTTGTGCTGCAACGCCGCGACCTGCGTACCGGATGCCTCGACCGAGGTGATGATGCGGCTCATCGTGGCGACGGCCTGCACGGGGTACTTCCCGATGCTCGTCTCGCCGGACAGCATCACCGCGTCGGCGCCGTCGATGACGGCGTTGGCCACATCGGACGCTTCGGCCCGGGTCGGCCGCGAGTGCGTGATCATCGATTCCAGCATCTGGGTCGCGACGATCACCGGCTTGGCGTTGTCGCGGCAAATCTGGATGGCCCGCTTCTGCACAACCGGGACCTGTTCGAGCGGCATCTCGACGCCGAGGTCGCCGCGGGCCACCATCACTCCGTCGAAGGCGAGCACGATGTCCTCGAGGCGCTCGACCGCCTCCGGCTTCTCGATCTTGGCGATCACCGGCCGACGGATGCCGACCTCGTCCATCACCCGGTGCACCAGCTTCACATCGTCAGCACTGCGCACAAATGACAAAGCGATGTAGTCGACGCCCAGGCGCAGCGCGAACTCCAGGTCCTCGGCGTCCTTGTCCGACATTGCCGGCACGCTCACCGCGACCCCGGGCAGTGACAGGCCCTTGTTGTTGCTGACCGTGCCGCCTTCGGTCACGTCGCACACGACGTCAGTGCCGTTCTCGACCTCGACCGCGACCAGGGCGATGTTGCCGTCGTCGACGAGCAGTTTGTCGCCCGGGCGCACGTCGTCGGCCAGCAGTTTGTACGTGGTCGAAACCCGATCGTGGGTACCCTCGCAGTCCTCGACCGTGATCCGGATGCGTTCGCCGGTCGCCCACTCGACGGGGCCGTCGGCGAAGCGGCCAAGGCGGATCTTCGGCCCCTGGAGGTCGGCCAGCACCGCGACATTGCGGCCGGCCGCAGTCGCGGCATGGCGCACCTCGTGGAAGCGGCGGCCGTGTTCGGCATGCTCGCCATGGCTGAAGTTCAGGCGTGCGACGTCCATGCCCGCCTCGACCAGAGCCCGGCATCGTTCCGGGCTATCGGTGGCAGGACCGAGCGTGCAGACGATTTTTGCGCGGCGGGTCACTCCCCCAGCGTATTGGCTACTCGCGAGTTACCTGGCCACGGGCAGCGGTAGCCATCCCTCGCTGTGACCCGCCTGGGTACGGCCCGGGCGATGTCGGCGCGGCCCGCGATAGGGAAAGGACTACAGTGGGCGCCAGAGAGCGCCGCCGAACGCTTCCGACGTGCACGTGATTTCGTGATCTTGCCCATGATCATGCCAGACACGATCAGGAGGCACGGCGTGGCAAATGTCGAGAGTCGGCCTCGGGCAAACGGCGGAACGAACTACCGGGTCCGGTGGGTGCTCGGCGGAGGCCGGCGCGGCGAGGCCCCTGGCGCACTGGAGACCTTCAGCCGGCGCGCCGACGCGGACGCCTTCAAACTGATGGTCGAGGCGTGCGGCGGTCAGTGGCCTGCGGGATGGGTCAAGGGCTCCGGCCTGGACCCGAAGGCTCGCCCAGCGCTCTCCTCGAACCAAAGCGGTGACTGGCGCGGCGCAGCCGGCTCGCACACGACCTGCCAACTGTGCGGGCTGGTGATGCCTAGCGGCCAGTGGGGCTTCGACGGCGGACCGCTGTGCCGCCCGGACGACCTCAGCCGGCAGAACTGCTATCGGCTCTGGGTCGTGCACGGGCAGCGCCCCGCCGGGCAGCGCCCCGGCGCGCGGCCCCTAACCGAACGCCCCCTAACCCACCGGCCCGCGCGGCAGCCACCCGAAGGACGTTCCACGGGCTCGACGCAGGCCTGAGGCGAGCCCCTGGCCGACGTCATGCCGCTTCGCTGGTCAGACGCGCGCGGCGGCCATGACGGCGGCGTCGACGTCCTCACCGGCCGCGTGCGCCCGCCGGGTCGCGTCGAGCACTCGCTTGTAGTCGCGCGGCACGATTGCGCTGAACCGCGCGCGCATTGCCGTCCAGTCCCGTAGCAACTCACGTGCGACGGCGGAGTCGGTGTACTCGCCATGTCGCGCCACGACCGCGCGCAGGGTCTGGGCTGCCTCGATCGACAGCGGCTCGATCTCGACCAACTCGCGGTTGACGAGCGACGTGTCCAGGTCGAGCACGAAGGCCTGGCCGCCCGACATGCCGGCGCCGATGTTGCGCCCGGTCGGGCCGAGAATGACCCCGATGCCACCGGTCATGTATTCCAACGCGTGATCGCCCACGCCTTCGGCGACGATCGTCGCGCCGGAGTTGCGCACCCCGAAGCGCTCCCCCACCACGCCGCGCAGGTAGATCTCGCCACTCGTCGCGCCGTAGCCGATCACGTTGCCGGCGATCACGTTGCGCTCGGCCACGAAGGGGGCCAGTTCGTGCGGCCGGACCGCGATGACGCCGCCGGACAAACCCTTGCCCACGTAGTCGTTGGCGTCGCCGACCAGCCGCAGGGTCATGCCGCGAGGCATGAAAGCGCCGAAGGACTGGCCGGCCGAGCCGCGGAACGTCACGTCGATCGTGCCCGGAGGCAGACCGTCGGCGCCGTAACGGCGAGTGACCAGCGAGCCGAGCATGGTGCCAACCGTGCGGTTGACGTTGCGCACCGGTAGTTCCAGTCGGACCTTGTCGCCGTCGAGCAGGGCGCCCTCGCACAGTTGGATCAGCGTGTTATCGAGCGCGGCGTCCAGGCCGTGATCCTGCTCGCGGATCTTCACCAGCGACGTGCCGTAGGGCGTCTCGGGGGCGGCGAGCAACGGGCTGAGGTCGAGCCCGTCAGCCTTCCAGTGCTCTATCGCCTTGCTGGTGTCGAGCACCTCGACGTGCCCGATCGCCTCCTCCAGGGACCGGAAGCCCAGCTCAGCCAGGAACTCGCGCACCTGCTCGGCGATGTACTCGAAGAATGTGACGACGAACTCGGGCTTGCCGGTGTAGCGCTCGCGCAGCACCGGGTTCTGCGTGGCCACACCGACCGGGCAGGTGTCGAGGTGGCAGACGCGCATCATCACGCACCCGGAAACGATCAACGGTGCCGTGGCGAAGCCGAACTCCTCGGCGCCGAGCAGCGCCGCGACCACGACGTCTCGACCGGTCTTCATCGCGCCGTCGACCTGCACCGTGATCCGGTCGCGCAGCCCGTTCAGCAGCAACGTCTGCTGCGTCTCGGCCAAGCCGAGCTCCCAGGGCAGCCCGGCGTGCTTGAGCGAGGTCAGCGGTGCCGCGCCGGTGCCGCCGTCGTGCCCGGAGATCAGCACCACGTCGGCGTGCGCCTTCGACACCCCCGCGGCAACCGTCCCGACGCCGGACTCGGCCACCAGCTTGACGTGGATGCGGGCCTGCGCGTTGGCGTTCTTGAGGTCGTGGATGAGTTGGGCGAGGTCCTCGATGGAGTAGATGTCGTGGTGCGGCGGCGGCGAGATCAGCCCGACGCCCGGCGTGGAGTGCCGGGTGCGCGCGATCCACGGGTAGACCTTGTAACCGGGCAGTTGGCCGCCCTCGCCCGGCTTGGCTCCCTGCGCCACCTTGATCTGGATGTCGTCGGCGTTGACGAGGTAGTGGCTCGTCACGCCGAAGCGACCGGAGGCGACCTGCTTGACCGCCGAGCGGCGCAGGTCGCCGTTCTCGTCAGGGGTGAAGCGCCGCGCGTCCTCGCCGCCCTCACCGCAATTGGAGCGTCCGCCGATACGGTTCATCGCGATCGCGAGCGTCTCGTGGGCCTCGGCCGAGATCGAGCCGTAGGACATTGCGCCGGTCGCGAACCGCGCGACGATCGCCGATACCGGCTCGACCTCGTCGATCGGGACGGGCGCGCGGCCCGAGCGGAACTCGAACAGGCCGCGCAGCGTGCCGCCGGCCCGGTTCAGCGCCTCGATCTTGTCGGTGTACTCGGTGAACAGCTCGTAACGCCGCTGTCGCGTGGCGTGCTGGAGCAGGAAGACTGTCTCGGGGTTGAACAGGTGCAGCTCACCCTCACGCCGCCACAGGTACTCTCCGCCGACGTCCAGGCGCCGGTGGGCGCGAGCGGTCGGCACCAGCGGATACGCGCTGGCGTGGCGAGCGGCTGACTCGGCCGCGAGCACGCCGAGGCCCACCCCGCCCAGCCGGGACGGGGTGCTGCCGAAGTACTCATCGACCAGCGGCTGGGCCAGCCCGAAGGCCTCGAACACCTGCGCCCCGGTGTAGGACGCGATCGTCGAGATGCCCATCTTCGACATCACCTTGAGCACGCCCTTGGACAGCGCCTTGACGTAGTTCTGGATCGCCTGCGCCGACGAGATTCCGGTGATCGCTCCGGTGGCGACGAGGTCATCGATCGTCTCGAAGGCGAGGTAGGGGTTCACCGCGGCGGCCCCGTAGCCGACGAGCAGCGCGACGTGATGGACCTCGCGTGCCTCGCCGGTCTCGATCACCAGGCCGACCTTGGTTCGCTGCCCGGTCCGGACCAGGTGCTGGTGGACTGCCGACGTCAGGAGCAACGCGGGGATCGGCGCGTGGTCGGCGTCGCAGTCGCGGTCGGACAGGATCAGGATGCGAGTGCCGTTGGCGACGGCGTCGGAGCACTCCCGACGTACCCGCTCGAGCGCTCCGGCCAGCGCCTCGCCGCCGCCGTGGACGCGGTAGCGGCCATCGATGAGACTGCTGTGGAACCCGGGCATGTCGCCGTCGGCGTCGACGTGCCAGATCTTGGCCAGCTCCTCGTTGTCGATCACCGGGCGCGGGATGACGATCTGCCGGCAGGACGCGGCGGTGGGGGCGAGCAGGTTCAGCTCGGGGCCGATCGTGCCCGCCAGCGAGGTCACCATCTCTTCGCGGATCGCGTCCAGCGGCGGGTTCGTCACCTGGGCGAACAGCTCGCTGAAATAGTCGAACAGCAGCCGCGGACGCTGCGAGAGTGCCGCGAGCGGCGTATCGGTGCCCATCGAACCCAGCGGCTCGAGACCGGCCGTCGCCATCGGCGTGATAAGGACGCGCAACTCCTCCTCGGTGTAGCCGAAGATCTGCTGGCGACGCGTCACCGACTCGTGCGAGAACACGGTGTGCTCACGCTCGGGCAGCTCGCCGAGCTGAATCAGCCCGGCGTGCAGCCATTCCCCGTACGGGTGCTCAGCCGCAAGCTCGGCCTTGACGTCGGCGTCGGAGACGATCTCGCCGCGGGCGGTGTCGACGAGGAACATCTTGCCGGGCTGGAGGCGACCCTTGGCCACGATGGTCGACGGATCGAGGTCGAGCACGCCGGATTCGCTGCCGAGCACGACCAGGCCGTCCGAGGTCTGCCACCAGCGTCCCGGTCGCAGCCCGTTGCGGTCGAGGACCGCGCCGATGACCGTGCCGTCGGTGAAGTTGACGCACGCCGGTCCGTCCCACGGCTCCATGAGCGAGCCGTGGAACTCGTAGAAGGCGCGGCGCGCGGGATCCATCGCGGCGTTGTTCTCCCACGCCTCGGGGATCATCATGAGCACCGCGTGGGGCAGGGTGCGCCCGCCGAGGTGCAGCAGTTCGAGCACCTCGTCGAAGGTGGCCGAGTCGCTGACGCCGGGTGTGCAGATCGGGAACAGGCGGGCCAGGTCACCCGGGATCAGGTCGGATTCCAGCAGGGCCTGCCGGGTGCGCATCCAGTTCCGGTTGCCGCGGATCGTGTTGATCTCGCCGTTGTGCGCGATGTAGCGGTACGGGTGGGCCAACGGCCAGGACGGGAACGTGTTCGTCGAGAACCGGCTGTGCACCAGACCGATGGCGCTCGCGAAGCGCTCGTCGGTGAGGTCAGGGAACACGACGCCGAGCTGATCGGTCGTGAGCATGCCCTTGTAGACAAGTGTTCGCGACGACAGCGACGGGAAGTACAGCTCGATCTCGGCCTCACGCGCGCGGCGCTCGGCGACCTTGCGAGCTGCGAAGGCGAGCCGCTCCAGGGCCAGTCCCGTCTCGCCGGCCGCGCCGCGCAGGAAGAGCTGACGGAAGGAGGGCATGACGCCGCGGGCGGTGGGGCCGAGGCCGTCCGGGCGGACCGGCACGTCACGCCAGCCGATGACGATCAGCCCCTCTTCGACCGCGGTCCGCTCGACGAGTGCGACGGCGCGAGCGGCCAGGTCGGCGTCGGTGGGCAGGAACGCGATGCCCACGGCGTACTCACCAACGGGGGGTAGGTCGAGTCCGGACACGGCGCGCAGGAACACGTCCGGCACCTGCACGGTCATGCCCGCGCCGTCCCCGGACGATGGCTCCGCGCCTGCGGCGCCGCGGTGATCGAGATTGTGCAGCGCGGTGAGGGCGTGCGCGATGATCGAGTGGCTGGCGCGGCCCTGTAGGTCGGCGATGAACGCGACGCCGCAGGAGTCGGTCTCGAAGCTCGGGTCATAGAGGCCCTGTGCCTTGGGCACGGCAGAGAACGGAGTCACGTGTCTCCCTCTCGATGGTCGTCGGCTCGGAACATTCCGGATGGCCGCCGTGAGAGTCCACGGCGAGCATCCGGACCGGGACGGCATCGGCCCGTGAGGCAGCTATCAGGTTACCGGGAGGTTTCGGGCATTCGGAAACGAGTTGTGTGTGACTTCTGCCCGACCGGCCCTGCGATTGGACAGCCCGCTGCGCCCGGGACCGCGCGGAGGGGTTGCACAATCGGGCTAGATCCGCACCAACTCGGCCTCGATCTCGGCTCGATCCGCTCGCGGGACCGGCATCCCGTTGCGTGTCGTGACGTAGAAGGCGTCAACCACCACGCCGGCCATCGACGAGACCAGCGCGGAGCGCACGTCCAGGCCGCACCGTTCCAGGGCTGCGGTGACGCGACACAGCAGCCCGATGGCATCGGCTGCCCGGAACTCCACCACGGTCGCATCGGTTGCTTCGTCGTCGAACCAGTGCACCGCGGGCGGTAGGTGCGCCCCGGCCGGTACGCGGCGCGCGTACGCATTTTCCTTCTCCCGCAGCTTGTCGGCCAGGCCGAGCGTGCCGTCCAGCGCGCGGGCCAGGTCACTGCGCACGAGCGCTGGGTCGGGCAGCCTGCCGAAGCGGGGTTCGACGAGAAAGGTGTTCACCGCCATGCCGGCATGCGTCCGGATCGACGCCGAGCGAATGTCTAGTGAATGCAGCGCGAGCACGCCTGCGGTCCGGTATAGGACGCCGACCCGGTCAGGCGCGGCAACGATCACCTCGTCCGCGCGGATCTCCACGGCAAGCTGCCCCCGCTCAGCCAGCGCGCGGGCCTCGTCATCGATCTCTGGCGGGGCAGGTGGCTCCTCGCCTTCGAGCACGGCGCGCGCGCGCGCGACCAGTTCGGTGATCAGGCCGGCCTTCCAGTCGCTCCACACCGCCGGCCCGGTCGCTGCCGCATCGGCGATCGTCAGCGCATGCAGCAGGTCGAGCAGCTCCCCCGACCCGTCCACTGCATCAGCGACCAGCTTCACGGTCCTCGGGTCGTCGAGGTCGCGCCGCACGGCCGTGTCGGGCAGCAGCAGGTGGTGGCGGGTCAGCGCAGTCACCGTCGCGACGTCGTCGGGCTTGAGCCCCATCCGCTGGCCGATCCGCTGCGCGTGCTCCGCACCGACGACGGAGTGGTCGCCACCCGGGTAGCCCTTGCCGATGTCGTGCAGCAAGCAGCCGATCAGCAGCAGGTCCGGGCGGGCGACCTGACGGGTGAACCGCGCTGCTTGGGCCGCCGTCTCGAGTAGGTGCCGGTCGACGGTGAAGCGATGCACCGGGTTGTGCTGGGCCCGGCAGCGCACGGCGTCCCACTCCGGGATGAGCTCGGCGAGCAGCCCGGCATGGTCAAGCGATTCGAGCACCTGGACGGCTGGTTGCCCGGCACCGAGTACCGACACGAAGTCGTCACGGACCTGGGCCGGCCATGGCACCGGCACCGGGGGCGCCTCGGCGGCCAGCCGCTCGAGCGTGTACGGGCTGAGCGGCAGGTCGTTCTCGGCAGCGGCACGGGCCGCGCGCAGGACCAGGCCGACGTCGGCTCGCGGGTCGGCGTCACGAGCGAGCACGACCTCGCCGTCCTGGGCGACCACGTCCTTGGCCAGCCCGGTCCGCTCCGGCCCGGTCGGCGCGGACGAGCCGAACAGCCGGCGGCGGGGCGACCGCGCGACACGCGCGGCCGTCTCGATTCGCCGCCAGGCGACGTCGAGCGCGTACGCCACGGTGCGTGCCGCGTCGTTGACACTGCGCAGCATCGAGTCGCGATCGGGCTGGCCGTCGTCGTCGAACATGCCCAGCGCCTCAGCGACCGCATCGTGCTCCTGCAGCCGCAACACGTCCTCGGCCCGGCCGGTACGCCGGTGCAGCTCCCCGCGCGCGTCGAGCAGCACCGGGTACGCCGCCCGGACCGGCGCCGAGAAATCCACCAACTGCGCGGCCGCGAGCGCGTGCAACGACTGGGCGTCGCGCAAGCCGCCACGGGAGTCCTTCAGGTTGGGCTCGAGCAGGAACGCGCCGTCGCCCGCGGCGACCCATCGCGTTCGGGACAGCTCATGCAGCTCGCCGGCCCGCTTCTCCGCCGTCGCCCGCCACACGTCCAGGACGCGGGCCCGCAACGGTCCCCACAACGCGGCATCGCCGGCGATGTGTCGGGCGTCGAGCAGTCCCAGAAGAGCCTTGAGGTCGTCCTTGGCGACGGCGACCGCCTCGTTGACCGTGCGGACGGAGTGGTCGAGTGCGATGCCGCTGTCCCAGATGGGGTACCAGATGGAGTCGGCCAGTTCGCGCAGCCCACTCACCTTGCCGTCGTGCAGCAGCACCAGATCCAGATCGGAGTAGGGCGCGGGCTCGCTGCGTCCCAGCCCACCTACGGCGATCAATGCCAGGCCGGCCGTCTGCGGGACCAGGGCCCGCAACCAGTCGTCGTAGGCGTCGCAGAGGTCAAGACGCAGTCCCACACCGACGAGTCCGGGCCGACGCAGAACGTCGGCCCGGACCTCGGTCAGTGATTCAGATGGCGTCTGCGTCGCGCTCACCGGTCCGCACCCGGACGAGCGTCTCGACCGGCGTCACCCATACCTTCCCGTCCCCGATCTTTCCGGTCCGGGCGGCTTCGACGATCGCGTCGACGACTTTCTCCATATCGGGGTCGCCGACCAGGACGTCGACGCGCACCTTGGGCACCAGGTCGACGGTGTACTCGGCGCCGCGATAGACCTCGGTGTGACCACGCTGACGGCCGAAGCCCTGCACCTCACTGACCGTCAGCCCTTGGATGCCCAGGACCTCCAGAGCGGCCTTGACGTCGTCGAGCTTGAACGGCTTGATGACGGCGGTTACCTGCTTCATGTGCCGACACTCTCCTTCGTTGAAGCCGGTTGTGGCAGGAATCCGCTTCCGCCAAGTGGACCGAATTCGTATGCACTCTCTCCGTGGATCGAGACGTCCAAGCCGGTGAGCTCATCCTCCTCGGTCACCCGGGTCTTCATGACGAACCCGATCACCTTGGCGATGATGAACGTTCCGACGAAGGAGAACACCGTGACCGCGCCGGCCGCCAAGAACTGGTGAAGCAGCAGGCTCCAGCCGCCATACTTGCCGCCGCCGCCGTAGAAGATGCCGTCGTTGCCGAAGGAGTTGACGGCCTTCGAGCTGAAGAAGCCGACGGAGAGCGTGCCGACCCAGCCACCGACGAAGTGCACGCCGACGACGTCGAGCGAGTCGTCGAAGCCGAGCTTGTTCTTCACACTGATGGCGTAGGCACAGATGAATCCGGCGCCGAAACCGATGAAGAGCGACCCGAGCGGCGTCACCCAACCGGCGCACGGCGTGATCGCGACCAGTCCGGTGACCGCACCGGATGCCGCACCGAGTGCCGTGCACTTCCCGTAGCGGATCTTCTCAGCGACGATCCAGCCGAGCAGCGCGGTGGCCGTGGCGGTGTTGGTGTTGACCCACGCGTAGGCGGCGAGGTTGTTCGCGGCCAGCGCCGATCCGGCGTTGAAGCCGAACCAGCCGAACCACAGCAGACCAGCACCGAGGAGCACGAACGGGATGTTGTGCCCGCGCATGGCCTCCTTGGGCCAGCCTCTTCGCTTGCCGAGCAGTAACGCCATCGCGAGCCCGGCGGCGCCGGCATTGATGTGCACGACGGTTCCACCGGCGAAGTCCTGTGCAAAGAAGTGCCCGCCCGAGCTCGGGATCAGCGACCGGTTCAGCCAGCCGTACCCGTTGAAGACCCAGTGCGCGACCGGCGCGTAGATGAGCAGCGACCACGCCGCGACGAACGCTACAAAGGCGCCGAACTTCCAGCGATCGGCCGTCGAGCCGGTGATCAGCGCGGGGGTGATGATCGCGAACGTCAACTGGAACGCCACGATCGCCATCGTCGGCGTCGTCTGCGCAGTGCCGAGTGTGGGCACGACATCGTTGATGTTGTGCAGGCCGAAGTAGTGCAGGTCTCCGAGCCATTGGTTGTTGCCGCCGAACGCCCAACTGAAGCCGAGCACGATCCAGGTCACGCTCACGATGGCGATCGCGGTGAAGTTCTGCATCAGCATGGCGAGCACGTGCTTCATTCGCACCATGCCGCCGTAGAAGAACGCCAGCGCCGGAGTCATGAGCAACACCAGCGCCGAAGACGTCAGAACCCAGGCCGTATCACCCGCATTGAGATTCTTGACGTCGAACGGTGTGTAGGTGCCGGCGAGGAGTAGTTGGGACACAGGCTTCCCCTTTGTCGATGATGTTGGCGCGGGAGATGTCGTGCGCTTCACGGGAAGACTGGTAGTCCGGTGTTTCGGCAATGTGTCGTGGCGTGTTTCGCGCGTGTAACTGATGCAATAGCGTCGGCCGATGCCCAGCCTCAGCCACGCGGAAGCCCAGAGCAGGGCCGAGCTGCTCACCGTTTCGTCCTATGACGTCCGTTTGGACCTCACCGGCGACGACGAGACGTTCGTCTCATCGACCACGATCCGGTTCGCCGCTGCGGACGGGAACGCGTCGACGTTCCTCGACGTCAAGCCCCGAATCCTGCGCAACGCCGTCCTCAACGGACGGTCGCTGGATGTCGACAACGCGTTCAGTGCCGCGGGCGGCCGCCTCACGTTGCGCAACCTGGACGCACAGAACGAGCTCACCGTCGAGGCGCTCATGTCCTACTCCCGCGACGGCGAAGGTCTGCACCGCCACGTCGACCCGGCCGACGGGCAGGTCTACCTCTACGCAATGTCCTTCCTCGACGCCGCGCCCCGCTGGTTCGCCTGCTTCGACCAGCCCGACCTGAAGGCACCGGTGACGCTCGCACTGCGCTGCCCGCCGGAGTGGACGGTCGCGGGCAACGGCGCGGCGACCCAGACCGAACCCGGCCACTGGGTGCTCGCCACGACCCGCCCGTTGGCCACCTACTTCACGACGCTGATTGCCGGGCCGTACCACTCGATCACCGACGTACACGACGGAATCCCGCTCGCCCTGCACGCCCGGGCCTCGCTCGCGCCGCACCTGGACCGTGACGCGGACGAGCTGCTCACCCTCACGAAGGACTGCTTCGACGAATTCCACCGGCTGTTCGGGATTCGCTACCCGTGGGGCCGGTACCACCAGGCCTTCGTGCCCGAATTCAACGCCGGCGCAATGGAAAACCCGGGCTGCGTCACGTTCCGCGACCCATTGGTGTTCCGTTCGCGGGCCACCGATGCCGACCGCAGCGAACGCGCCAGCACCATCGCGCACGAGATGGCGCACATGTGGTTCGGCAATCTGGTCACCATGCGTTGGTGGGACGACCTGTGGCTCAACGAGTCCTTCGCCGAGTACGTCGGGACGCGGGTGTGCGACGCGGTGACCGAACACTCCTCGTGGGTCGACTTCGGTATCCAACGCAAGGCGTGGGGCTACGCGGCCGACCGTCGGCCGTCCACGCATCCGGTGGCCGGCAACGGCGCAACGGACGCGGCCAGCGCGCTGAACGACTTCGACGGCATCTCCTATGCGAAGGGCGCCTCGGTGCTGCGCCAGCTTGCTGCGCACCTCGGCGACGAGGTGTTCCTCGGTGGCGTGCGCCGGCACTTCGACGAGCACGCCTTCGGCAACGCCGAGTTCGGCGATCTCATCGCCTCGTGGACCGCCGCCGGCGCCGTGGAGCTGCCTACCTGGGCCGATGCGTGGCTGCGCACGTCGGGCCTGGACACGCTCAGCGCCGTGACAGTCGGTGGCGCCGTGCAGATCCGCCGCGAGGCACCCGCCGAGGAGGGGACCAGCCGGCCGCACGCCATCACGGTGGCCTCCTACGACGACGCCGGCGACGAGCTACGCAGCGTTGCGGTCGCGGTGGTCGAGCACGCCAACGCGGTGCCCGGACCGGAGCCCACGCCCGTGCCGGCGCTCGTTCTGCCCGACGCCCGTGACGAGACCTGGGCCAAGGTCGCGCTCGGTCCGGAGAACTGGCAGTCGATGCCACACCTGCTCGGCGGGATCGTCGACCCGCTGGCGCGGACGGTGGTCTGGAATGCGCTGCGGCTCGCCGTCGCTGACGCCGAAGTAGCCCCGGCGCTCGCCCTCGAGATCCCACTGGCCGCCATCGCCGAGGAGCCCAACGACGCGGTGGTCACGAGCGTGCTGGGCTGGACGGTCGGCTCGCTCATCGGCGCCTACCATCCGGCCGAGACTCGCGACGCTGCCTACGAACGCGTGTCCGCCGCCGCGCTGCGGGCCGTACTGGCGGCGCCGGCCGGGTCGGGGCGGCAGCTCGCCGCGGTGCGAGCCCTGGCCACGTCGTCGACAGACACCGCGCGACTACGGGCCTGGCTCGACGGCGACGCACTGCCCGAAGGACTTCTCGTCGACACCGACCTGCGCTGGTCGCTGCTACACCGGTTGGCCGTGCTCGGGGCGCTGGAGTCCGGAGAGATAGCCGCCGAGGCCGCCGCCGACAACACCACCCAAGGCGCCGTGAACGCGGCCAAGTGCCGGGCCTCGCGGCCCGAGCCCCTGGCCAAGGTGCAGGCCTGGGAGACGCTGATGACCGACGCGGAGTGCTCGAACTACGAGCTGTATGC
>JAOPWD010000132.1 GCA_025965875.1 Pseudonocardiales bacterium
ATGGAGATCAGCTTCTCAGCCGAGCACGAAGCGCTGCGCGCCGAGCTGCGCAGCTATTTCGACCGGCTGATGACGCCCGAGCGCAGGGCCGCGCTGAACTCGCCCGAGGGCGACTACGGCGACGGCACGGCCTACAAGGAAGTGATCCGCCAGATGGGTGCCGACGGCTGGCTGACGCTCGCCTGGCCGGAGGAGTACGGCGGACGAGGCGGCTCGCGGATAGAACAACTGATCTTCACCGACGAGGCGGCGATCGCGGGCGCGCCGGTCCCGTTTCTCACGATCAACACCGTCGGCCCGACGATCATGCGCTTCGGCACCGAGGACCAGCGCGCGTTTTACCTGCCCAGGATCGCCGCCGGTGAGCTGCACTTCGCCATCGGCTACTCGGAGCCGGACGCCGGCACCGACCTCGCCTCGCTGCGCACCCGGGCGACGCGGGACGGCGACGACTACGTCATCAACGGCCAGAAGATGTGGACGAGCCTGATCCAGTACGCCGACTACGTCTGGCTGGCCTGCCGCACGTTGCCTCCCCCGCCGGCCACTCCCCCTTTGCCGGGGGGACCCCCATCTGCCCCGAAGCACAAGGGCTTGTCCATCCTGATCGTGCCGACCGACTCCCCCGGCTTCTCCTGGACGCCGGTGCGCACCGTCTCCGGTCCGACGACCAGCGCCACCTACTACGCCGACGTACGCGTACCGGCCGCCGCCCTTGTCGGCGAGGAAAACGCGGGCTGGGCGCTGATCACCAACCAGCTCAACCATGAGCGGGTGGCGCTGACCTCGGCTGCGCCGATCATGACGGCGCTGCGCGAGGTGCGGGAGTGGGCCCAGAACACCAAGCTGGCTGACGGACGGCGCGTGATCGACCAGGAATGGGTGCAGATCCACCTGGCTCGCATCCACGCCAAAGTGCAGTTCCTCAAGCTGATGAACTGGCGCATCGCCTCCGGGGCCGGCGTCGGGCCGGCCGACGCCTCGGCCACAAAGGTGTTCGGCACGGAGTTCGCCACCGAGGCCTACCGCCTGCTCATGGAAGTCCTCGGCGCCAACGCGCACGTCCGCGCCGGGTCGCCCGCGGCCATGCTGAACGGCCGAATCGAGCGGATGCACCGCTCGTCACTGATCCTGACCTTCGGCGGCGGCACCAACGAGGTGCAGCGCGACATCATCGCCGGCGTCGGCCTGCGCCTGCCGGCCAGCGGACGGTAGGGCCCAAGACGATGGATTTCACGATGTCCGAGACCCAGCGGGACCTGGCGGGGCTCACCCGCCGCATCCTCGACGACCACGTGACCCAGACCCGGCTACGCAGCGTGGGGGCGCAACCCGACCACATCGACCGTGAGCTGTGGTCGGCACTCGCCGACGCAGGCGTGCTCGCCGCGGCGCTGGCGGAAAACATCGGCGGAGGCGGCTTCGGCGTACTCGAACAGTGCAGCGTGCTGATCGAGTTGGGTCGCGCCGTGGCGCCCGCGCCCTACCTCGCCTCGATAGCCGTGGCCGCGGCGGCGATCGCCGAGTTCGGTGACGACGCGCAACGCGAGACCTGGGCGGCGGCCGCGGCGCGCGGCGAGTTGGTCCTGACTGCCGCGCTGACCGAGGAGTCGGCCGACTCCCCTGACGCACCGGTCACTCGCGCCGAACGGGCCGATTCCGGCTGGCGACTGACCGGGTCGAAGGCGGTGGTCAGCGCCGGGCCGGTGGCCGACCTGTTCCTGGTGCCGGCTGCCACCGACGACGGCCCGCGCGTCTTCCTCGTCCGGCCTTCGGATGCCGGCGTCACGGTGCAGCGGCAGCGCCTCGTCGACGGGGACAGCGCCGCCTCGCTCGAGCTCGTCGGTGTCCGGCTGGATCCCGACCGGACGCTCGGCGGCGCTGGCGTGCTGGACTGGCTGCTGGAGCGGGCGACGGTTGCGCTGTGCGCTCAACAGCTGGGCGTCCTGGAGAGGGCGCTGGAACTGACCGTCGCCTATGCCAGGGAGCGGGTGCAGTTCGGTCGCCCGATCGGCAGCTTCCAGGCGGTCGGGCAGCGGCTGGCGGATGCCTACGTCGATGTCGAGGCGGTGCGCCTCACCATGTGGGAAGCCGCCTGGCGGGTGGCCGAAGGACTGCCGGCGACGACCGAACTGGCCACCGCCAAGTTCTGGGCCGCCGATGCCGGGCACCGGGTCGCGCACACCGCCGTGCACGTGCACGGCGGGACTGGCATCGACACCGACGGGGCCCTGCACCGGTACTTCGTGGCGGCCAAGCGCAACGAGTTCACCCTCGGCGCCGCCACCGTGCACCTGCGCCGGCTCGGCGCGGAACTGGCTGCCACGCCTGCCTGAGCGCACTTGCGGGTAGACAGATCGCATGAACCAGATTTCGATCGGTCCGCTGCTGCGTCACGTCGGCTCCTCGAGCGCGACGATATGGGTCGAGACCGACCAACCGTGCGAGGTCGAGGTCCTCGGCCACCGCGAGCGCACCTGGAGCGTGGCAGGGCACCACTACGCGCTGGTGCTGGTCGAAGGCCTTGAACCAGGCACGAGCACGCCCTACGAGGTCCGGCTCGACGGCACGCTCGCCTGGCCACCCGAGACCTCGAACCGGCCGCCGAGCCGGATTCGCACGCTGAGCGAGGACCGCCCCGTCCGGATCGCGTTCGGGTCGTGCCGCTACGCGACGGCCGCTGCGCTGCCCGCCGACGACAACCACTTCGACGCCGACTCGCTGGCCTGCTACGCCCGCACGTTGGCCGCCGTCGGCGAGGACACCTGGCCCGACGCGGTGCTCATGGTCGGAGACCAGGTCTACGCCGACGAGACCTCGGAGCAGACCCAGCGCCGCATCCGAGCCCGCCGCGACATAGCCAAGGGCGCGCAGGACCAGGTCGCCGACTTCGAGGAGTACACCTGGCTCTACGCCGAGTCGTGGGCCGACCCGGACGTGCGCTGGCTGATGTCCACCATCGGGATCTCGATGATCTTCGACGACCACGACGTGCGCGACGACTGGAACACCTCACACCTCTGGCGCGAGGACATGAAGCGCGAGTCGTGGTGGCAGGAGCGCATCGTCGGCGCGCTGTCGTCGTACTGGGTGTACCAGCACCTGGGCAATCTCTCCCCCGACGAACTGGCCAAGAACGATCTCTACCAGCGGGTCCGGACCGGCAACGGCGATGCCGAGGCGGCGCTGCGCGAGTTCGCGGCGCATGCCGACCGCGAGGCCGACGGAGCGAAGGGCACCCGCTGGTCCTATCGCCGCGACTTCGGCCGGGTGCGGCTGGTCATGATCGACTCACGGTGCGGCCGCATCCTGGCCGAGGGTCGCCGCAGCATGGTCAGCGAGAGCGAGTTCGACTGGATCGAGGAGCAGGTCCGGGGCGATTACGACCATCTGCTGATCGGCACGTCGCTGCCGTGGCTACTGCCGCGGGCCCTGCACGACATCGAGTCCTGGAACGAGGTGCTGTGCGCGGGAGCCCGCGGGCCGCGGGTGGCCCGGTGGGGTGAGAAGATGCGCCGCGCCGCTGACCTCGAGCACTGGGCGTCGTTCCGCAAGTCGTTCGACCGGCTCGCCGTACTGCTCGCTTCCGTTGGGCGTGGCGAGCGTGCCACGGATGGTCGCCCCCCGGCCACCGTGTGCGTCCTGTCCGGCGACGTGCACCACGCGTATGCCGCGCAGGCGCATTACCAGCAACATGTCGATTCGCCGATCTATCAACTGACCTGCTCGCCGCTGCACAACTACGTGCCCGCCGCCATGAAGGTCGCATTCCGCATCTCGTGGAGCAGGGCGGCCGAGCGGAGCACCCGCCGGCTGCTCGGTTGGATGGCCAAGCTGCCGCCGATGACGATTGCGTGGAACCGACTGGCCGGGCCGTACTTCGGCAACGAGATCAGCACACTTACCTTCGACGGGCGCCGGGCCGAGTCGGTGCTCGAGCGATCCGCACCATCCGACGTCCCCGCTGAACTGATCGAGGTCGGCCGGCTCACACTCTCGTCGGACTGATGACGTCTGCGGTGCTACCGAGGAACGCGAGCGTTCTACTGCCGTTCGACGCCTCCGCCGCTTGCCGTGTTCGGAATCCTCAGGCCGATCGTCCGCCCTTTGGCATGAGGAAGGCGATCGTGGCCCGGTAGGCGCATCGCAGCGACCACGAAGGCAGGTAACGATGACGCTCCTCTTCCCAGACCCTCGCCCTCGGATGGGGCGCGAGCACCCGCATTGCGAGGGACCCGTGGATGCCCTTCGGCTCGGCGGTGTGGACCTCGATCCGGCAGAGGTGCTTAGTGTTGATGAAGCCGTACTGCCTGGGGCTGACAAACCTGACCGGCGCCCCATGGTCACCGTCGAGCGGGCGGCCGTTCAGGCGCTCCGCGACAAGCACATCGTCAGCCAGAGCGTCCTCGATCGACACGACCGACCGCCAGCCGTCGAGGCCGGAGCAGACGAGGTGGGTGACCGCGGTCCCAGGCGAGAGCGCCGGTTCGATGAGGGTGCGGTACACCGCCGCGAACGCGACACCCTCCCAGCGAAGCTTGGTGGCCGACCAGCCAGCCACGCAGTGGAAATCGGCCGTGAGCTCCCGCCGGGGAAGCGTCGACAGCATGGTCAATGGCACGTCGAACGCTTCGGTCACCGCGCCACGGATCTCGATCACCGGGTTGTCCGGGACGGCCGGTGGTCCTCCCGAGAGGTGACCGAAGCGCGGAAATCCGTCGATCAGCCGCTGGCCAGGCGGCAGCGTCGCCTCGCGTCGCATCCCTACCTTCGATCCATACGTCATCGTATGGATGTTAGGAAAGCTCGCTTGCAGCTGTCAATACGGTGCCGTATAGATATGCCGTGGCTAACGTTCGAACTCCTCCCGGAGCGTGGGTAGACGCCGCGCTGCACGCCCTGGCTGCAGGAGGTCCCGACGCGGTGCGAGTCGAGGCGCTCGCCGCGTCGCTGGGGGTGTCCAAGGGTGGCTTCTACTGGCACTTCACCGATCGCCAGGCGCTGCTCGAGGAGATGCTCGACACCTGGGAGAAGGCCATGGTCGAAGACGTCATCGCGCTTGTCGAAAGTCAGCCGGCCGACCCGCGAGGCAAGTTGCAGCATCTGTTCGACCTGGCCCCGTCGGCCGATTTCGCCGTAGAGCTGGCACTACGGGACTGGTCCCGCCGCGACAAGGACATCGCCCGACGACTGCGCCGGGTGGACAACCGACGCATGGGGTGGCTGCGCTCGCTGTTCGGGCAATTCTGCGTGGATGAGAACGATGTCGAGGCCCGCAGCATGCTGGCCTACTCGTTGCTGATCGGCAGCTACTTCATCGCAGCGCAGCACGGTGGCAAGACCCGGTTGGAGATGCTGCAACTGGCGCTCGATCGACTACTCAGCGAATCGTGGAACTGACGAGGCGCGTGACGGAGCTGGAACTGTCGCGCTGCGGCGCGGTCAGAACTGCCAGCGCGTCGCACCGCCCGGCTCGACTGTCGCGAGCGCCGTTGCCGTGCCCGGAGTCAGGCGGTAGACGAACCACGGCGGCGGTCCGGCCGACGGAGCGCTGAACTCGGCCGTTATCGCCCGGCCCGTGTCGTCGACGCGCGCCGGCCATCCTTCGGCGGCCCAACGTGTCGCCATCGCAGCCACCGTGGGCGGATCGGTGATCTGGTTGGCCGTGCCTTCCACGACAAGATCGAATTCGTTGGTGGCGACGCTCAGCGCGCATCGTGGATCGCGGGCGAGGTTCTTCCCTTTGCGCGTCCCCTCGCCGGTCTCGAACCAGAACGTGCCGTCGACCCAGAGGGCACCGATGCCGGTGAGATGTGGGCTGCCGTCTTGGTTGATCGTTGTCAACCAGCAGGTATGGCGGCTCGGGCCGCCCGAGCCCGGCCCTTGGGCGATGCCAGCGTCCAGACGCGATTGGATGCTCGCCCAGTCCAGCACCGGTAGGCCGTAAAGATCAGCAAGGTTGGTTGCGTCCACCGGGCTGACGCTACAAGCCGAACCTCCGTTGTGCCGCTCAGTTCGCACTCTGGTCGAAGTGGACTCACTCCCAGGAGAACCAGCGGGTCGCGGCGGGCAGCGCGACGGCAGACCACACGAGCAACGTCAGGGCCGCTCCCAAGGGCAGGCCTCCGCCGTTCTGAAGGACATGATGCAGACCGTCCGACAGCGCCGCGGAGGGCAGGTAGCGCGCGACGTCGGCGAACGGGGCCGGGTAGGAGTCGAGGGCGATCGCGATGCCGCCGGCGAAGAGCAGCACCAGCCAGATGAGATTGGCGGCGGCGAGAGTCACTTCGGCGCGCAGCGTCCCCGCGATGAGCAGGCCGAGGCCACCGAAGGCCAGGGTCCCGAGCACGATCAGCAGCGCCGTCCAGATCGGGTTGCCGTGTGGATGCCAGCCGAGCGCGAGGCCCAGTGTGCAGACGAGTCCGACTTGCAGCACCTCTAGCAGCAGTACCGCCAGCGTCTTGCCGAGCAGCAGCACCGAACGAGGCAGGGCCGTCGCACCAAGCCGCTTGAGCACGCCGTACTTGCGCTCGAAGCCGGTGCCGATGGCAAGTCCGGTGAACGCTGAGCTCATGACCGCGAGAGCGAGCACGCTCGGCACGACGAAGTCGATTCTGCGTGACCCGCCCAGGGACGACAGCAGCGGCAGGTTGAGGAACACTTCCAGCAACAGTGGGACGACAAGAGTCAGGCCGACCTGCTCACCGTTTCGCAGCAGCAGACGCAACTCCATACGGGTCTGCGCGCCGAGCATGCGCGAGCGCGGCGCGGCATCAGGCGCCGGGACGTAGCTGACCGTGGCTGTCATGCGCTGAGCTCCGCCCCGGTCATTTCGAGGAAGACGTCCTCGAGGGTGCGCCGCTCGACGGCGAGATCCTCGGCGAAGACGCCCTGTGCGGCGCACCACGCGGCGACGCTGGCAAGCAGTTGCGGGCTCCGCTCACCGGTGATCAGGTAGCGCCCCGGAGCCTCCTCGCTCGCGCTGGCACCGGCGTGCAGGGCGTCGCTCAGCGAGGTCAGGCGTAGTCCGGCCGGTGCCCGGAAGCGGATCTGGCCCTCGGCGCCGGCGCGGACCAGCTCGGCCGGCGATCCCGTGGCCACGACCCGGCCGTGGTTGATGACGACGATGGTGTCGGCGAGTTGCTCGGCCTCGTCCAGAAGATGCGTGGTGAGCACGACGCTGACCCCGTCGGCCCTCAGCTGCGAGATGAGCCCCCAGGTGCCGCGCCGAGCCTGCGGGTCCATACCGGCGGTCGGTTCGTCGAGGAACACCAGTGCGGGCCGGCCCACCAGTGCGAGGGCGAGCGAGAGCCGCTGGCGCTGGCCCCCCGACAGGCGTTTGACCTGCGTGCCCGCGACGTCACTGAGCCCGACCAGCTCGAGCAGCTCGGCGGTGTCGTGCGGGTGGGCGGCGTAGGCCGCGAACAGGTCGAGCAGTTCTCGTGCCTTGGCTCCCGTGTAGGCGCCGACGCCGTCCTGCAGCATCACGCCGATCTGGGGTTTGAGGGCAGCGGCGTCGCGGAGCGGATCCAGGCCCAGCACCCGGACCGTGCCGGCGTCCGGACGGCGGAATCCCTCGGAGATCTCGATCGTGGTCGTCTTGCCCGCGCCGTTCGGCCCGAGCAGGGCGACGATTTCACCACGAGCGAGCGTCAAGGTCAGCCCGTCGACCACGCGCCGACCGGCATAGGACTTGATCAGGCCGGAGATCTCCAGCGCCGGGCCACTTGCGGCTTCGTCCGGGCGGCTGGGCGCCAGGATCGCGTGGGTAGCCTGCGGCGGCATCACGCACAACCTGCCTGGATCTGTGGAACGACCCGGTCGTTGGTCGCGGCCGGTGCGTGGCGGTGCACTGCGGCCAGGTCGAGTTCAGACGGCCGAACGCCGAAGATCTCACAGAGCCGCTTCAGCGAACCGGTGTCTCCGGTTGCGGCTGCCGACCGCGCGGCGAGCGTGGGGCCGTGCAGCAGCTTGCCGGCGATGGCGTGGGCTGCGCGGGCCAGGTCTTGCTGCCCCAGCAGTCGGGCGCTCGGCGTCCGCGTCAGCTCGTGCAGACAGGTCTCCTCGACGTGTGTCCGCAGCGCCGCGATGATCGGTCCGGCGTCGGCTGCGGCGAGGTCCGCCGCGTACCTGCGCACGGCCGACTTGACGATTGTTGTGCCGATCTCGAGCGCCGCGACCAACTCCGGGTCGGACCGCCAATCATCATTGAGGCCCTCGAGATCGATGAGCCGGACGCCCGGCAGCGCAGCGACAGCGGCATCAACGTTGCGCGGCACCGACAGGTCCACGATCGCCAGGGGGCGGGTCCCGCGGGTGGACATCGCCTGGCGTACCTGGGCCGCGGTGACGACGTACTGAGCCGCGGACGTTGCACAGATCACGAGGTCGGCCCGCTCGAGCGCGTTGACCAGCGTGGGTAGTGGGCAGACGCGATCCGCCCCAGCCAGCCGTGCGGCGCTGACCTCATTGCGGGCCGCAACCAGGGGTCGCTGGTTCAGGCGACCGAGGTGCTCCACTGCAGCGCTGGCCATCCGCCCGCCGCCGACAACCACGACGACGGGGTTGGCCCCAGTGCCCGCGGCGGCAAGGCCCGTCTCGACCGCTTGATAGGCCAGCGAGCGGCCCCGCGCGCCAAGCGTGGTCTCATCGCGCACGCGGACGCCCGCCTTCAGGGCGGCCGCGAAGAGCCGGCACAGCGATGCCCCGGCCGTTCCCGCCGCGGCGGCCACCCGCAGCGCCGCGCGGACCTGGCCCAGGATCTCCATCTCTCCGAGAACGCGCGATTCCAGGCCGCCGGTCACCCGAAACAGGTGCTCAGCCGCCGCGACGCCCGCCCGGCTCTCGGCAGCGGACTCCAATAGCGCACGCGGGCATTCGCCGTGGTCGGCCAGGATGGTGAGCAGATCACGCGCCGTGTCCGAGGTCCGGATTGCATAGATCTCGGTGCGGCTGCAGGTCGACAGAACAACCGCCTCCGCATAGCCGTCGGCCGCCAACGCAGCAAGAAGCGGGCGTTGCCCACCTCTGCGCACGCTCACGCGCTCCAGCAGCGCGATCGGGGATCCGCGGTGACTCAGCCCCAGCATCACTAACCTGTTCACACGTGGTCCCCCCCGGGCCCCAGCGTCGTCGACGCTGCCGTTTGCCGCGAGACATGCCGCGACGGACAGATCGAAGCCGAGCACGATCAAATATTCGTGAACCGTCAGATCCGCACGCCCCTGGGCGTGGCTGCGAGCAGATGCATGGCGGGTTGATCGCGTTGCTGGATGAGCACGCAGCGGGTGTCGCGATCGATCAGCGGAGCTTGTCCAACCGGGCGAGGGTGTCGTCGAGTTCGGCGACGAGCTCAGCCATCAACTCGGCCACCGGGCGCACCGAGTTCATCCGGCCGACAATCTGGCCGACAGGCATCGCCACGACCTCGGGGTCGCCGGAGCGCATGATCCGCTGGTGCGCGTCGTTGACGAGCAGGTTCTGCAGCGGCATGGGCAGCGGGGCGGGCGCGCCGGGTTCCTCCCACGCCTGCGTCCACTTCGTCTTGAGCAGCCGCGCGGGTTTGCCGCTGTAGACGCGCGAGCGCACCGTGTCGCTCGACTGCGCGGCGACCAGGGCCTGCTTGATGGCGTCGGCTGGGCCGGTCAGCTCGTACTCGCTGGTTGTCAGCCAATACGAACCCATCCAGGCGCCGCTGGCGCCGAGTGCGAGGGCGGCCGCGATCTGTCGGCCCGAGCCAATGCCGCCCGCGGCGACGACGTGCGCGCGATCGCCGACCGCGTCGGCGATCTCCGGGACCAGCACGACCGTGGAGATCTCACCGGTGTGCCCACCCGCCTCGGTGCCCTGGGCCACCACGATGTCGACGCCTTCGTCGACGTGGCGGCGGGCGTGCTCCGCCTTGCCGGCCAGCGCGGCCACCGGGACGCCCTGCGCGTGCGCACGTTCGATGACGTCGCGCGGCGGTGAGCCCAGGGCGTTGGCGATGAGCGCGATCGGGTGCTGCAACGCGATGTCCACGTGCGCGCGCGCCACCGAGTGCAGCCAGCCGAGCACGCCGTCCCTTGCCGGGTCGTCGTCAGCGCGCAGCGGCGGGACGCCCAGGCGGAGCAGCGTGCGCTCGACGAATTCCTTGTGCCCTTGGGGAATCAGCGTGGCCAGGTCGGTTGCTGTCCCCTCGCTCGGCACCGTCGCCGGCATCACGATGTCGACGCCGTAGGGCATGCCTTCGGTGTTGGCGTCCATCCAGTCCAGCGCTGTCGCGAGCTCGGCCGGGTCGTTGAACCGCACGCAACCCAGCACGCCCAGTCCCCCGGCCCGGCTGATCGCCGCGGCCACGTGCTCGGACGGCGTAAACCCCAGGATCGGGTGGGCTATGCCGAGTTTGTCGCAGAGCGTGGTGCGCACAGGTCGTCCTCCGGGTGCTCGGTCACGTATCCGTTGGCCCAGCGGTAATCGGGCTTGCCGGTGGGCATCCGCCGTACCTCGTCGACGAGCCACACGCTCTTGGGCACCTTGTACCCGGCGATCTCGTTGCGCGCGTGAGCGCTGAGCTCGTCGTAGGTCACGGTGGCACCGGCGCGTGGCTGCACGATCGCCGCGACGCGCTGGCCGAGACGCTCGTCGGGCACGCCGACCACCAGCGCGTCGAAGACCGCCGGGTGCGACTTGAGGGCGCCCTCGACCTCTTCGGGAAAGACCTTCTCGCCCCCGGTGTTCACGCAGGTGTTGCCGCGGCCCAGCAGAGTCATCGTCCCGTCTGCTTCCAAGATCGCGAGATCGCCCGGGACGGTGTAGCGCTGCCCGTCGACGTCGACGAACATCTCCGCGGTCTTGACCGGATCCTTGTAGTAGCCGAGCGGGATGTGGCCGGTGCGGGCCATCCGGCCGACCACGCCGGACCCGGGCTCGACCGGCCTGGCCTGGTCGTCGATGACGATGCTTTGCGAGTTCAGCGTGACCCGCGGGCCGTGCGTCGTCGGCGGCGTGTCCTTGGTGATCATGCCGATCCCGTTGAAGCCGGACTCCGACGAGCCGACCGCGTCGGTGATCACGACGTTCGGCAGCGCCTTCAGGTATTCGTCCTTGACCGTCTGGGAGAACAGCGCCGCGCTGCTGGAGACGGCGTACACGCTGGTCGGGTCGTAGTTGCCCTCGTGGAAGGCCTCGATGATCGGGCGGGCCATCGCGTCGCCGATCAGCACGACCACGTTGACCCGGCGCCGTTGGATTGCTCGCCACACCGCGTGCGCGTCGAACTTGGGCTCGAGGACGACGGTGTCTCCGCCGAACAGCGCCGCGAGCGCAGCCCATTGCGCGTTGCCGTGGATGAGCGGCGCGATGCAGAGCCGCACCAACCCGCCGGTGATCTTGCCGCTCTCGCTCTGCGCCCACTCGTCAGGCAGCGCCTCGCCCGTCACGAAGTTGATGCCGCCGCCGAGCGAGCGCCAGATGTCCTCGTGACGCCACATGACGCCCTTCGGAGCCCCGGTGGTGCCGCCGGTGTACAGGATGTAGAGGTCGTCAGCGCTGCGTTCGTCGAAGTCCCGCTCGGGCGCCCCGTCGGCCATCGCGTCGGCGAACGGGACTCCCGTGAACGAGAGCGCGCTGCCGTCGTCGATCACCACGACCTGGCCGACCTTCGGGGTCTCCGGCAGGACGGCGGCGACGCGGTCGGAGTATTGGCGGTCGTGGACGAGCGCGACCACGTCGGCATTGTCGAGCACGTACTTGATCTCAGCCGCGGTGTAGCGGTAGTTGACGTTGATGATCACCGCGCGCAGTTTGTAGACCGCAACCATGGCTTCGATGGCCTCGATGCTGTTGCGCGTGCACAGCCCGACGTGCGAGCCGGTGCCGACGCCGTGTGCGGCGAGGTGATGGGCGAGCCGGTTGGCATGCTCCTCCAGTTCGGCGTAGGTCACCTGTTGCTCGCCGCAGGCCACGGCCACCCGGTCCGGGAACAGGTCGACGGCGTGCTCGAGCAGATCGGCGATGTTCAAGGCCATGCAGGAAAACTAGAACCTGTTACTGTTTCTGGCAACCCCGGAAGTCCGCAGGAGGTTCGGCGCCGATGACCACGGTCACCCCCGACGAGCAGCATTGCCTGGTCGAGAAGCGCAGTCACGTGCTCATCGTGACCATGAACCGGCCGGAGGCGAAGAACGCGCTGTCCGCGTCGATGCTGGCCGGGATGCGGGATGCGTGGGATCGCGTCGACGCTGACCCCGAGGTGCGCGTCTGCATCCTGACCGGTGCTGGGACGGCGTTCTGCGCGGGTGCGGACCTCAAGGCGATGGCCACCAGTCATCCGGGCGAGACCGCCGCCGGGATGGACCTGTCGGTGATCGAGTCCCTGTTGAAGGGGCGCCGGCTGAGCAAGCCGCTCATCGCGGCCGTCGAGGGGCCGGCCATCGCCGGCGGCACCGAGATCCTGCAGGCGAGCGACATCCGCGTCGCCGGCGAAAGCGCGCGCTTCGGCGTGAGCGAGCCGCGGTGGGGGCTGTTCCCGCTGGGCGGCTCCGCGGTGCGGCTGACCCGCCAACTCCCGTATACGATCGCCGCCGACCTGCTGTTGACCGGCCGGCACATCCGGGCCGCCGAGGCCAAGGACATCGGCCTGATCGGCCATGTCGTCCCGGATGGCCAGGCGCTGGAAAAAGCGCTCGAACTGGCCGAACTGATCGCCGCCAATGGCCCGCTTGCGGTCCAGGCAATTCTGCGCACGATCCGCGAGACCGAGGGCATGCACGAGAACGACGCGTTCAAGATCGAGGCCGAGCTCGGTATGGCCGTGTTCCGCAGCGCGGACGCCAGGGAGGGCCCGCGTGCCTTCGCCGAGAAGCGCCCACCCAACTTCCAGGGCCGCTAGCGCCCCCCACCGACCTTGTTGCAGATCCGCTGCCATGTGACGACGGAAACTGCACAAGATTGCCGGCTCGCGATCAGATGGGCGTGGGGTGGCCGGCCCAGTCGGGATCACGCAGCTTGCGCTTGTAGAGCTTGCCGTTGTCGTCGCGGGGCAGTTCGTCGATGTAGGCGACGATGCGCGGCAGCTTGAACTTGGCCAGCCGACCCGCGGCGAACTCCAGGATCTCGGCGGTCAACTCGTCACTGGGCTCAACGCCCTCGGCCGGCTGGACGACGGCCTTGATTGCCTCGCCCCACTCCGGGTCCGGAACGCCGAACACTGCGACGTCGGCGACCTTGACGTGGCAGACCAGTTCGCCCTCGATCTCGGCCGGGTAGATGTTGACGCCGCCGGAGATGATCAGGTCGCTCTTGCGGTCGCACAGGTACAGATAGCCGTCGTCGTCCAGGTAGCCGATGTCTCCGACCGTGAACAGGTCGCCGACCCGCGACGCGCGGGTCTTCTCGGCACTGTTGTGGTAGCCGAAGCTCGACGTCCCCATCCGCATGTAGACCAGGCCGGGCTCGCCGGTTGGCATGTCGGCCCCGTCGTCATCGAGCACTCGGATGACCGAGTTCGGCCACGCCTGACCGACCGAGCCCGGCTTGCTCAGCCACTCGGTCGCGGTGATCGACGTGCCGCCGCCCTCGGTGGCGGCGTAGTACTCGATGACCACCGGCCCCCACCAGTCCAGCATCGCCCGCTTGACCTCGTTCGGGCACGGCGCGGCACCGTGGATGACCGCGCGCAGGCACGACACGTCGTACTTGGCGCGGACGTCCTCGGGCAGCGCGAGCAGCCGGTTGAACTGGGTCGGCACGACGTGGCTGTGGGTGACCCGGTGCCGCTCGATCAGGCGCAGAATCTCCTCGGCGTCGAAGTGCTCCATCAGCACCGCGGTGTGCCCGAGCTGGATCGAGATACCGACGAAGTTGAGCACTGCCGTGTGATAGAGCGGCGAGCCACAGATGTGCACATGATCGTCGAACGGCGCCAGCCCGAAGATCGAGAAGAACCAGCTCGACGCCAGCGGCACTTCGTAGGGGTCGGCGCCGGTGAGCGGGCGCTTCACCCCCTTCGGCTTGCCCGTGGTGCCCGATGTGTAGACCATCGGCGCACCCTGCGTGCGGACTTCCGGGGGGCCGCCCTCGGCGGACAGCTCGGACAATGGGAGGAAGCCGGCGATGTCACCGACCGCGAACTTCGCCGAGTCCGGCAGGACGGCCGCCGCGATGACGGCCGCGTCGGCGAACCGCTCGTGCGCGATGAACGCCTTCGCGTCGCAGTCGCCGACGATGTAGGCGACCTCGGCGCCGACGAGGTGCCAGTTGATCGGCACGATGTACAGCCCGCTCTGCATCGCCGCGAAGTACAGGGCGAGCAGTTCGGCGCTATTGGGCAGCATCATCACGAGGCAGTCACCGGGGCGCAGCCCCTGCTGCTGCAACCCGCGCCCGTACCGGTCGGCGGCCGCGACGAGTTCGCCGTAGGTCACCTCAGCCCCGTCCGGATCGACGATCGCGGTCAGCTGCGGCTGCTCCCGCGCGATGTGCCACAGTCCGATGTCAGCCACGCAGCGCTCCCTAGTCTCGGACTGCCAATCTAGAACGTGTCCCACCTTCTCGACAAGCGGAGCGTGCGGTACGCATCGCTTGTAACTTGGGATGCGCAACCGAATTCAGCACAGATCTTGTCCGCAATACGAGAACGTGTTTCACTTCGGTGGTGAGCGTCGTCGAGCCCCTGTCCGCTCCGTTGGAGCTGAGTTTCGCCTACACCCGGTCGCTTGGCCCGACGCTCGGCCCGTTCATGACCGCTCTGGCCGAACGCCGCATCCTGGGCGTCCGAGGCTCCGACGGCCGGGTCCACGTCCCGCCGGCCGAGTACGACCCGGTGACGGCTGAGCCACTCACTGAGTTCGTCGAGGTGGCCGACGAAGGCGTGGTCGTCAGCTGGACGTGGTTACCCGCCCCGCTCGAGGGCCAGCCGCTGCAGCACCCGTTCGGCTGGGCACTGATCCGGCTCGACGGCGCCGACACCTGCCTGTTGCACGCGGTTGACGTCGCGGTGCCCGTGGACCTCTGCACCGGGATGCGAGTGCGGGCCCGCTGGGCGCCCGAGCGCACCGGCCACATCCGCGACATCGTCTGCTTCGAGCCCGCGGACACACCGCGCGCACCGGTCGAACCGGCCGCGGCCGTGCCGCCCGTCGCGATCGTGACGACGCGGGTCGACCTGCACTTCGAGCACACGGCCTCGGCCCAGGAGAGCAGCTACCTGCTCGGACTGCAGGACGGTCGGCTGCTCGCCCAGCGCTGCCCGCAGTGCAGCAAGGTCTACCTCCCGCCGCGTGGTGCCTGTCCCTCGTGCGGCGTGCCCACCGAGGAGCAGGTGGAGCTGCCTGACCGCGGGACCGTGACGACGTTCTGCATCGTCAACGTTGCGTTCCTCGGCCAGCACATCACCCCCCCGTACGTCGGTGCCTACGTGCTGCTCCACGGCGCCGACATCGCGTTCCTGCACCTGATCCTCGGCTGTGCCGCCGACGAGGTACGGATGGGAATGCGCGTGGAGGCAGTCTGGCGCCCGCGCGCCGAGTGGGGACCGGCCCTGCAGAACATCGACCACTTCCGACCGACGGGCGAGCCGGACGCGCCCTATGACACGTACGCGGAGCACCTGTGACTGACGTTGCCGTCGTCGGGTTCAGCCAGGCGCCCCATGAGCGGCGCACGTCGGGCACGACGAACGGCGTCGAGATGCTGGTGCCGATCTTCCGTGAGGTGTTCGCCGCGACCGGCCTGTCCAAGCGCGACATCGGCTTCTGGTGCTCTGGCTCGTCGGACTACCTGGCCGGCCGGGCGTTCTCGTTCATCTCGGCCATCGACGCGCTCGGGGCCGTCCCGCCGATCACCGAGTCCCACGTCGAGGCCGACGCGGCGTGGGCGCTCTACGAGGCCTACCTGAAGATCCGCACGGGCGAGGCCGATACGGCGCTGGTCTACGGCTTCGGCAAGTCGTCGGCCGGTGACCTGCGCCGAATCCTGGCCCTGCAGCTCGATCCGTACCTGGTGGCCCCCTTGTGGCCGGACTCGGTGAGCATTGCCGGACTGCAGGCCCGCCTGGGCATCGAGGCCGGGCTGTGGAGCGAGCGCGACATGGCACAGGTCGCGATGCGCAGCCGCCGCGACGCCGCCGACAACCCGGCCGCCCAATTGGCCAAGTCCGCCGATGTCGACGAACTACTGGCGCAGCCCTACCTCGCCGACCCGCTGCGGGTGCACGACTGCGCCCCGATCACCGACGGTGCGGCGGTGGTGGTCCTGGCCAATGCGGACCGGGCCTGCAACATCGTCGAGAACCCTGCGTGGATCACCGGCTTCGAGCACCGCGTCGACTCGGGGCAGCTCGGCGGGCGTGACCTGACGACGTCGCCCTCGACGAGCGCGGCGGCCAAAGCCGCGGGCGCCGACGGCGTCGAGGTGGCCGAACTGCACGCGCCGTTCACGCATCAGGAACTGCTACTGCGCGCCGCGATCGGGCTGAGCGACAGCGTCCGCATCAACCCGTCCGGTGGCGCGCTGGCGGGCAACCCGATGTTCGCAGCCGGCCTGACCCGCATCGGCGAGGCCGCGACCCAGATCATGCGTGGGACGGCGCGCAAGACTCTCGGCCATGCCACCAGCGGCCCGGCGCTGCAGCAGAACCTGATCTGCGTGATGGAGGGCCGGGCATGAGCAAGAACCGCGCGGCCGTCTTGGGCACCGGGCAGACCCACCACCGGGCCAAGCGTGGCGACGTGTCGATGGCGGGACTGTGCCGCGAGGCGATCGACCGGGCTATGGCCGACGCCAAGGTGGACTGGGCCGACATCGACGCGGTCGTGGTGGGCAAGGCGCCGGACCTGTTCGAGGGTGTGATGATGCCCGAGCTCTATCTGGCCGACGCTCTCGGCGCGGTCGGCAAGCCGCTGCTGCGGGTGCACACCGCCGGCTCGGTGGGCGGTGCGACGGCGATCGTGGCGGCCAGCCTGATCCAGTCCGGAGTGCACCAGCGGGTGCTTGCGGTGGCCTGGGAGAAGCAGTCCGAGTCGAACGCCATGTGGGCGTTGTCGATCCCGGTGCCGTTCTCGATGCCCGTCCACGCCGGCGCAGGCGGGTACTTCGCGCCGCATGTGCGCTCCTACATCCGACGCTCGGGCGCGCCCGCGCACATCGGCTCGCTGGTGGCGGTCAAGGATCGGCTCAACGGAGCCAAGAACCCGTACGCCCATCTGCGCCAGCCCGACATCACGTTCGAGTCGGTGCAGGCCTCGGCGATGTTGTGGGACCCGATCCGCTACGACGAGACCTGCCCGTCGTCGGACGGCGCGTGCGCCATCGTGCTCGGCGACGAGCGTGCGGCGACCGCGGTCGATCGGCCCGCCTGGCTGCATGCCACGGCCATGCGCTCAGAGCCCACCACGTTCGCCGGCCGCGACCAGGTCAACCCGCAGGCCGGGCGCGACGCGGCCGCGGCGCTGTGGCGGCAGGCCGGAATCACCGACCCGCTGGCCGAGGTCGACGTGGCCGAGATCTACGTCCCGTTCTCGTGGTTCGAGCCGATGTGGCTGGAGAACCTCGGTTTCACCCCCGAAGGCGACGGCTGGAAGTTGACCGAAGCAGGGGCGACCGCCATGGGCGGGGCGCTACCGGTGAACCCGTCCGGCGGCGTGCTCAGCTCCAACCCGATCGGCGCGTCGGGCATGCTCCGGTTCGCCGAAGCGGCCATGCAGGTCATGGGCCGGGCGGGCGATCACCAGGTCGACGGCGCGCGCACCGCGCTCGGCCATGCCTACGGAGGCGGCTCGCAGTTCTTCTCGATGTGGGTCGTCGGATCGGAGCGTCCGTGAAGTTCACCCTGTCCGTGGCGATGAGTCCGCTGGACCAGATCGTGGAGCTGGCCCGCTGCGCCGAGGAGTGCGGCTTCGCCTCGGTCGCGCTGCCGGACTCGCTGTTCTACTCCGAGTCGGTGTCGGCCGACTATCCGTACACGCCCGACGGCAGTCGGATGTGGAACGCCGACACCCCGTGGCCGGACCCGTTCGTCGCCGCCGGGGCGATCGGTGCGGCGACGTCGAGGATCCGGTTCTATCCGCAGGTGCTCAAGCTCGGTTCGCGTAGCCCGTTGCTGCTGGCCCGGCAGATCCTCACCGTGGCCGCTATGACGCAGAACCGGTTCGGGCTGGGCGTCGGCATCGGCTGGTCGCCGGAGGAGTTCCGCTGGTGCGGCGTTCCGTTCGAGCGCCGCGGCAAGCGCGTCGACGAGATGATCGAGGTCATCACCCTCGTGCTGGGCGGCGGAATGGTCGAGTACCACGGCGAATTCTTCGATTTCGACAAACTGCAGATGAGCCCGGCGCCGTCGCAGCGAGTGCCGATCTACGTCGGCGGGCACACCGATGTCGCCCTCGCTCGGGCGGCTCGGGTCGGTGATGGCTGGACCTCGGCCATGATGAAATTCGACGACCTCGTCGCCACGATGAAGCAGCTGGACGAGCTGCTGGCCGAGCGCGGGCGCATCGGCGACCCGTTCGAGATCCAGGCCGTGTGCATCGACCGCTTCGGACTGGACGGCTACCGCGAACAACGCGACGCCGGCATCACCGACGCGATCACCGTGCCGTGGCTGTTCTACGGCGTCGGTTTCGACGGCGAGCTGCAGGCGAAGAAGGACGGCATTCGTCGCTTCGCCGACGAGATCATCAATCGGATGTGAGGCAGTCGTGACCGATTCAGCACTGGAGTGGAAGGCACCGTCCAAGGCGGCGCATCCAGCTCGTGACGCGGCGCTGCGCTCGTATGACGCGGTATGTCGCAAGGCCAAGGACGAGTGGCTGGCGCTGTTCGCCGAGGACGGCTGGATCGAGGACCCGGTCGGGCCGTCGATGTTCGACGAGTTCGGCGAGGGCCACCACGGCCAGGAGGGGCGCGCAGCGTTCTGGGACAAGACGATCGCCAACGTTGAGCGGTTCGTCTTCGAGATCACCGATTCGTTCGCGGCCGGCAACGAATGCGCGAACATCGGTGTGATCCACACCCTGCTGCCCAACGGCTACCAGGTCGACACCGAAGGCGTCTTCGTCTACCGGGTGAACGACGAGGGCAAGCTGGTGTCGCTGCGCGCGATCTGGGAGATCGACCGCGCCATGGCGACTGCCCACCTGAGCTGACTCATGCGCCGTTGAGGAGGCGGTCGCGCAGCAGGGCCACGCGTTCGGCCTGCTGGGTCGGGGTCAGTCGCACGGTTCCCGCGTTCACGTCGATCGGGGCCAGCGGGTCGTCGCCCTCGTACTGCGGCAACACGTGGCAGTGCACATGCGGGACCTGGTGACCCAGCACCAAGTTGTCCAGTTTCACCGGCGCGAACAGGTCGGCGACGGCGGCACCCACCCAGGCCACGTCAGCCCAGAACGCCTTCAGCGCAGGCGGTGGAAGCTCGTACAGCTCGGACGCATGGCGCTTCAGAATCACTGTCGTGTACCCAGGCCGCGTCTGGTTCCGTTGCAGGCGGGCGAAGCTGGCCCGTAGCTCGAGCACCAGGTCACTGTCGTCGTTCGTGGGCAGGTGCGCGGACGCGCACATCGGGCAACCTTCGCCGGACCGCATCCGCGCCCACGTCTCCGCCGGCCACCACACCACCCGTGGACCGTACAGCGGGGTCGATCAGGCGTACTTGACGGGCAGTTCCTTGATGCCGTTGAGCCAGCCCGAGCGCAACCGCTTCGGTGGGCCCAGCTGGCTGATGTCAGGCATGTGGTCGGCGATCGCGTTGAAGATCAGGTCGATCTCGACGCGGGCCAGGTTCGCGCCGATGCAGTAGTGCGCGCCGGTACCCCCGAATCCCAAATGCGGGTTGGGGTCGCGGGTGATGTCGAAGTGGTACGGGTCGTCGAACACGTCGTCGTCGAAGTTCGCCGACGCGTAATACAGACCCACCCGCTGACCCGCCTTGACCTGCTGCTCGCCCACCATCACGTCCTCAGTGGCCGTGCGCTGGAAGGAGACCACGGGCGTCGCCCAGCGGACGATCTCGTCGGCCGCGGTGTTCGGCCGCTCGCGCTTGTACAGCTCCCATTGGTCCGGGTTGGCGAGAAACGCCAGCATCCCGTGGCTGATCGCGTTTCGGGTGGTCTCGTTGCCGGCCACAGCCAGCAGCAGGGTGAAGAAGCCGAACTCGTCCGAGGTGAGTTCGTTGCCGTCGATGTCTGCGGTCACCAGCTTGGTGACGATGTCGTCCATCGGGCAGCCCTTGCGCTCCTCGGCGACGGCCATGAAATAGCTCAGCAGCTCGAACGTGGCGGTCTCGCCGTCGCTCGGATCGAAGTCCGGGTCGTCGTAGGAGACCATCCGATTGGACCAGTCGAACAGCTTGCTGCGGTCCTCCTGCGGTACGCCCAGCAACTCGGCGATCGCCTGCAGCGGCAGTTCACACGCCACGTCGCGGACGAAGTCACCCGCGCCGCTGGCCACAGCCTCGGTCGCGATCTTGTGCGCCCGCTCGTTCAACGCATCGCGCAGGTTGTTGACGGCGCGGGGGGTGAAGCCGCGCGAGATGATGGCGCGCATCCGGGTGTGCTGCGGCGCGTCCATGTTCAGCAGGATGACGCGCTGCATCTCGATCTGATCGCGCGTCGTGTCCTCGTTGAAGCGGATGATCGCGGTGTTCTCGTAGGTGGAGAAGACCGCGTCGTTACGTGAGATCTCCTTGACGTCGGCGTGCCGGGTGACCACCCAATGGCCGTCGTCGCCGTAGCCGTCACGGTGGGGCGGCTGGGCCTGCCACCACACCGGCGTCGTGCGACGAAGTTCGTCGAAGGCCGCGTACGGGAGGCCTATCGCGTTCATGTCCGGGTCGTTGACGTCGAAACCCTCGGGGAGCTGCGGCATTCCCACGCCTCGTCCTCCAGACTGATAAGCGTTCTGTTCTGCAACACGTTCTACCCGCATTCAAGCACACGTCAGCCAACGGCGTGAAGTGCCAAACTCGACGAGTTGCGGCCCAATAGTAACGTGTTCTACCTTGAGCGGCGTGGGCACTCCGGTCATTGTCGAGGCGGTACGCACGCCGATCGGCAAGCGCGGTGGCTGGCTGGCGGGTCTACATGCTGCCGAGTTGCTCGGCGCCGCCCAACTGGCCATCGTCGAGCGCTCCGGCATCGACCCTAGCTTTATCGAACAGGTCGTCGGCGGCTGTGTCACGCAGGCGGGCGAGCAGTCCAACAACGTCACCCGCACGGCCTGGCTGCACGCCGGCCTGCCGTGGCAGACGGGCGCCATGACTGTCGACTGCCAGTGCGGCTCAGCGCAGCAGGCCAGCCATCTTGTTGCCGGCCTGATCGCCACCGGCGCCATCGACGTCGGGATCGCATGTGGCGTCGAGGCGATGAGCCGCACTCCACTGCGGGCCAACGTCGGCGAGTCGGGCATTCCGCGGCCGGAGTCCTGGGACATCGACCTGCCCAACCAGTACGCGGCCGCCGAGCGCATCGCCGAGCGCCGCGGGCTGACTCGCGCCGGGATCGACGCCTTCGGTGCGCTCTCGCAGGCCAATGCGAAGCAGGCTTGGGACGATGGCCGCTTCGATCGCGAAGTCGCGCCGGTGCAGGCACCCGTCCTCGACGACGACGGCAAGCCCACCGGCGGGACTCGCCTGGTGCAGCGGGACCAGGGTCTGCGCGACACCACCGTCGACGGCCTGGCCAAGCTCAAGCCGATGCTCGAGGACGGCGTACACACCGCCGGCACCTCGTCGCAGATCTCCGACGGCGCCGCGGCCGTGCTGCTGATGGATGCCGACAGGGCCGCCGCACTCGGCCTGCGGCCACGGGCGCGCATCGTCGCGCAGTGCCTGGTCGGCGCCGAGCCGTACTACCACCTGGACGGGCCGGTGCAAGCCACCACCCGAGTGCTCGAGCGCAGCGGCATGAAGATCGACGACCTGGATCTGTTCGAGGTCAACGAGGCATTCGCGTCCGTGCCGTTGTCGTGGCTGCGGGTGCACGGCGCCGACCCGGTGAAGCTCAACGTCAACGGCGGTGCGATCGCGCTCGGCCACCCCGTCGGCAGCACCGGCGCGCGACTGATCACCACGGCACTGTACGAATTGGAGCGGCGCGACGGCGCGACCGCGCTCATCGCCATGTGCGCCGGCGGCGCGCTGTCAACCGGCACCATCATCGAACGGATCTGAGGGACACCATGGCTGAAGCGGGCGGGTACACCGACGTCGTGAACGCGACACCGAAGGAGATCTACCAGGCGCTGCTGGACTTCGAGAGCTACCCCGAATGGCAGGCCGGGGTGTTGGAGACGACAGTGCTCGAGCGCGACGAACAGGGCCGCGGCTCGCTGATCGAGATGTACGTCGACGCCAAGATCCGCAAGGTGCGCTTCGTCGTGCGCTATCACTTCGACGAACCGAACGGCCTTGGCTGGGACTACGTGAGCGGCGACCTCAAGGACAACCAGGGCCGCTACACATTCGTGCCGCAGGAGGACGGATCCACCGAGGCGACCTGCGACATTACCTTCGAGATCGGCTTCTTCGTCCCCGGCCCGATGAAGAACCTCATCAAGGACCAGTCACTGAAGAACTCGATGCGCGACCTGAAGAAGCGCGTCGAGACGCAAGCCTCCGTCAGCTGATCCAGGCCGGCCCAGTCGAACCGGTAACCGTCCACACCCCGCCCTGCTTGGCCAGCAGGAGCGTCTGGCCCATGCCGCACAGGCCACCGCATTGGACCGCGAGCGGCAACCGGGCAGTGTCACCGTCGAGCGTGATGCGCCCCAGTGTCACTGCGGCACCCCCGTTGATCACCTGCAGATTCTTGTCGCGGATCCTCGCGTCGCCGGAGACGAAATGAACCGGTGCGTACGGCCGAAGCGCAGTGGCCAAGTCGCGCTGAAGCTCGATCGGGATCGGCTGCGGGCGACACGCCTCGGTTTGGTCGACGGTGTTCGCGCAGGTGTGGTCGATCACGTAGAGCACGCGCCAGTGCTTGCCTGACACGAGCTGACCGGCGAGGTACTGCACTCCGGCGGCATACGCAAGGGCCGTATCGGAAGGCCCGGGAGCCAGGGTGGTGGTACCCGCGCTGCTGTTCGTCGTGCCGGCGGGGGTGGTTCGGTGTGCGGGATGCGGCGACCGGTCGACGGCCAATGCGAGCGGGACGGCCGCAATCAGGGCGACCGCTGCGCAGGCTGCGGACACTGCCCCGCGGCGCAGGCGCGTGTGCCTGGCCCGGTTGATCACGTCGTCGGCGAGTCCCGGGCGCGCGACCGGCGCATCCTGGGCCAGCAGGTCGAGCAGTTCTCGCTCACTCATCGTGCCTCCTCGCCGCCGCCGACGACGGCGAGACGTCGTAGGCGGCACGCAATTTGTCCAGGCCACGCGCGGTCTGGCTACGTACGGTCTCCGGTGAGCAGTTGAGCAGCGCTGCGGCTGCAGTGGGATCAAGGTCGAGCCAGTGCCGCATCACGACCGCGGCGCGCTGGCCGGGCGGTAGGGACCGCAGGGCAATGCGAAGCCGGTCCCGGTCGTCGGCCTGGGTGAACGGGTCGCGCGCGTCGAGTTGCTCCGGCGGCTCGGCCGACGCCTGCTCGCGGCGCCGGAAGGCCCGGCGACCCTCGTCGGCAGCGACGGTGACCAGCACCCGGCGGACGTACTGCTCCGGGGAGCTGATCCGAGCCCAGCGCGAATAGGTACGCAGCAGGGCGTTCTGCACCAGGTCTTGCGCGCCCGCATAGTCACCGCAGAGCAGGTAGGCCAGGCGCAGCAGGTCGGCGGAGCGTTCGGCCACGAACTGCCGGAACTGCTCGTCTCGCTCGCTCATGGCCACCCCCTCAGTGGTTAGACGGGTGCGGGGCGACCCAGCGTTGCACGGTCTCAACTCGCCTCTGACCGCCCGAGCGTCGCTGGAAGCGCTGATTTACAGCGATTGGCGGGGTCAACGGCGTGACTCAGGCGCCGTAGACGGGCTCCGGCGGAGTGGCTTTGGCCAGCAGGTCAGCCACGACCGGGCCGAGTTCGGCCGGATCCCAACGGGCGCCCTTGTCCACCGGCGGCCCGTGCCGCCAGCCGTCGGCGAGCGAGACCGTGCCGGCCTCGACCTCGAACACCCGCCCGGTGACGCCGGCCGATGCGCAGCTGCCGAGCCAGACCACCAGCGGCGAGATGTTCTCCGGAGCCATGGCATCGAAGCCATCGGCTGGCTCGGCCATCGTCTCGGCGAACGCCGCCTCGGTCATGCGGGTGCGCGCGGCCGGCGCGATCGCGTTGACGGTGATCCCGTAGCGGCCCAGCTCGGCCGCGGCCACGATCGTCAATGCGGCGATGCCGGCCTTGGCCGCGGAGTAGTTGCCCTGCCCGACGCTGCCGAGCAGACCTGCCCCGGAACTGGTGTTGACGATGCGCGCGTCAGGCTGGCGGCCCGCCTTCGACTCCGCTCGCCAGTAGGCCGCGGCGTGCCGCGTCGGCGCGAAGTGGCCTTTGAGATGCACGCGGATGACGGCGTCCCACTCCGGTTCGGAAAGGTTGACAAGCATCCGGTCACGCAGGAAGCCGGCGTTGTTGACGAGGACGTCGAGCCGGCCGAACAACTGGACCGCGGTCCCGATCAGGCGCTCGGCGCCGGCCCAGTCGGCGACGTCGTCGGTGTTCGCAACAGCGCGTCCGCCCGCAGCGATGATCTCGTCGACGACCTGCTGCGCCGGTGCGGCTTCGGCGCCGGTGCCGTCGAGGGCGGCGCCGACGTCGTTCACGACGACGGCCGCCCCTTCGGCCGCGAACGCCAGCGCGTGGGCCCGGCCGATGCCGCGCCCTGCACCGGTGACGATCACGACCCGGCCGTCGCAGAGACTCATCGCACCTCGCCCACGTTTGCAGCAGACAGGAACGCGGGCGTCTCTCCCCCGCCGTGCACGGCCAACGTCGCCCCGCTGACGTAGGACGCGAGCGGGGAGGCCAGGAAGGCGACGCAGTTGCCGATCTCGTCCGGTTCGCCGAGCCGGCCGAGGGGGACCGTTCGTCCCACGGCTGCGATCGCGGACTCGTCGCCGTAGTGCACGTCAGCCTGACCGGTGCGCACCATCCCCACGGCCAGGGAGTTGACGCGGACCTTGGGCGCCCACTCGACCGCCAGCGACGCGGTCAGGTTGTCCAGGCCGGCCTTGGCTGCCCCGTAGGCCGCTGTACCGGGCGACGCCCGGTGCCCGCTGACGCTGCTGATCATCACGATCGCACCACCGCCCGGCTGCGCCTGCATCACCACATTCGCCGCCTGCGATACCAGCAGGGGCGCGAGCAGGTTCAGTTCGACGATCTTGGCGTGGAACCGCGGGCTCGCCCCGGCGGCGAGTGCGGACGGACTGCCGCCGGCGTTGTTCACCAGCACGTCCAGACGCCCGTGCCGATCGACGACCGTCGCGACGAGCCGCTCGACCTGCTCCGGGTCGCGGATATCGCACTCGAGGAACCCCTCGACCGGCTCCTCGGGAGCGCGTCGGGCACAGGTGACGACGGTGGCGCCCAGGCCGCGCAGCACGTCGCTGATGCCCAGGCCGACCCCGCGTACTCCCCCGGTGACGAGGACGACGGCGTCGCGCAGACCCAGGTCCATGGGCACCTCCTGCGTGTTACCCTACCAAGCACTTGCTTGCTCAGGAAGGTGACCATGGGGATTGCCACCACCTCCGATGGCGCCGGCGTGGCTGTCGTCACGATCGACTTCCCGCCGGTCAACGCGCTGCCCGTCCAGGGCTGGTTCGACCTGGGCGAAGCGCTGCGCGCGGCCGGTCGCGACCCGAACACTCACGTCGTCGTGCTGCGCGCCGAGGGCCGCGGCTTCTGCGCCGGCGTCGACATCAAGGAGATCCAGCGTGCCGACGGACACCACGCTCTGATCGGCGCGAACCGCGGCTGCGCCGACGCCTTCGCCGGCGTGTACGACTGCGCGGTCCCCGTGGTGGTCGCCGTGCAGGGTTTCTGCCTGGGCGGCGGGATCGGCCTGGTCGGCAACGCCGACATCGTCATTGCCGCCGACGACGCGACGTTCGGGCTGCCCGAGGTCGACCGCGGCGCGCTCGGCGCGGCCACGCACCTGTCCCGGCTGGTCCCCCAGCACCTGATGCGGGCGCTGTACTACACGGCCGGCACCGTCGACGCCCACACGCTGCACCAGCACGGATCGGTGTACCGGGTGGTCCCACGCGCAGACCTCGACCAGACGGCGCTGGCGGTGGCCGCACAGATCGCAGCCAAAGACACCCGGATCATCCGGCGCGCCAAAGAGGCGATCAACGGCATCGATCCCCAGGACGTCCATCGCAGCTACCGCTTCGAGCAGGGCTTCACGTTCGAGCTGAACCTGGCCGGCGTCTCCGACGAGCACCGCCAGGCCTTCGTCGACAGCTTGGCGCGATAGGCCTTGCGCGCCAAGTCGATGACGGCCGATGAAGCGGTGGCCGGACTGCGCGACGGCATGACGATCGGCATTGGCGGCTGGGGTTCGCGGCGCAAGCCGATGTCGTTGGTCCGCGCGATCCTGCGCTCTCCGGTCACCGACCTCACGCTGGTCTCGTTCGGCGGGCCTGATGTCGGGCTGCTCTGCTCGGCCGGCAAGATCCGCGAGCTCGTGTTCGGCTTCGTGTCGCTCGACTCGATCGCGTACGACCCCTGGTTCAGCCGGGTGCGCCAGGCGGGCACGATCGCGGTGCGAGAGCTGGACGAGGGCATGGTCGTCGCCGGGCTGCGCGCCGCGGCACAACGGCTGCCGTTCCTGCCGATCCGAGCCGGCTTGGGCTCGGATGTGCTCACTCACGACCCGTCGCTGCGCACGGTGCGCTCGCCGTACGACGACGGCGAGGAGCTCGTGGCCATGCCGGCCCTCCCGCTCGACGTCGCGTTCGTGCACATGAACCGAGCCGACGAACACGGCAACGCCGCCTACCTCGGGCCGGACCCGTACTTCGACGACCTGTTCTGCCTGGCCGCGCGGCGCCGCGTCATATCGTGCGAGCGTGTCGTGACCACTGCCGACCTGGCGGCGGTGGTCCCGCCACAGGCCCTGTTGCTCAACCGGATGATGGTCGACGGTGTCGTCGAGTCACCCGGCGGCGCGCATTTCACGTCGTGCGTGCCCGACTACGGGCGCGACGAGCCGTTCCAGGCCGAGTACGTGGCGGCCGCCAAGGACGACGCAGCCTGGGCGCCGTTCGCGCGTAAGTACCTCGCAGGCACCGAGGACGACTACCAGGCCGCAGTCAGCGCCACCGCCAGTGCCGGGGCCAGCGCATGACCGAGGCGACCCGAGCCGAGGTGTGTGCAGTGGCCTGTGCGGACCTGTTCGCGGGCGACGGCGAGATCCTCGCGAGCCCGATGGGGACCCTGCCCACGCTCGGAGCACGGCTGGCGCGGCTGACCACCGAACCCGACCTGCTGCTGTCCGACGGCGAGGCGTTGCTGTTCGCGGACACTCCTGCGCTGGGTGCGCCCGCGCCGCTGGAGGGGTGGCTGCCTTACAGCAAGGTGTTCGACGTCGTCGCGTCCGGGCGACGGCACGTGGTGATGGGCGCCAACCAACTGGACCGCTACGGGAACCAGAACATCTCCTGCCTGGGCGAACACGCGAAGCCCTCGCGCCAGATGTTCGGCTCCCGCGGCGGTCCGGGCAACACCGTGAACCACCGCACCAGCTACTGGGTCCCGCGGCACACGCCGAGGGTCTTCGTCCCTGCCGTCGACGTGGTCTCGGGCGTGGGCTACGACCGGGCGGGCGGTTCCGCGGGCCGCTTCCACGACGTGTACCG
>JAOPWD010000412.1 GCA_025965875.1 Pseudonocardiales bacterium
GCGACGCGCGGCGGGCGCTCACGGCGATCGAGGCAGCCGCCGGCACCACGCTGGCCGAGGGACGCACGGCGATCGACCTGGTGACGCTCGAGCAGGCCGTCGACAAGGCCGCGGTGCGCTATGACCGTGACGGCGACCAGCACTACGACGTCATCAGCGCGTTCATCAAGTCCATCCGCGGCTCGGACGTCGACGCGGCGTTGCACTACCTGGCCCGGATGATCGAAGCGGGCGAGGACGCCCGGTACATCGCCCGGCGGCTGGTCGTGCACGCCAGCGAGGACATCGGGCTGGCCGACCCGACGGCGCTGCTCGCCGCCGCTGCCGCCGCCGAGGCCGTGCAGTTGATCGGAATGCCCGAGGCGCGCATCAACCTGGCCCAGGCCACGATCCACCTGGCGCTGGCGCCGAAGTCGAACGCCGTGATCACCGCGATCGAGGCCGCGCTCGCCGACGTCCGCGGCGGCTTGGCCGGGGCGGTGCCGACTTCTCTGCGCGACGGCAGCTATCAGGGCGCGGCCAAGCTGGGCCACGGGCAGCGCTACCGGTACCCGCACGACGCGCCCGAGGGAGTGGTGCAGCAGCAATACCCGCCCGACGAGTTGGTCGGCCGGGACTACTACGACCCGGCCGATCGGGGTGCCGAGCGCCAACTCGCCGAGCGGCTGGCCAAGCTGCGCGCGGCCGTCCGTGGCACCGCCCCGCGCCCGCCTGACGGGCCCGTCGAGCCACCTGGTCGAGCCGAGTGACCCGGTAGGGTCGTCTAGTTCGATCTGCCCGGTCCCGCATGCAGTATGAGGAGGCTCCACTTGTCCGGAGGGGAGATTGCCGCGCTCGTCGCGGCGATCGCGTTCGTACTGCTCGTCGTCCTGCTCGCCGTGCCGCTGCTCAAGTTGGGCCGCACGCTCGACGAGGCGACGCTCGCGATCCGCAAGACCCACGAGGGTGCGGCTCCGCTGCTGGCCGACGCACAGGGCACGCTCGCGCAGGTCAACGCCCAACTCGAGCAGGTCGAGAGCATCGCGAAGAACGTCAACTCGATGACGACGAATGTCGCGGCGCTGACCGCGATCGTGTCCAGCACGCTGGGCAGCCCGCTGATCAAGGCGGCGGCATTCACCTATGGCGTGCGCAAGACGGTCGGCGAGCGGCGTGACACCGACGCCATCCGCACGGCGCGCCGCAAGCACCGCGCGAGCCGGAAGGGCAGGGCATGATGCGTAGGTTGTTCTGGCTGGCGATGGGCGTCACGATCGGCGCACTGGTCGTGCGCAAGATGTCGAAGCTGGCCGAGAAGTTGACGCCGAGCGGGATGTCCAACTCGATCGGGTCGAGTCTGGCCGATCTGGCCGAGTCGCTGCGCTACTTCGGGTCGGACGTGCGCGAGGCGATGGCGCAGCGCGAGGCCGAACTGCGGGAGAACACCGGTCTTGACGGCAGGGTGGGCAAAGTTCAGTAATGGAAACCGCAGAAATCAGACGGCGGTTCCTCGGCTTCTTCGAGGCCGCCGGTCACACCGTGGTGCCCAGCGCACCGCTGCCGTTCGACGACCCCAACCTGCTGTTCGTCAACGCCGGCATGGTGCAGTTCGTGCCGTACTTCATCGGCCAGCAGACACCGCCGTGGAAGCGCGCAACCAGCATCCAGAAGTGCATCCGCACGCAGGACATCGAAGAGGTCGGCAAGACCACCCGGCACGGCACGTTCTTCCAGATGAACGGCAACTTCAGCTTCGGCGACTACTTCAAGAACGAGGCGATCCGCTTCGCCTGGGATCTGTCGACCAAAGCTGTAAATGACGGCGGCTTCGGCCTGGACGGCGAGCGCATCTGGGCGACGGTCTACCTCGACGACGACGAGGCCATCGACATCTGGCACAACACGATCGGGCTGCCCATGGAGCGCATCGTGCGCCGGGGCAAGGCCGACAACTTCTGGTCCATGGGCATCCCGGGCCCATGCGGCCCGTGCAGCGAGCTGTACTACGACCGGGGGCCGGACTACGGCAAGGAGGGCGGTCCCGAGGTCGACGAGGACCGCTACATGGAGTTCTGGAACCTCGTGTTCATGCAGAACGTCCGCGGGCCGGGGACGAACAAGGACGACTACCCGATCCTCGGCGAGCTGCCGGCCAAGAACATCGACACCGGCATGGGCATGGAGCGCGTGGCCACGCTGCTGCAGGGCGTCGACAACCTGTACGAGATCGACCAGGTCCGCCCGGTGCTCGAGCGGGCGGCGCAGCTGACCGGCCGGGTCTACGGCGCGCACTCCGGGCACGCGGCGAGCCAGACGCATCCCGACGACGTCCGGCTGCGCGTGATCGCCGACCACGTCCGCACCGCGCTGATGCTCATCGGCGACGGAGTCACGCCAAGCAACGAGGGCCGCGGCTACGTGCTGCGCCGCATCCTGCGCCGGGCGATCCGCTCGATGCGGCTGCTCGGTTACGAAGACCCAGCCCTGCCGCAACTGCTGCCGGTGTCCCGGGACTGCATGGCGCCGTCCTACCCCGAACTGGCCACCGACTTCGAGCGCATCTCGACATACGCCTACGCCGAGGAGGACTTGTTCCGGCGAACCATTCACTCCGGAACGACGATTCTCGACACGGCCGTCTCCGAGACGAAGGCCGCCGGGAGCACGACGCTGCCGGGCGAGCGGGCGTTCCAGCTACACGACACCTACGGCTTCCCGATCGAACTCACCCTCGAGATGGCGGCCGAGCAGGGCATCAGCGTCGACGAGGAGGGCTTTCGCCGGCTCATGGAGCAGCAGCGCCGGCGCGGCAAGGAGGACGCGCAGCTGAAGAAGACCGGCCACGTCGACACCTCCGTGTGGCGCACGGTGCTGGAGTCCGGCGCCACCCAGTTCACCGGTTACAGCGAGGTCGTCCGCGAGGCACGCATCACGTCGATCCTCGGTGACGACGGGCTGCTGAGCGGTGCCGGCGAAGGGGATGAGGTCGAGGTCGTCCTTGACGCGACGCCGTTCTACGCCGAGGGCGGCGGCCAGCAGCCGGACTGGGGACGGCTGAGCGTGAGCGCACCCGGCCGCGAGGCCGAACTCGACGTCATCGACGTCCAGTCACCGCTGCCCGGATTGATCGCGCACAAGGTCAAGGTGTTGAGCGGCGAGGTACGCCCGGGCGACATCGCGCTGGCGAAGGTCGACGTCACCCGCCGCTCGTCGATCTCGCGCAGCCACTCGGCCACGCACCTGCTGCACGCCAGCCTGCGTCGCAAGCTGGGCGACACTGCCGCGCAGGCCGGCTCACTCAACGCGCCCGGCCGGCTGCGGTTCGACTTCAAGACGCCCTCCGCCGTGCCGGTCGGTGTGTTGGGCGATCTCGAGGACGAGATCAACGACGTGCTGTTGCGCGACCTCGAGGTGCGTGCATTCGTCACCAACCAGGAGGAGGCCCGTCGGCTCGGCGCCATCGCGATGTTCGGCGAAAAGTACGGCGATGAGGTGCGGGTCGTCGAGATCGGCGACTACTCCCGCGAATTGTGTGGCGGCACGCACGTCGCCCGCAGCTCGGTCATCGGCATGGTGAAGCTGCTCGGCGAGGCCTCGATCGGCGCCGGCGTGCGGCGGGTCGACGCACTGGTCGGCCTGGACGCATTCCGCTTCCTGGCGCGCGAGCACGTCCTGGTCAACCAGCTCTCGAGCGAGTTCAAGGCGCAGCCGGAGGAATTGCCCGACCGCATCGCCGCCGTGCTCGATCGCCTCAAGACCGCCGAACGTGAACTCGACCGGCTCCGCGGTGCCGCCGTGCTGGCCAGCGCCGGATCGCTGGCGAGCGCCGTCGAGGAGATCGGCGCGGTGCAGTTCGTCGCGGCGCAGGCACCGCCCGGTGTCAGCGGCAACGACCTGCGCACGCTGGCCCTGGACGTCCGCGGCCGGCTGCGCCAGGGGGAGCCTGCCGTCGTGCTGCTCGCCTCGCCCGCCGAGGGCGGCGGCGTCGCGTTCGTCGCCTCGGTGAACGAGGCGGGCCAAGCGTCCGGGTTGTCCGCCGGTGAGATCGTCCGAGCCTTCGCGCCGGTGCTCGGCGCGCGCGGCGGCGGCAAGCCCGACCTGGCCCAAGGCGCCGGCGGCGACCCGGCCAAGCTTCCGGACGCATTCGCCGCAGCCAAGAAAGCGGTCACCCACGGTAGCCACACGTGACTACGATTTGATGAGCGCAGGAACATGGATCGGGGTAGATGTCGGGACTGTCCGGGTTGGCGTTGCGCGTAGCGATCCGCGGGGGATGCTGGCTACTCCGGTCATCACCTTGGCGCGTGACCCGCGCGAGAACCGCGACATTGCCGAACTGGCGGCCCTGGTCCGCGAATTCGATGCGGTGGGGGTGGTCGTCGGGTTGCCGCGCACCCTGGCCGACCGGGAGGGTACGTCCGCGATAATGGCTCGCGAGTACGGTCAAATGCTGGCTGAAGCCATTCGCCCGATACCTGTGCAACACGTAGACGAACGCCTGACCACGGTGAGTGCGCAGCGTAAGCTCGCGCAGAGCAACGTACGAGGACGGGCCAAGCGCGCCCTCGTGGATCAGGTTGCCGCGGTCGAGCTCTTGCAGCACTGGCTGGATATGCGTCAGTCGTGAGCGCAAGCGAGCGAAGGCCGCGGCAGAGGAGAGCTTTTCACGACGACGGACGGAGTCTGCAGGCGTGACGCAACGGGAGCGCGAGTCGCTGACCGAGCCCGACCCGCACGCCCTGCTTTTCGGGCACGACGACGAGAGTGCGGATCTCGGAGCCATCGAGCACCCCTCGGGAGAGCATCTCCTGCCCAGCCGGACGTCGCGCCGGATGGACCGGCACGATCACAAGCACCGACGCCGCCACCGTCGCCACCGCCGGGTCTTCCTGCTCCTGGCTGCGCTCGTCGTCACCGTTGTCGTGGTCCTCGGCTACGGGGGTTACCGCGTCTACGAGAACCGCTACCACCCCAACGACTACGCGGGTGCGGGAACCGGAACCGTCTCGGTGGTCGTGAGGGCCAACGACGGCGCGAAAGCAATCGGCACCTCGCTGCACGACAAGGGTGTCGTGGCCAGCGTCCGCGCCTTCACCAACGCCGCCGCACATGACTCGCGATCGCAGGACATCTCGCCGGGCACGTACAAGATGCGCTCACACATGTCGGCCAAGAGCGCGCTGGCGCTCATGCTCGATCCGGGCGCGCGGCTCAGCAACCAGGTCGTCGTCTTCGAAGGTGCGACGGTCTTCGACGTCGCCGGACCGATGGCCAAGGCGCTCGGCGTCAGTGCAGCAGCGGTGACGGCGGGCATCGCCGATGTTGGCAACCTCGGCTTCCCGCAGGGCTACGCGTCCGGCAGTGCGTCGCCGGGCTCGGTCGAAGGCTTCCTCTATCCGGCCACGTACTCCTTCGACCCAGGCACCAGTGTCGGCGACGCTCTCCAGCAGATGGTCACGCAGTTCACCGACCACGCGCGCTCGACTGGGTTCACCGCCGACGCGAAGGCACTCAAGATCACCCCGTACCAGGCGCTGATCATTGCCTCGATCGCTGAGAAGGAAGCCAAGGTCGCGGCTGACTATCCCAAGGTGGCCCGCGTGATCCTCAATCGGATCGCGGCCAGGAAGCCGCTGCAGATCGACGCGACGAGTGCGTATGCGGCCAAGCAGAAACATCTCGACCCCACCAAGGTCATCTACTCGACGATCGACTCGCCGTACAACACCTACCGCAACGACGGGCTGCCGCCGACGCCCATCGCGAGCCCGGGTGAGTCTGCGATGACCGCCGCCGTGCATCCCGCGGCGGGCAACTGGTTGTACTACGTCAACGGCGACGCGCAGGGTGATCTGTTCTTCACCAACAGCGAAGCGGCGTTCACTGCGGCCGCCGAGAAGTGCCGGGTGCAACACTGGGGCTGCGGGTAGTGGTTCGGCGCGCGGCCGTGCTCGGCCGCCCGATCCAACATTCCCTCTCGCCGGTCCTGCATCGCGCCGCCTACGCAGCACTCGGGCTGGACTGGGCCTATGCGGCGATCGACTGCGGCGTGGCCGAACTGGCGACGGTGCTGGCCGACCGCAGCGACTGGGCCGGCTTCTCGTGCACGATGCCGCTGAAACATGCCGCCCTGGACCTGGCCGACGACGTCAGCGCGCTGGCGTCGCTCGTGGGTGCGGCCAACACGCTGCTGCCCCGGCCGGGCGGGGGTTGGCTCGCGGACAACACCGACGTGGCCGGAATCGTGGCTGCCCTCGGCGGTGAACAGGTCGGCACGAGACGGGTGACGGTGCTAGGCGCCGGTGGCACCGCGCAGGCAGTACTGGTGGCGCTGGCGCAGGTGAACGTTTCTTCGTGTGCCGTGCTCGTGCGTGATCCGTCCCGCGCCGCCGCCGCGATCACGACGGCCGCCACCGCAGGCGTCCGGGCCGAGATCGGCGCGTTGACGCCGCACGCGCCGCAACTGGACGCCGATCTCGTGGTGTCGACGCTGCCCCCCGGTGCGGCCGACCCGCTGGCGGCGCGCGCTTGGACGTCCGGGCAGACCCTGCTCGATGTCGTGTACGCCCCGTGGCCGACCGCGATCGCTGCCGCGGTCGAGGCGGCCGGAGGAGTCGTGATCAGCGGCGCGCAGATGCTGCTGCACCAGGCGGCAGCCCAGGTCGAGCTGATGACCGGGCGGGTTGCCCCCGTCGAGGCGATGCGCACCGCGCTGTTCAACGAGGTCGGTCGGGGCGATGCGGGGCGGGTGCGAGGCGGATGACGATCGACTTCGAAGACCACTCGCCGGCCGCCCCTGCGCCGATCGGGGTCCGGCCATGCGCAGCTGGGACAGTCGAAGGCATCGACGTGGTTCATCTTCAGCAGGGTCTGCAGGCTGCGCTTGGGAGCCAGCTCGGTCAGGGCGTATGGCAGCGAGTGGGCGATACCAGGGATGCCGGTGCCCGAGCGTCTCGGCTCACTTTGGGATCTTCGGGCGGCGTCACATCCTCGGGCATACCCTCGACATCAGGGCCCGAGACCATGGAGAGGTCAGGAACTGCGATGGCCGTGATGACGACCCGGCGAGCGATTGTCCGCATGCCGATGGGCGGCGAACCCGCTGTCACACCGGATGACCTGGTGGTCGAGGCGCCCCTGGTTCTCGGGCGTGACGGCGAGGCGATTGCCACCCTGATGCGTACGCCCGGGCATGACATCGAACTCGCCGCGGGGTGGCTGGTCGTCGAGTCCGGCGTGGGTCGGGCCGAGGACATCGTGACGTTGCGCGCCTGCCGTGAGGACGACACCGACCGGGTGCACATCACGCTGCGCGACGGCGTCCGCCCGCCGCGGCCCCGCGCGTTCGTCACGTCGGCGGCGTGCGGCGTCTGCAGCGCGGATGTCCTGGACCTCACGCTGCTGCGCGAGCGGCCACCCCACGACGAGGGCTGGACTGTTGCCGGTGCCGTGTTGACGGCGCTGCCCGACGCAATGCGCGCCCGGCAGCCCGCGTTCGACCGGACCGGTGGCGTGCACGCGGCCGCGCTGGCCACCGCGGACGGTGCGCTCCTAGTCGTGCGTGAGGATGTGGGCCGGCACAACGCAGTGGACAAGGTCACCGGCTGGGCGCTGCTGGACGGCCGGTTGCCAGGCACCGGCCACCTGCTCGTCGTCAGCGGACGAGTGTCGTTCGAGATCGTGCAGAAGGCGGTCGCGGCAGGCGTCGCGGGCATCGTCGCCGTGTCAGCACCGTCGAGTCTGGCCGTCGACCTGGCCCGCGAGTACGACCTGCTCCTGGCCGGGATGGTGCGCGGCGGGCGGCTCAATGTCTACGCGGGGGAGCGACTGATCGGCTGACGGCATTCTCGAGATGCGCCGGTGACCCCGCTTCGACAGACTCAGGCGGCCACCGAACGCAGGGAGTCGCCGATGTCCGAACGAGGCCACCCGTCACGCCGGGTATTCCTGGCCGGATCGGCCGGTGCCGCCGCCGCGGTAGCCGCCGGCCCGTTCGCGGCGGGCGCGGCCACTGCCGCGGCCGCGACGGCAGACGTGGCGATCGTCGGCGCCGGGCTGGCCGGGCTCACCGCGGCGCGTCGCCTGGTCGCGGCCGGCCACTCGGTCATCGTGCTCGAGGCACGCAACCGCGTCGGTGGCCGGGTGCTGAACCATTCGATCGGCGCCGGGCAGGTCGCCGAGGCGGGCGGTGAGTTCGTAGGGCCGACGCAGGACCGCGTCGTCGCGCTGGGGCAGGCGGTCGGTGTCGGGATCTTCGACGCCTACGACACCGGAAACAACATTTACAAGAACGGGCTGATCACGCTGCAATACAGCGACACGGGGGTGCTCGGAACGGCGCCGCCGGACCCGCTGCTGATCGTCGACATCCTCAAGCTCAGCCAGCAGATCGACCTGATGGCCACCGAGGTGCCCGTCGCCGCGCCGTGGACGACGCCCAACGCAGCGCAGTACGACAGCATGACGCTCGAGACGTGGGTTCGCGCGAACTCAGTCAACGGCGACGGCATCGTCACGCTGCTGGCCGCCTTCACCCAGGCCTTGTTCGGTGCGGAGCCACGTGACGTCTCGTTCCTCTACACGCTGGCCTACGTCGCCGCGGCCGGGAACGCCTCGACCCCGGGCACGCTCGAGCGGCTGTTCAACGTGCGCAACGGCGCGCAGCAGAGCCGGTTCGTGGGTGGGTCGCAGCAGGTGCCGCTGCGGGTGGCGGCCGCTCTAGGCTCGCGCGTGCATCTGAGCACTCCGGTCCGCCGGATCACCCAGACGGCGACGGGTGTGACCGTGACTTCTGACCAACTGACGGTGCTGGCCAAGCGGGTGGTCGTCGCCCTCGCGCCCCCGCTGGCGTCCCGCATCACCTACGCGCCGCTGCTGCCCGCCGCCCGCGACATGCTCACCCAGCGCATGCCGATGGGTGCGCTGATGAAGGCCGAGGCTGTGTACCCCACGCCGTTCTGGCGGTCGCAGGGATTGACGGGACAGTTCCTGACCACCAGCGGACCGGTCGGCTACGCGTTCGACAACTCTCCGCAGGACGGCTCGAAGGGCGTGTTGGCCGGCTTCGTCGGCGGCGCCCAGAACGTCGCCCTGGGCCCGCTGCCGGCGGCGCAGCGCCGAGCGGCAGTGCTGCAGCAGTACGCGGCGATCTTCGGCGACAACCGGTTCCTGTCACCCATCGACTACTTCGACCTGGACTGGACGGTCGAGGAGTGGAGCCGGGGCGGCCCCACCGCACTGTTCGGGCCAGGCGCCCTGCTTGCCTACGGCCACGCGCTGCGCGAGCCGGTCGGGCGCATCCACTGGGCCGGCACCGAGACCTCGGACTACTGGCAGGGCTACATGGACGGGGCCGTGCGCTCCGGTGAGCGCGTCGCCACCGAGGTCTCAACGGCGCTCTGAACGACGGGTCAGCCCGGCTGCGGGGTGCGCGCCGTGGCCAGACGTTGCGCGGTGCTTGCGGCCTCCTCGATGGCCTCGACGCTGCCGCCGTTGAGCCCCGCGGCCAGACCGACCAGGAACGTCGTCAGCGGAGCGGCCGGCCGGGCGACGCCGTGTGCCGCGTCGCGGGCGACGTCGAGCAGCAGGTCGCGGTCGACCAGCGTGGAGTCGACGCCGAGTTCGGCGGCCAGCTCGGCCAGCCATGAGGTGAGCGGGTTGGTCATCGCGCGGTCCCTTCTCGGTGCAACCGGCGACGGGCGCCGTCGATGTCGTCCCAGGTATCGCAGTCCAGGCCCCAACTGCCTTCGTCGGGCACCTCGAGCAGGGTGGCCGTCGAGACCAGGCCGCGCATCGGGGCGCCGGTCGGCTCGCCGAGCACCGTGAGCGCGCGCACCAGCGACGCGCGCCGCCAGGCCGCGGAGAGGTAGTTCACCCGGCCGGCGCCATCGACGAGGGCAGCGCAGTCGGCCGTGGACCCGGTCAGCGCAGCGAGGAGCACCGGCACGGCGGGTCCGATCCAGGGCAGGTCGGCGGCCAGGGTCAGCACGACGTCGGCCTCCACGTGCGGCAGGCCCGCGGCCAGGGCGGCGACCGGGCCGCCGCCGGGCGGCTCCTCGCGGCACCAGATCACGGGCACCACGGCCGGGCGGCCCGGACCGACCACCACGATCCGGTCGGCATCCGCGACGGCGGCCAGGACGTGGTCAAGCAGTGCCGATCCGCCGACGTCGAGCGCCGGCTTGTCGGCGCCGCCCAGACGAGCAGCGGCACCGCCGGCGAGCACGATCGCGTCGAACACGACGTTGAACCTAGTGCCCCCTGCGCGCCCGTAGGCTCTGCCCCCGTGTCCTCTGAAGCGATCGGCGCGGCAGTGGGAGCGGCCGTGTGTGTTGCCGCGTCGCCCTACCTGGCCCGGCTTACGCGCAGCGTCCCCGATCGCGACGAACCGAATTGGCGGCGTGGCCGAGCGGCCGGCCGGCGCCGGCTGGCCTGCACCGCGCTGACCGGTGGGGTCCTCGGCGGTCTGGCGGGCGCGGCGGCGGGCTGGAGCGCCCTACTGCCCGCCCTGGTGGCATTGGCGCTCGCGACCACACCGCTCGTGCTCATCGACTTCGAGCACCACCGCCTGCCCGACCGCCTGGTCCGTCCGGCGGCTGCGGCCGGGCTGGTGCTGCTGGTGCTGGCCGCACTCATCCGGCACGACTGGCCCGCCCTGCTGCGCGCGGGCGAGGGGGCCGCCGCGGTGTTCGCCGTGCTCTACCTGCTCCTGTTCATCTCACCGCGTTCCTTCGGCTTCGGCGACGTGAAGCTGGGTGCCATCCTCGGCGGCTACCTCGGCTGGTTCGGCTGGGCCCACGTCTACTACGGCATCTTCGCCGGCTTCCTGCTCGGTTCCGTGGTCGCGATCGTCCTGCTCACGACCCGCCGCGCATCGCTGAAGACCGCTCTCGCCTTCGGCCCGATGCTGATCGTCGGCGCGCTCGTCGTGCTGGCGTTCAACATCGTGCCGTCCTTCGGCTCGTCGTGATCGCCGGACAGACACCTCGACGACAGCGGTTGCGCCCGTCCTAAGGTAGATGGCATGGCGCGTTCGGGGCACGTTGCGAGCGGCGGGGAGCCCGGGCCGACAATCTTCGTGCTGTTCGGCGCCACCGGCGACCTGGCCAAGCGGATGGTGTTGCCCGCCTTCTACGAACTGGCTCAGCACGGCCTGTTGCCGAAGAAGTGGCTGATTGTGGGCAACGGCCGCGGGGATATCGCGCATGAGGACTTCCGCGCTCACGTGCATGACGTGCTGACCCAGTTCGGCCCGCGCCCCGATGAGGGTCCATGGGCCGAGTTCGCCGCGCGGCTGCGCTTCGCGGGCGGCGGTTTCGAGACGAGTGACCCGGGCAGCCTGCTGGACGTGGTCGCCGAGGCGAAGCAAGCAGTCGGCGCCGACGCGCAACTCGTGCACTACTTCGCCGTGCCGCCCGCCGCGTTCACCGAACTGACGAAGGCACTCGGCCAGCACGACCTGGCCAAGGGCTCGCGGGTGGTCTACGAAAAGCCCTTCGGCACGTCGCCGGACAGCTTCCGAGCACTCGACAAGGTCGTGCACGGCGTACTCGACGAGTCGCAGGTGTACCGGATCGACCACTTCCTCGGCAAGGAAGCCACCCAGGACTTGCATGTGCTCCGCTTCGCGAACGGCCTGTTCGACGCCATGTGGAGCCGCGAGCACGTTCGAGCGGTGCAGATCGACGTGCCCGAGAAGCTCGGTATCACCGACCGGTCCGTCTTCTACGACCAGACCGGCGCGGTCCTCGACATGCTGGTCACGCATCTGTTCCAGGTGGCGGCCGAGGTGGCGATGGAACCGCCGCCGAGCCTGTCGGCCGAGCATCTCCAGGCCGCCCGCGAGGAGGTCATCGCCAGCTTCCGCCCGATCGACCCGGGTGACGTGGTGCTCGGCCAGTTCAACGGCTACCGCGATGTCAAGGGCGTCGCCTCCGACTCGCGGATGGACACCTACGTTGCGGCGCGGATGTGGATCGACAACGACCGGTGGCGCGGAGTTCCGTTCCTGATGCGGACGGGCAAGCGGCTGGCCCGCGGCCAGCAGAGCGTCAGCCTCATCCTGCGCGAGCCCGACGGTGCCCTCGCGGGGGTGCCCAAGGACGGCAATGTCGTCACCTTCACCTTGTCCGGCAGCGGCCAGATCGAATTGCGCCTCGTGGCAAAAAAACCAGGGGCCGAACTCAGTTTCGACGTCGCCGTGGCCACTATCCCGCTCTCGACGCTGCCGAACGCCGACCCGCTATCGCCGTACGCGCGCCTCATCCACGACGTCCTGGTCGGTGATCGATCCCTGTTCACCCGGCCGGACGGCCTGGCCGCAGTGTGGACGGCAGCGGAGCCGCTGCTTTCGGCCAAGCCCGAACCGCTGCCCTACGCGCCGGGCTCCTGGGGGCCGCCCGCCGCGGCCGAGCTCGCAGCGCCGGATGGCTGGCTGCTCGGCCAGTAAGGCAACGGTCTTCTGAGAGACTGGCCGCGTGTTGCGTTGGATCACTGCAGGCGAGTCCCACGGACCTGCCCTCGTCGCCGTGCTCGACGGCCTGCCGGCCGGCGTCGAAGTGACGACGTCCGACCTGGCCCGTGACCTCGGCCGGCGCCGCCTGGGCTACGGGCGTGGCGCGCGGATGAAGTTCGAGCAGGACGAGGTCGAGCTCACCGGCGGGGTACGGCACGGCGTGAGCATGGGCGGACCCATCGCCGTGCGGGTGGGCAACTCCGAGTGGCCCAAATGGGAGACCGTCATGTCCGCCGACCCGGTCGACCCGGACGTACTGGCCGCCCAGGCCCGCAACGAGCCGCTGACCCGGCCCCGCCCCGGCCACGCCGACCTGGCCGGGATGCAGAAGTACGACCTGGACGACGCCCGGCCGGTTCTGGAGCGCGCGAGCGCCCGCGAGACGGCCGCCCGGGTGGCGCTCGGCGCCGTGGCCAAAGCGTTCCTGCGCCAGTCGGTGGGCGTCGACATCGTCAGCCACGTCGTCGCGATCGGGTCCGTGTCGGCGCCGGCCGGTGTCGTGCCCGAGCCGGGCGACGAGGAGAAGGTCGACGCCTCCGAGGTCCGGTGCCTCGATGCGGCCACCAGTGCAGCGATGGTCTCCGAGATCGACGAGACCAAGAAGGCCGGCGACACGCTCGGCGGCGTGGTCGAGGTGCTGGCCTACGGGCTGCCACCGGGCCTGGGCAGCTTCGCCCAGGGCGACCGACGCCTCGACGCGCGGCTGGCGGCGGCGCTGATGGGCATCCAGGCCATCAAGGGGGTCGAGGTCGGCGACGGCTTCGAACTGGCCCGGATCCGCGGCTCACAAGCCCACGACGAGATCGTGCGTGACGACACCGGCGCCATCCGGCGCGTGTCCGGCCGCTCCGGCGGCACCGAGGGTGGGATGACCACCGGCGAGGTGCTGCGGGTGCGCGCGGCCATGAAACCCATCTCCACCGTGCCCCGCGCCCTGCAGACCGTCGATACCGCCACCGGACAGGCCGCGGTGGCCATCAACCAACGCTCGGACGTGTGCGCGGTCCCCGCTGCGGGCGTCGTCGCCGAGGCAATGGTGGCGCTCGTGCTCGCCGACGCGGTCATCGAGAAGTTCGGCGGGGACGCGGTGGCCGAGACCCGCCGCAATGCGCAGTCCTACCTGCGCCGCCTGGACGAGCGGGGCTTGACGCCCGCACCGCCGTCATGACCCCGAAGGTCGTCCTGGTCGGGCTCCCGGGGTCCGGCAAGAGCACGACCGGCCGACGGCTGGCCAAGATCCTGGTCGTGCAGTTCGCGGACTCCGACGAGCTGATCGAGAAGCAGACCGGGCGCGGCGTGCGCGACATCTTTGCCGAGTCGGGCGAGGCCGAGTTCCGTCGGATCGAGGCTGCGACGGTGTCCTCAGCACTGTCGAGCTTCGACGGTGTGCTGGCCCTCGGCGGCGGTGCCCTCACCGAGCAAGCGACGCGGGACGCGCTGCTCGCATCGGGGGTTCCTGTCGTCCTGCTGCAGGCGCCCGTCGCGACCCTGATCAGACGGGTGGGGGACGGCCGAACCCGGCCGCTGCTCGCCGACGATCCACCGGGCCGGCTGGCGGCGCTGGCCGAGCAGCGTGAGCCGCTCTACCGCGAGGTGGCCACCCTGGTGGTCGACACCGACCGGCGAACCCCCGGCAAGGTAGCCGCCACCGTCGCCGCGCGCCTGCACGAGCGGGCGGCGCGGGCGTGAGCGCACCCGTGACCACCCGCATCCCGGTAGCCGGTGCCGCGCCGTACGACGTGCTCGTCGGCCGGGGGCTGCTGGCTGAGCTGCCGGCGCTGCTCGGTGCAGCCACCCGGGCCGCGATCATCCACCCGCCTACGCTGACGGCCGCCGCCGAGTCGGTGCGCGACACACTGACCGGGCAGGGCGTGCAGGTGCACCTGATAGACGTCCCCGATGGCGAGGCCGCCAAGACGCTGCCGGTCGCCGGCTCGTGCTGGGAAGCCTTGGGCCGACTCGGCTTCACCAGGTCCGATGCTGTCGTCGGCCTGGGCGGCGGGGCGACGACCGATCTGGCCGGCTGGGTGGCGGCTGCCTGGCTGCGTGGTGTGCGCGTCGTGCAGATGCCGACGACGCTCGCCGGCATGGTCGATGCCGCGATCGGCGGCAAGACGGGGATCAACACCGACCGCGGCAAGAACCTGGTCGGGGCGTTCCATCCGCCGGCCGGTGTCCTCTGCGACCTGGACATGCTCGCGACGCTGCCCTCCGACGACTACCGGGCCGGGCTGGCCGAGGTGGTCAAATGCGGCTTCATCGCGGACCCGGCGATCCTGGACCTGATCGAGGCGGATCCCGGCGCCGCGGTCACGGCCGGCAACGCCGTCGAGCGGGAGCTCATCGAGCGCTCGGTGCGGATCAAGGCCGACGTCGTCGGGTCGGACCTGACCGAGCAGGGTGTGCGCGAGATCCTCAACTACGGGCACACGCTCGGGCATGCCATCGAGCAGGCCGAGCGCTACACCTGGCGCCACGGCGCCGCGGTGTCGGTCGGGCTGGTGTACGCCGCCGCGCTGGCCCGGCTGCTCGGGCGCCTCGACGGGGCCACCGCAGAGCGGCACCGCAGCGTGCTCGAATCCGTGGGGCTGCCCACCCGGTACCGTCCGGACGCGTTCGCCGGGCTGCTCGAGACGATGCGGGTCGACAAGAAGGCTCGGGGCAACCGCATTCGCTTCATCCTGCTGGACGGGCTGGCCCGACCCGTCGCCGTCGACGACCCTGACCCCGCGGTGCTGGCCGCCGCTTACTCGGAGGTTTCCACATGAGGAACCGGAAGCACGCTGCTCATCTGCATGCGGGCCATCGTGATTGTTGCGGGGTGTCGGCATGAGCAGACGGGTACTCGTCCTGAACGGCCCGAACCTGGGCCGGCTAGGAGTGCGCGAGCCCGACGTCTACGGGCCGACCACGTACGCCGAGCTCGAGGCGCTGTGCGTGGGCGGCGGGTCGGAGCTGAGTCTGGACGTCGAGGTGCGCCAGACCGAGCATGAGGGGGAGTTGCTCGAGTGGCTGCACTCGGCCGCCGACGAATCGGTACCCGTCGTGTTGAACGCCGGCGCGCTCACGCACACGTCGGTAGCGCTGGGTGATGCCTGCGCGATGCTCACCGCGCCGCTGGTCGAGGTGCACATCAGCAACGTCCACAAGCGCGAGGACTTCCGGCACCACAGCTACGTGTCCGCCCAGGCCGACGGCGTGATCGTGGGGCTCGGCGTGGAGGGCTACGTGCTGGCGCTGTCCTGGGTCGCCGCTCGACTGGACGCGGCACCCGCCGAGGGCTGATGAAGCCGGTCAGCGATGTTTTCGCACGTAGTCCTTGAACATGGCCAGCCGGGTCGGGTCGTCCCCTCATGACCGGCCGCCCTTGCCATGCCTGCATGTTTGTAGACTTACTCGAATAGTTCGTCGGACGCCGCCGAGCCCAGAGGAATGACGCAATGGACTGGACGCTGGCGGCGGCCGCATTGGGCATCGGCATCGTTGTCGGTCTGACGGGGATGGGCGGCGGCGCGCTGATGACGCCGATGCTCGTGCTGTTCTTCGGTGTGCCGCCGTTGACGGCGGTGTCCAGCGATCTCGTCGCCAGCGCGGTGATGAAGCCGGTCGGCTCGTTCGTGCATCTGCGCAACGGCACCGTGCGACTTGACCTCGTCAAGTGGCTCTGCATCGGTTCGGTACCCACGGCCTTCCTCGGTGTCCTCGTGGCCCGGGCGCTCGGGCACGGGGCCCACGTCGAGGAGTTGATCCAGCGGGCACTCGGAGTCGCGCTCATCATCGCCGCGGCCGGGTTGTTCGTCCGGGCCTACCTGCGGCTGGCCGAGCGGGCCCGCAGCCGCGACGGCCGACGCACCGCCGACCCCACCGGACGCCCGCGCGTGCAGGTCCGTCCGGTACCGACGATGATCGTCGGGGCGATCGGCGGCCTGGTCGTCGGGATGACCTCGGTGGGCTCCGGATCGCTGATCATCATCGCGCTTATGGCGCTGTACCCGACGCTTCGGGCCAGCGAACTCGTCGGCACCGACCTCGTCCAGGCTGTCCCGCTCGTCGCGTCGGCCGCCTTCGGACACGTCCTGTTCGGCGATTTCAAGATGGATCTGACGCTCTCGCTGCTGGTCGGGGCCATCCCGGGCGCCTACATCGGTGCGCAGCTCTCCTCGCGGTTGCCGGGTGCGCTTATCCGGCGGGCACTTGCCTTCGTGTTGTTGGCCTCCGCGCTCAAACTGCTCGGTGTGAGTACCACTGCGACCCTCGTGGTGCTCGGGGGACTGCTGGTCGTTGCGCCGCCGATCTGGATGCTGCTGCGCCGCCGGCACGGCTTTCCCGCTCTGCCGCGCAAGGAACCTGACGAACTGGTTCCCGCCACCACGCCGTGAACAGCGCGAGGGTCTCGGCCGGCTGCGAGTGCATTGGCTCGGGCGCAGCGTCGGTGCGCAGCACGTTGCGAACGCCGAGCGTTCGGATCTCCTGCCGCCCGCCCACGTGTCTCGGCACTCGTGACCGCGTCTCGCGCTCAGAAGTAGTGGACGAGCTCAGGGAATGCCGTCAGCCGTAGTACGCCCACGTCGGCCGGATCAAGCACATCACGCTCCAGCACCCAGGTGTTCTCGTTCGGGATGAAGACCGCGTTGAGCCCGGCCCGGCGCGCCGGCAGGATGTCGGACTTCGGCGAGTTGCCGATCATCCACGTCGACGCCGGCGACAACATGTGCTCGGTCACTACTCGCCGGTATGCCTCGGTGTCCTTCTCCGCCACGATGTGCGTGGCTCGGAAGTGGGCCGCCAGGTTCGAGGCGTCGATCTTGCGCTGCTGCTCGTCGAAGTCGCCCTTGGTCATGAGCAAGAGGTCGTGCCGAGTGCCCAGTTCGTCCAGCGTCGCCGCCACGCCCGGAATGAGCTCGATGCGATTCTCGATCAACGCGACAGCCAGGTCCTCGATCGCCCGGGCCTCGGCATCAGTGGTCGGTCGCTCGCTCAGTCGCCCGAAGCAGTCGCGCAGTGAGCGCAGGAAGATCCGGCTCCCGTACCCGTGCGCCACGGTGTTCGCTGCCTCGATCTCGTCGAAGATAGTGCGGATCTGCGCTCGGTCGAGTGTCGGATGGGCCAGCCAGTCGAGAAAGTCGTCGATAACCCGCTCGAAGAGAACGTTGTTCTCCCACAACGTGTCATCGGCGTCGAAGATCAGAGTCTGTCGCTCCAGCGGCATGCTTCGGTGCTCCTTTTCGTGTCCGACCGACCTTATTGCGTGCGCTTGCGGGCCCGCTCACCCTCGGTCGGTTCCCTGGCAGGGTGGCGGGCCGGATCGGCCTCGCTCGGCGCACGTGGACGGTGCACGCAGGCACGCGAACTACGTTCGTCGACTCAGGACCTATGACCTATCA
>JAOPWD010000180.1 GCA_025965875.1 Pseudonocardiales bacterium
GCGCATGCGCCGAGCGAGGTGGACGTCTACGTCGGCACGCAGTGCACGTCGTTCAGCAGTGACGTCGGGGTCGACGACGAGGTGGGCACGAACGGGTCCGTGGACTTCCAGGTGTGGGCCGACGGCAGCAAGGTCGCCGACAGCGGCACCGTGACCGGTGCCGACACCGCGAAGCACATCACGGCCAACTTGTCCGGAGCCAAGTTCGTCCGGCTCGTGGTCACCGACGCGGGTAACGGCAACAACTCCGACCACGCCGACTGGGCCGCCGCCCAGGTCACCTGCAACTGATCGAGAAGGGGTCACCACCGTGACACACCGCTACGGCCGCAGCCCGGGAACGCCCAGGCGCAGCTGGCGGCGTTGTTCGCGCTGCGTCAGGATGCCGATCGGTCGTCGAGCCCGCGCGCCGACGGGCTGCCCGAAGCGCTGCGGATCCTGCTGGCTACCCGTCAGGACGTCGATACCCGAAGCGCCGTGGAAATCGTGCCAAGCAGTTCCGCGCGCGCACCCAGCTGACCCGCGACAACCTGCGCCGCTTTCGCGCTCGCCGGCTGCGCGTAGCGATCGATGGACTCGCGCACCCCGACGACGAAGGGCCTGCCCGCCGCACCCAGCTCGCCGCCGAGCACGATCGCCGCGGGATTGAGGCAGTTCACCAGGTCGGCGACTACCCGCCCGATCGTGCGGCCGGCGTCGGCGAGCACGCGCGCCGCCGACGAATTGAGCGCCAGTTCAGCCAGCGGCGGCAGCAGATTCGCGTCCACGACCGATCCGCTGATCGACAACACATGCGCGAGCTGCTGACTGACACGGCTTATCGACACCACTGTCTCGAGGCAGCCCTGGCTGCCGCACCGGCACCAGTTCGACGCGCCGGGGATATGGGTGTGCCCGATCTCCCCCGCGATCCCGGTCGAGCCCCGGTAGGTCCGACCGGCGAGCACAATGCCAGCGCCGATGCCGTGCGAAGCCTTGATGTAGAGGAAGTCATCGAAGCCACGGGCCGCACCGAAGGCGCGCTCACCCTGCGCTCCCATGTCCGCGTCGTTGGCGACGAACACCGGTCGGCTCAGGCGCCGCTCCAACTCCGCGGCCGGATCGATGTCGATCCAGTCGGAGAGGATGGTCGGCGCGCTCACCACGTGGGCGCGAATGTCCAGCGGCCCGGGGATGCCCGCCGCGACGCCCAACACCTCGTCGAGGCGGTGACCGCTGCGGCGCAAAGCGCGCTTGGCCAGGCTGGCAGCGAGGTCGAGCGCGCGCTCGGGACAGTGGTCGACGTCCAGCTGTCCGGAACACTCGGCGAGCACCTCGCCCACACTCGTCGCGCTGGCTGCGGTGATGTGTGCGTGGCCGAGGTCGATGCCGAGCACGACGCCGCGAGCGCTGCGCATGCTGAGCACGGTCGCCGGCCGGCCGCGTCCACCGCTCGGCCCGTCCTTGATCGTCTCGATGAGCAGGCCGTCGGTGAGCAACCCGGCGACGCACTCGCCGACGGCGCTGCGCGACAGGCCGGTGACGCGACTGAGGTCGGAGCGGGTGGCCGATCCCAGCTCACTGATCGCAGAGAGCACCGGGTCGCGGGTACGGCGGCGTCGTGCTGCCAGCTCCTCGGTCATGGAGGGACGGTAGCCGATTTTGCCGCAATTTTTACCGTTCAACGGCGGAATTCTCACAGACTTCTACCTCTTGACGGCGAATAATTTCACAGCATATGGTCCGATTTGCCGCATGCATCCAAACCACCCCGGATGCCGGTTAAGGAGCCCCCGGACATGTCGAAGATGACCCCGTCGAAGATCTCCCGCCGCCGATCGCGCCGCTCCCTGGTCGTCGCGGGCGTGGCGGCAACTGCGTGCCTGATCGCTGTGCCTGCTGTCGTGCCCTCGCGCGGGCAGCCGGCACGAGCTGCCACGCCTGCCTCGACCGCTTCGACCGCCTGCCCGTGGGTCGGCTCGACCAAGCCGACGAACACCCGAGTCGCGCAGGTGCTCGGGCAGATGACACTCGACGAGAAGATCACCATGGTCCACGGAGCCGCCGGCTCGGCCTACACCGGCTACATCCCGGGCGACGCGCGCCTGTGCATCCCGGCGCTGAAGCTCCAGGACGGCCCGGTCGGCGTGCGGATGAGCGACACGACGCAGTTGCCGTCGGCGGCGAACGTCGCGGCGACGTTCGACACCTCGATCGCTCAGTCCTATGGACAGGTGATCGGCGCCGAGGACAAGACGAAGGGTGTCGATGTGGACCTCGGCCCGACGATCAACATCGTGCGTGACCCTCGGTGGGGGCGCGCGTTCGAGTCCTACAGCGAGGACCCTTACCTCACGGGCCAGATCGGTGCCGCCGACATCAACGGCATCCAGTCGCAGGGCGTGATGGCGCAGGTCAAGCACTTCGCCGTCTACAACCAGGAGACCAACCGCAACACGACCGCCGACAACGCCGTCGTCGACGACCGGACGGTGCAGGAGATCTACACGGCAGCCTTCGGCACAATCGTCGATCAGTCGCACCCGTCGTCGGCGATGTGCTCGTACTCATCGGTGAACGGCAGCTACGCCTGCGAGAACGCCTACCTCGACAACATCCTGAAGACTCAGTTCGGCTTCGACGGCTTCATCACATCCGACTGGGGCGGCACACACAGCACGGCCGCGTCGGCCAACGCGGGCATGGACATGGAGATGCCCGACGGCACGTACTTCGGCACGGCACTCAAGCAGGCCGTGCAGAGCGGTCAGGTGGCGCAGAGCCGCGTCGACGACATGGTCACCCGGATCATGCGCGAGGAGTTCCGCTTCGGCCTGTTCGACCACCCGTCACCGGACACCCCCAATGCGGTCGCGTCGACCCCGGCACACGTGGCCACCGCCGCCACGGCTGCCGAGAACGGCGCCGTCCTGCTCAAGAACAGCAACAACGCGCTCCCGCTCAACGGCAGCAGCACGCACTCGATTGCGGTGATCGGTGACGGCGCAGGTCCCGACACGATGAGCCACGGCGGCGGCAGCGCGGTCGTCGACGGCACCGGAACGGTGACGCCCTACGACGGCATCAAGGCTCGCGCCGGCTCGGGCACGACGGTGACCTACGCGCAGGGCAACCTGGGCAGCAACGGCTACCCGACCATCGACAGCAGCTTCCTCACCCCGCCGTCAGGTACCGGGCACGGACTGCAGGGCCAGTACTACTCGAACACCACACTGTCCGGCACGCCCACCGCGACACAGACCGACCCGCAGGTGAACTACACCTGGAACGGCGCTTCGCCGGCACCCGGCGTTCCCGGCACGAACTTCTCGACGAAGTGGACGGGCACGCTGACCCCGCCGACCACGGGCACCTATACGTTCGGGCTGACCAGCGACGACGGCAGCCGACTGTTGATCAACGGGACTCAGGTGATCGACAACTGGCGCGACCAGGCGCCCAACACCGAGACCGCGCAGGTGTCACTCACCGCGGGCACGCCGGTACAGGTCGAGGTCGACTACTACCAGGGCGGCGGCGGTGCCATGGTGAACCTCGGCTGGCTGCAGCCGAACAACGACCTGATCAGCCAGGCGGCCACACTCGCGGCGAAGTCCGACGTCGCGATCGTCTACGCCAACGACTTCGAGTCCGAGGGCAGCGACCTGGCCAACATCGACCTGCCGGGTAACCAGAACCAGCTGATCGACGCGGTGGCGGCGGCCAATCCGAACACGATCGTGGTGCTGAACACGGGGTCGGCCGTGACGATGCCGTGGCTGGACAAGGTCGCCGGCGTGTTCGAGGCGTGGTACCCGGGCCAGCAGTCCGGTAACGCCATCGCCGCGCTGCTCTACGGCGATGTCAACCCGTCCGGCAAGCTGCCGGTGACGTTCCCGACCTCGCTCAGCCAGGTGCCTGCCTCGACGCCGGCGCAGTGGACGGGCGTGAACGGGCAGGTGCAGTACTCCGAGGGCCTCGACGTCGGATACCGCTGGTACGACGCCAAGCAACTGACGCCACTCTTCCCGTTCGGCTACGGGCTGTCCTACACGTCGTTCAAGTTCAGCGGCCTGCACGTGTCCGCACCGACGCTGTCGCAGAACGGGCGCGAGCAGGTCACGGCACAGGTCACGAATACCGGTACGCGCGCGGGCGCCGAGGTTGCCCAGCTGTACCTCGGCGACCCGGCCTCGACCGGCGAGCCGCCGAGCCAGCTCAAGGGATTCCAGAAGGTGTTCCTGCAGCCGGGCCAGTCCAAGAGCGTGGAGTTCACGATCAGCTCGCACGACGCGTCGTACTGGAACAGCGCAGCGCACGGCTGGACCCTGGGCGCGGGCGCGTACACCCTGCACGTCGGTGATTCGTCACGGTCCCTACCGCTGTCCGGGACGTTCGCCGTGACCCGCACGAGCGGTCCGGAGATCACCACGGTTTCGGCTCCGGCGGTAGCTGTCCCCGGCTCGAGCGTGACGGTCACGACCACGTTCACCAACGGCGCGACGGTGCCGGT
>JAOPWD010000198.1 GCA_025965875.1 Pseudonocardiales bacterium
CATGTTGACAGCCGGAGGGCCTAGCCGACCTCGAGGTGAATTTAGAGCGCACGCTCGGCAAACGGCTTGGCCGGGCTTGTGGCGGCGCCGGGAGTGCCTGGTAACGAGGCCAATCTGCTAGCGGCAATAGCGACGGGCGCTTGGCCGATGCCAATCACAACTGGCCAATAGCGCTTTGGCATCGACGGTGCTTTCTCCTACCAGCCGGAGATCGCCTTTTTGGGCGATGATGCCTACACCTAACGCATTACCGCGTCGGCATTCGACGGAACGTGCCTGTCCAACACAGCGCCCGGGGGCCAGGGTCAGCAATGCTGGCGCGGCAGCGAAGGTCACGACGGCGAGGGACATGACCTCACGTGCCGCGGATTCAGGTGCGCTCGCCAGACCTCGTCGAGTGGTGGGTAGGTGACACATCGGCGGGTGAGTCAGGATTACCGTGTAGCGAAACGCGTCGGCCACCGAGAGTTTTTCGAAGGAGCGCGCGGTGAGGGATCGGCTTGGGTACGAGGAAGGCCGTCTCTGGGACGACCCACGCCGTCGCGCGAGCGTGGTCCTGCTCATCCTGGCCATGACTGCGGCCCTGGTCGTCTCGATCATGGTTTTCTTCGTGGGGACCTCTACCGGGCACCACAACACCGGCCTGATCGATGTGGGCACGACAGCCGCGCCGACGACGAAGTCAGCCACCCCAACGCGGTCGAGCACGGCTGCGAGCCGCACCAAGTCGGCGTCGACGTCCACGTCAGCGGCACCCAAACCGACCAGCACCGCCAACCCGTGCCCATCCGCGACCCCGTGTGCGGTGCCCGGCGACAGCGGCGGGGCGGTGGCCGCGTTGAACACGTTCCGGGCCAGCCACGGCCTGCCGGCAGTGAGTGGCGCGGCGACGGCCCAGGCCCAGCAATGTGCCTTGGGCCAGGGCGACGGGCCTACGTGCCAGCCCCACTACGCCTGGCAGCCGGTCGCGACTCAGGATGGCGCCCAAGCGATCAGCAAGATCGCCCAGCAGGACGGCGGCAAGTGGCTGCTCGATCCCGCTATGTCCTCGTTCAGCGTGGGCTGGGCGTACACGCCGGGTGCCAACGGTGGACCCGGCTCGTACCAGTTCGCGGTCCTCAAAGTCGGCTGAGGCCTCGCGAGCTGCCCCCGCCGACCACCGGTCCAGAGGAAAGGAAAGCGCTTCCCTTTTGACCTGTTCCAATGCGTTCTGTGCAGGTGCAGACCGGATGGTGTAGGCCGACGATCTGCCTGCACCTTGGGGTTATCGGTGCCCTGGGCGCAGGACGTTCCACCCGGCGAAAAGTTTGGGCGGCTCGGTCGGACCTCAGTCCAAAGTCCGACCGAGCCTAGGTACCGTCCCCGCGTTCCGGCAGGTCGCGGACCTCCGTCCACCATGCACGCTTATCCGGCGAATGCCAAGCTAGTGCGCCAAACGATCTTCTAACGCTTAAGTGGCGGGCCACGGGGCCGTCGTGACCTGCCCGCCGACGACCGCAACGGTGATTGCCGTTGGTTCGTCCGGGCGTAGCCACAGGTCGTACTGCCCGGAACGAAGCCCTGGGAAAACCGCCGAGTAGGCCGTCGCGCCGGCCACCGGACGACCGACGACTGCGACGTGTGGCCACGCCGACTGGTGGGGGTGATCGTGTGGATGGGCGGTGTGCGGCGGGCGCGAGTGGCTGCGCCACTCGCCCTGCCACCAGTCCCCGCCCTCGTCGGGCCGCTCGTGCCGAACGCCGGACGGACAGATCTCGATCTCGACGCCAGCCAGGGTGGCGGGCGCCGGCACCACCAGGGCACCGACGTCACCGCCGATGTCGAGCACGACCATGCCGCGGCCAGCCTGCGGATTCTCGACGGTGCTCATCGATGCCCCCTCCTGTTCTCGTGATACATCGTCTAGGACAGCTCGCCGCCGGGCTCACCGGGCGCGGACGTGAAGCCGCTATTGGGGTTGGACAGATACGGGAACGACGGGAGGAACGGCTGGCCGTAGGGCACGTTGTCGTTCGTGGTGCCGTCGTTGAGCGCGCCGGCCGCGCCATCGGCGGTAAAGGTGTGGTCGACGAGCCCGATGGTCGCGCCGGCCACCGCCTTGAGTTCGATCGCGGTGACATCGTCGATCGGGCGACGGCCGTTGGGGAAGCCCGCCGCGTCGCCGGCTACCAGCCCGATCGGATTCTCCTTACCTGGCGCAGTGGGTGGTACCGCCACGTTGAGGCGGAGCATGTCGGCCTGCACCGGGCCAGTGAAGTTCTGGAAGCCCGGGATAGGGCCGGCCGGGATGCCGGTGAGCAGGATGGCGGCGAGGTCATTGCGCGGCTTGTTCGCGTTGACGTACGCCTTCAGGTTGGGAAAGGCAGTCGGGTACAGCACGTTCGCGATGAGGTTGGCCAGTTCGGGGTGCAGGACATACTTGGCAAACTGCTTGTCGTCGTGGGGATCCTGGGCGTTCCACCGATCCTTCTGAGCCATCGGGTTGAGGACCTCGTTCACCAGCGGGTTGCCCAGGCGCGAGATCTGCGAGTAGTGACCGAAGCTGCGATACGCACCGCGATGCTTGTCCAGGATCCGCGCGGAGCTTCGGCTCGCAGACGCCCACACGCCGATGACGGACTTCGGCGACATGACGTTCGTCTGCTTCCTGCCGTCGACCGTCAGATCGCTGATCGGAACCTGCAACGCAATCGTGTGGACGTTGAGACCGGTCAGGCCGTTGACGCCGGGCATTCCCTGCAGGACCGGCGGGATTCCGGTGTTGTAGGCGTCCTGGAACGGGCGCAGGTCACCGAGGTCGAAAATGCTGCCGAGGTCGACGTGAAAGCCGTCGGCCCGCTGGCCGGCGAACACCTTCCGGTGGCCGCCGAGATTGTGATAGCTCTGGGCCGCCAGCGCAGGGTAGTTCGGCGTGCTGCGGACGCCGACGTTGACCGGCGGGCAGGTCAGGCCGCGACCCAGCACCCGGCCGTCCGGGACGTAGCGCCCACCCCGGCGGACCAGCCGGGTGAGTGTGTAGGTCTGCGGCCGGTTCCAGTTCGGATCGGTCGGCGAGGCGATCGGGCCGATGTTGTAGAGGAACGTGTTCGGGTTGCGGATCGAGGTCTGGAACCGGAACTGATAGATGATGTCGGCTCGGGCGTCGCCCCGGTTCGAGATCTTGATCTCGTAGAGCACGTCGTCGGCGAACTCGTTGAAGTTCGGTCCGCCGTAGGGCAGCTCGAACGGCATGAAGTTTGCGATCAACGTGACGGTGTCCGGGTTGTCCGGGCTGACGAACGCGTACAGGTCGGTGTTGTCGGCGGATGGATCCTTGGAGATCTCTGGCGCTTCACGGTGTGAAGACATGGTCGGACCTTTCGCAGAGCTTGGGGCAATGAGGGGTCGAGAAACAGGCCGGGTGTCGTCGGTCAGTCGCGGGCGGCGCGGGCGAAGGCCCGGGCCAGGCGTGCGACGAGCTGCTTGTCGGTGACGATGACTTCGCGTCCCTCGACCATGAGCGCGAGCTCGCCCTTGGTGAGGTCGTGGATGTAGGCGGCCATGGCGCCCTCGGTGCCCGGCGGCACCGTGATGTCCTCACTCGGCGGCGCTGCGGCGGCCCCCGGTGCGACGATGACCGCGACTCCGGCGGCAGTGCCTGCTCCCGCCATCGTCAGGAAGCCTCTTCGCGTGGCGTCGTTCATGCGATTCCCCGATCGTCGATGTCCGCGACCGTCACCAGCGCGGCGATCGTGGCGGGCCGGCCCAGATGCACGGCCCAGCATCAGATATTCGGGTGGCGCGCGCGGACGGATTCAGGTCCGCCAAGAATTCTTTTCACCCGCCCGCAGTCCCGGCACAGGACAGCGGTCACAGGCGGTGACCGTGGGCGTCACGGCCCATCGCGGTAGGTCAGCCGACGGGGGTGGGCTCGCGATCATCGCGATCGTCGCGCTCGGGGTGTGGATAGGACGGCTCCACCCGCAGCAGGCGGGCTGGGCCCTTGGGCAGGTACCAGTTCCACTGGCCGAAGAGTGACACGAGCGACGGGACGAGCACGGAACGCACGATCGTCGCGTCCAGCAGGATGCCGATACCCAGCCCGGTGGCGAGCGTCTTGAGGTCGGTGCCCGGTCCGGACGCGAGGGCGGCGAACGCGAGGAACAGGATCAGGGCAGCGCTCGTCACGAGACGGCCGGTGCGGCCGATCCCCTCGATCACCGCGGAATCCGTCGACTGCCCGGCGTCGTACTCCTCTCGGATGCGCGACAGGATGAACACCTCGTAGTCCATCGAGAGCCCGAACAGGAACGCGAAGACCATCAGCGGGATCCAGAACGTGATCGCGCCGGTGCCCGCGATGCCGAATATCGCATTCGAGCCGTACCCCTTCTGCCAGAACAGCACCATGACGCCCAGCGTGGCGGCGAGCGAGATCAGGTTGAGCAGCACCGCCTTGAACGGCAGCAGCAACGACCGGAAGGCACGGACCAGCAGCAGGTAGGTCAGCAGGGTGATGATCGCGAGCATCAGCGGGAAGTTGCCGTAGACCGCATGCAGGAAGTCGATCTGCGCGGCGCCCACTCCCGTGACACCCACGACGCCGGGCAGGTGTTCGGCCGCGGTCTTGACCCGTTTGACGACGGCGATGCTCTGCGAGTTCACCGTCTCTTGGTCGGGGATGATCACCAGCACCGACTGGCCGTTGCGGTTGCTCGACTGTCCCGTCGGCACCAACACGTCGGTGACCCCGTCGACCCTCGCCAGTGCGTCGGCGGCCGTCCGGGCCTGATCAGTACTCACCAACACTTCAATAGGAGTCAGGGTGCCGGTCGAGACCCCGCCCTTCTCGAGCGTCTGTAGCGCTTCGTACGCCGGGCCGCTCTTGGCCAATGAGTCGGAGGAAGCCAAGCCGATCTTGATGCCGAAGAACACGCCGATCAGCGCCGCCAATGCGGCGAGGGCGGTGATCGCAGCCACCCAGCGGCGCCGGACGATCATGGTCGCCCACCGGCTCCAGGCATGGCTCGCCCGGTTCTCGTGACGCAGCTTGGGCCAGTCGACGCGGGGCCCGATGCCGCCGAGGATGGCCGGCGTCAGGCTCAGTGTCGTGAGCACGCTGGCGACCGGGATGAGTGCCCCGCCGTAGCCCATGCTGCGCATGAACGGCACGGGCAGCACGATCAGGGCCAGCAGGCCGATCGCCACCGTGACGCCGCTGAAGACCACGGCCTTGCCTGCGGTCTCCATGGCAATGACCACGGCGTCGTGGTTGTCGCGGCCGTGGTCGCGTTCCTCCCGCCAGCGGGTAACGAGAATGAGCGAGTAGTCGATGGCCACCCCGAGTCCGACCAGGGCGACCAGGAACTGCACGATGAACGACACGTCGGTGACGTAGGTGATCGGCAGCAGCATCTCGAACGTCGCCAGAATCGACACCGCGGCGACGAGCAGTGGCAGCAGCGCAAGGAACGAACCGAATACGAACGCGAGCACGGCGAGCGCCCCGACAGCGCCGAGCAACGTCTCACCGAGAACACCGGGACCGCTGCTGGTGTCGCCCCCGGTCGCCAACGTGTCCTCGCCGGTGACCCCGATCGTGGCGCCCGGCGGCTTGGCCTTCTCAGCGGCGGCCCGGATCGGGTCGGTGAGCAACTGCGCGCTCGGGGACGGGTTGAATCGGTAGAACGCCAGGGCGTAAGCCGTACGGTCGTCCTTGGTACGGAAGGCCTTGTCGCCGGTGTTGGCTTCGTCGATCACCCGCACGTTCGGCACGGTGTCGGTCACCGACGTGAACGCGCGCGCGACGTCGGCCTCGTGGCCGCTGACGGTCTGACCCGCCGGCAGCGTGACCGTGACGATATAGGGGTTCGTGTCGCCGCCGTTGCCGAACGCCTGCTTGATCTTCAGTGCCGTCTCGGTGCCCGGCTGGCCGGGTAGCGAGAAGTCGACCGTCAGCCGCTCGGTGGTCTTGCCCGCCAGGGCAATTCCGGCGACCAACACAATGCCCCAGAATCCGACCACCAACTTGCGGTGCCGCAAAACGAACTCAGCCCAACGTCGCATCGCTACGCCCCCACTCACTCTGAGATTTGACGAAGTCTAGGGCCGGGATGTGACAACGCGGTGGCCAATTAAGGACCAGTCCAGTGGGCCAATCTCAGCCAGCCGCCGGTCGGCGGGCCACGACCTGTTCCGCGGCGCCCGTCGAGCGCATACTGGCGGCGCCGGCGCACCGGCGCGTCGGTGGCGCGCTTGGAGGTGCGAGATGTTCCACATGGTCCTACGTCGCTCGGTGCGGATTGCCGCAATGTCGCTGCTGGTGGCCACAACCTTCATTGCCTTACCGGCCGGCCGCGCAGCCGGGCTTGCGGCATTCACCTGCGGCACGGTGTCCGGCGGGTCCTCGACTACCTACGGTCACATCACCGCGGTGCGCGTCGGCCACGGCATAGGCTTCGACCGGTTCGTCGTCCAGTTCAGCAGTCCGCGAGTGCCGCACTTCACGCTGACCCCGAAATCGAGTGCCGTGTTCTGGCTGGACCCCAGCAACCGCAGGGTGACTCTGCTCGGCTCAGCCGGACTCAAGCTCGTTTTGCACCCGGCGAGTGGTGTGGGCACGTACGCGGGACCCAGCGACTTGCGACCCGCGTTCCCGCAACTGCGGGAGGCCCGCCGGATCGGCGACTTCGAGGGCTACACGAGTTGGGGACTCGGCCTGCATCACCAGGCGTGCAAGCGGGTGTTCGGGCTGTCCGCACCAACTCGCCTGGTGATCGACGTGCACGTCTGACCTCACCCACGGGCGAGCACGCGCTCCTTGCTGGTCGGTGATCAACTCGCGTTTGGTGAGATTGGGTGAGCCACGTCCGTCCCGATCGGGGGTGCTCCATGGCAGGCAGCGGCGCGGTGGCGGGGTTCACGCCGAGGGTGAACGGATTCCGCTTCACGAACTCGTTCCCGCCGGCGCCGACGATCCGGGTCGACCTCGGCCTGGCCGGCAATGTCGGGCTGGGAAATGCCAGTCAGGGCGTGTGCGGCGGGATGGTGTTCGCGGCCCGCGACTACTTCCAAGCCGCCCGGCCGGTGCCCGTCGATGACGTCCTGCCGGCCCAGGGCACGCCGCTGTTCGATTACATCGCCGGCCGGCTGGTCGACAGCTTCAACGCGCCCGCCGGAGTTGCCAAATACGCCGACTGGATGGTCATGCCTGCGGCGGACGTAAACCTGATCATCTTCACCCGACGCGGCACATTCGCCCGCACCGTCCTCTCCAGCTGGCCGACGGTTCGCGCTGACATCGACGCCGGCCGGCCGAGCCCATTGGGTCTGGTCACCGTGCACACCGCCGACCTCAGCAAGATCGGCAGGTGCCACCAGGTCCTCGCCTACGGCTACGAGGTCGATGACTCGGACTCGGTCACGCTCGACGTCTACGACCCGAACACCGAGCACGACGCCGCCGACGATGTGCGCATCAGCTTCGACACCGGGGATCCGCACCACGTGTCGCCGATCACGCACAACATCAACATCGACGGGTCGACCCTGCACGGATTCTTCCGCTCGGCCTACACGCGAAAGACCCCGCCGCGGGACCTATGACAACGGGGATCGCGCGGACGCTCGGGCGACGTGGTGGATGCCATCACCCTTGCCGAACATGGCGCCGAATGCGATGTGAGCCGTCTCGGTGCAGGTGAGCTGCAGCGTGCGCGCGTCCGCGGACAGCGACGCCTCGATGTGGACAGATTCGCGACCGGAATCGCGGGCCAGATAGTCGTCGACCACGCTCTGCACGTCGGCGAACTGCAGCGACCGCTCGCTGGCCAGCGCAGCTCCGCGGTCGAGGTTCGCGGCGCTGGCCGCGCCTGCGGCCGCCGCTCCGTCGCACACGTCCTGCAGGCCGCGCTGCTGGACGAACGCGTCTCCCGCCGCGACCGCGCCCGCCACCGTGATCAGCGCGATGAGGAAGAAGCCGAGGATGAGCGGGATCGTCGTGCCGCGGTCATCAGGGGTTCTCACGAGGTCACCACTCGATAGTCGTCGATCGTGGGGTCATCGAGAAAAGGCTGCAGCGGCCCGAACCCGGCCACGGCGTCCAACACGGCGCGCGACACCGGGGCCGCGTCGCCCAGCGGCGGGAGCTGCGAGGTCACCGCGCGGTCGAGGTAGTCCGAGACCACCTCGTCGATCAGCCTGGTGACGACGTCCGGCTCGGCGACCGGGTCGATGCCCCGGCGCCGGACGAGTTCGCGAACCTCGTCCTCGACGATCGCCCGAGCCGTCGCCATGGACGCCTCCCCCGAACGCGCGTGCCACTGTTGGCTGGCTGCGAGAGTACGGCCGATATGCCCGGATTCAAACAGCTAGCCCGAACGCTGTGGACGGCGCAGTCCCACCCGCCCCAGGACGCTCAACCGCCACAGCCGGCCCTGCCAACCTCGATGCCGAAATCGAGCCTAGGTCGACCAGGGCATCGAGATCACGAGCTGTCAGGTACCACGCCTAGCGAGTTGCCTTCCAGGTGCCGCTGTCGGTGCCGGACGTGTACGACCCGCTCATGGAGTTGCCGGAGAAGCTTCCGGTGAAGCTGATGGTCGACCCGACGATCGTGCCGAACGAGATCGTGTTGCCGGACAGCTTGCCGCTGATGGTTCCTTGGCCGCCGCCGGCCGAACCGTCGATCGTGATCGAACCCGCGACATTCTCGCCCTGCTGGGTGAACCCGACCGTGAACGTGCCTGAGCTTGTCTTCCCGGTGAACGTCCCTTTCCAGGTTCCGGCGATCTTGTCCTCGGCGGCCCCAGACGCGGGCGCCGAACTCGAGTCTTCGGAGCTCGGGGCCGAGCTCGGGGCCGAGGACGGAGTGCTCGCCGGCGCGCTGCTGGTCGGCGCGGTATTGGCCGTCGACTTCGATCCGTTGCCCTTGCTGGACGAGCTGCATGCGGACGTGAGCAGCATGCCCGCGATGAGGACGGTGGCGGCGCCGATCAGGGATCTGCGCCGCAGGGTGCGGTCAGGGGCGGGGCCCGAGCCGTCTGCTGGTGCGGTCATGACTGCTCCTAAGTTTGGGTACGGGGCAACCCTCGGCGATGCCGCTAAAGAAACACCAAAGAGCCCGCGCCCGCGACTCGGGAAGGACCTCATCGAGCAGGCAGACCTGCCGTCATTCGGGCAACGGCATCGCCAACAGCATCAGTCCGGGAGCATCGGCATCGTCATGCCCGGGTCACGTCCGAGCAGTACCGCACGGGTGATCGCCGCGGTACCGAACCGGTCGCGGATGTCGTCGACCGCGCCGTCGAGCAGTACCGGGTGGCGGCCGCCGAACGGCAGCTCGAGCTGGATGGCATCGGTGTCATCGAGGTTGGCCAGCGACAGGCCGACGAGGGTGAGGCCGGCCCGTTCGACGAGCGGCGCCGCGGTCATCAGTAACGCGCGCACCGTCGCGAGAATCGTCTCGGTCTGCGACGTCGCGAACGGCAGGGTGTGCGAACGCGTCGCACGCGAGAAGTCGTCGAAGCGCAGCCGCAGCACGACGGTCCGACAGACCCGGTGGGCCCCGCGCAGCCGTCGGCTCACCCGGTCGACGATGGCCACGACGATCGCGTCGATCTCCTCCGGTGACAGGCTGTTGCGGCCCAAAGCACGCTGCGACCCGATCGAGCGACGCCGGCGTCCGACCTGGACCGGGCGGGGGTCGCGGTTGTGGGCCAGCGCGTGCAGATGGCGGCCCGACGCCTTGCCGAGCATCGACGTCAGGGCCACCTCGTCGAGCGCGGCGATCTCCCCGACCGTGCTGATCCCCCGGTTGTGCAGCTTGGCCGCCGTCACCGCGCCGACGCCCCACAACCGCTCCACCGGCAGCGGATGCAGGAAGGCCAACTCGCCGTCGGGCGGCACGACCAGCAGGCCGTCGGGTTTGGCCACCGCGCTGGCGACCTTGGCCAGGAACTTCGTCCGCGCCACCCCGACGGTGATCGGCAAGCCGACCCGCTCGCGCACGTTGCCACGCAGCCGTAGCGCGATCTCGAACGGCGTGCCGGAGACCTGGCGCAGCCCGCCGACGTCCAGGAACGCCTCGTCGATCGAGAGGCCTTCGACGATCGGAGTGGTGTCGGCGAACACCGCGAACACGGCCTTGCTCGCCTCGGAGTACGCGTCCATGCGGGGCGGGACCACGACGGCGTGCGGGCAGAGCAGGCGAGCCTGCCGACCGCCCATCGCCGAGCACACGCCGAACGCCTTCGCCTCGTAGCTCGCGGCCAACACCACGCCGCCACCGACGATCACCGGACGGCCACGCAGTCGCGGATTGTCACGCTGCTCGACTGACGCGAAGAACGCGTCCAAGTCGGCGTGCAGGATATCCGCGTCCATCGACACGAACGTATGTTCGCATACAAATCGACCGTAGGACACGCTCGCGAGGTGATAAATCCCGGCTTGCGGGGAATGTCGGTACCGACAAGTGCTCGTTCCCGAACAGAAGGAACGCCCATGCTCGCGGACTACCAGCAGAACTACGACCCGATCGGCCACTCGCTCGGAGCGTCCTCGATCGTGGCTGCCCTGCCTCTGATTACCCTGTTCGTGCTGCTCGGCGTCGTGCGCATGCGCGCGTGGCTCGCGTCGGTCATCGGGCTCGTGGTCGCCCTCATCGTCGCGATCGTCTTCTACTCGATGCCGATCGGTGACGCCCTGAACAGCGGACTGCTCGGCGCCGCCTTCGGCTTCTTCCCGATCATGTGGATCGTCATCAACGCGATCTGGGTCTACAACCTGACGGTCGAGACCGGGCACTTCGATGTGCTCCGGCGATCATTCGCCACCATCAGCGACGACCAACGCATCCAGGCGATCATCATCGCCTTCTGCTTCGGCGCGCTCATGGAGGCGCTGGCCGGATTCGGCACGCCGGTCGCCATCAGTGCCGTCATGCTCATCGCCCTCGGCTTCCGGCCACTCAAGGCGGCGACCGTCGCGCTGGTCGCCAACACGGCGCCGGTCGCATTCGGGGCGCTGGCCGTGCCGATCACGACGCTGGCCACCGTGACCAAGTTGCCGGTCAACGACCTGGGTGCGATGGTCGGCCGGCAGACGCCGATCCTCGCGGTCTTCGTGCCATTGGCGCTGGTCGCCATCGTCGACGGCAAGCGCGGCGTGCGACAGGTATGGCCCGCGGCGCTGGTCTGCGGCGTGACGTTCGGTGTCTTCCAGTACCTCGCATCCAACTACTGGTCAATCCCGCTCACGGACATCATTGCCTCGCTCGCTTCTGCAGGGGCGGTCCTGGCCTTCACCCGCGTATGGCACCCGAAGGAGGGCTACGTCGAGACGGGCGACGACGAGCCGGGGCTGCCCGCCTCGGCAGCGGCAGGCCGGCGTCGCGGCGCAGACACTGACGGTGGGCGTCCGGTCGCCGTCGCCCAGGCTGAGCCCGACACCGCGGTCCGGGACAAGCCGGTCGACATCCTCAAGGCCTACGCGCCGTACCTGATCATCATCGTGGTCTTCGTGATCGCCACCCGGGTGTCCGCGATCACCGGCGTGGCCCCGAAGACGCCAGGCCGGGGCGGGTCCGGGCTGGAGTCGGCCACGCACATCTACGACTGGCCGGGTCTGCATATCGTCAACGGCAAGGGCGACCCCGTCGTCACCACGTTCAAGCTGAACGTCCTGTCGGCCGCCGGCACGCTGCTGTTGGTGTGCGGTCTGCTCACCATGGCTGTGTTGCAGGTGGGCGTGGGCCGGGCGCTGCGCACCTACGTCCGCAGCCTCGACCAGCTGAAGTTCGCCATCCTCACCGTGATGGCGGTACTGGCGCTGGGCTTGGTCATGAACGAAGCAGGTGAGACCACGACGCTCGGGCTGTGGTTGGCCGGTGCCGGTGGCTTGTTTGCCCTGCTGTCCCCGATCCTGGGTTGGCTCGGCGTCGCGGTCACCGGATCGGACACGTCGTCCAACTCGCTGTTCGGCGCCTTGCAGATCACCGCCGCGCAGCAAGCGCACCTGTCACCGACGCTGCTCGCGGCCGCGAACTCCTCCGGCGGCGTGTTGGGAAAGATGATCTCACCGCAGAACCTCGCGATCGCGGCCGCCGCGGTGGGCCTCGAGGGACGCGAGGGCTACATCTTCCGGCGGGTGCTGTGGTGGAGCCTGGGGTTCCTGGCCCTGATGTGCGTGCTGGTCTATCTGCAGTCCACGTCGGTCCTGTCGTGGATGGTCCCCTGAGGTCACCTGGCCGACGACTGCAGGTGCGCTTCGGCGTTGAGTGACGTATCTCGGCATCGAGTGACGGCGGTTTCGGCCGTCTCTGATCACGGAGATACGTCACTCAACGGACTACAGCGGTCGTGGTAGCTGGGTATGGGCCCTGCGGCTGACGACTCACTGCGCTCGAGTGGCCTACCGTGCCGACGTGGGGACTCACGAGCAATCGCGCCGATGGCGGTGGGGCCGGCAGGCCGAAATGGCGCTGGCAGCCGGCATCGCTGTCCTACAGGTGGTCGGGGCGTCGTTCGCGCAGCGGCATCAGTCCGGGTTCAAGAGCCTGGATGCACTCGGCTACCTGTTGCTGGTGGCGGCGCCGGCCGCAGTGCTGTTACGCAGACGCTGGCCGATCGCCGCGCTGGCGGCTGTCTTCGCGATCACCTTGAGCTACACGCTGCTGAACTATCCGGATGGCCCGATCTGGCTGCCGTTGGTCATCACGTTCGGGACGGTGCTCGTCCGCGGCCACCGGGTCGCGGGCTACCTGTTCCTCGTCGCCGGTTACGCGTCGTTCACCTGGCTACCCGACGCCGTCAACGACCGACCGGCCCCGTCGATCTGGCCGATAGTCGGCCTCGCGGCCTGGCTGCTGCTGCTCGCGGCGGTGAGCGAATTGGTGCGCAATCGGCGCGCCTTCCGGCAAGCGAGCCGCGAGCGGGCGATGGAAGCGCAACGGTCCCGCGATGAACAGGCCCAGCGCCAGGGCAGCGAGGAGCGCCTGCGTATCGCGCGGGAGTTGCACGACGTCCTGGCGCACAGCATCTCGATGATCAACGTGCAGGCCGGCGTCGCATTGGAGTTGATCGACCAACGCCCCGAGCAAGCCCGGACGGCATTGGCGGCGATCAAGCAGGCCAGCAAGGATGCCCTGGTGGAGGTGCAGGCGGTGCTCGGCTCGCTGCGGCAGGCCGGTGAACACGTCCCGCGCACGCCCGCGGCCGGCCTGGCCGACCTCGACGGCCTGGTGCAGCGAGCCGAGGCCGCCGGGCTGACCGTGCGCGTCGAGGTCACCGGCGAGCCGGTGGCACTGCCGGCGGGAGTCGAGCTGGCCGGTTTCCGGATCGTGCAGGAGGCGCTGACCAACGTGGTCAGGCACGCCCGTGCCAGCACGGCCACCGTGCTGGTGCACTACGGGACGGACGGGCTGGGCATCGAGGTCGACGACGACGGGCGCGGCCGGCCGG
>JAOPWD010000210.1 GCA_025965875.1 Pseudonocardiales bacterium
CCTGGACAGTGCGGCTCGTGGCTGCAGTCGTTGCTAGGGAGCATCTGCACGGAACGGCTCGCTGCGGCGCTCAATTCGCTACTGCGGTGGCTTTCAGTACTCATATCGCTTCCTAGCTTCGGTTAGATCCTCGGGGAGTGTTCTACCCCGATTCGTGATTCTCCACACACTAACTTAACAGCGGCTTCCTTACAAGGATTTAACACCCCCAAAACGGGGGGAATTCCCGGGGCCCGGCGCGGCGGTTGCCAGCGAAGGGGTGGGGATAAGAATCGCGGCCGCAGGGTTACGTCCGGCTACGGCCGTTATGTAGCGTTTGCGGTTCGGACAATTCCCACGCTTTCCGACGGGCCCGTGAGCGCCCGCCGTAGCTGTACGCGTCGAAAATGCGCGCCCAACCCGTTCAGAGAGGCCCTGCACCGTGGATGACCAGACCATCGCCCAGCCCCCCGACGTCGGCTTCGAAAAGATGCGGGCGATGCTCGGGCGCGCCTCCGAACTCAGAGCCGACGAGCAGCGTCAGGTGGTCGAGCTGCTCGACGAGGTGCGCGCCCGGCTGACCCCCGTCGAGGACTTCGTCAGCGAGACCCAGGGCCGGCTTGCCTTCACCCACGACACGATGGTTGCCATCCAGCAGCGCCTCAGCGCCCTGCCCGATCGCACCGAGGTCAGCGTGATCGCCGAGCGGATCGACGAGGCACTCTCGCGGATCGACGCACAGGACGAGGTGCTCCGGCAGGTCAGCACCGCCGTTGCCGCGCTGAGCGACCGCGTCGGACGGCCGCTGGATGCACTCGACGCCCGGCTGGAGGGCGTGGCCGGCCGCTTCGAGGGAGTGTCCGGCCGACTGGACGGGCTCGATGACCGGCTGCAGCACCTGCACGCTCGCCTGGACGAGCTCGACGGCAACGTGACACGGGTCCAGGGCGGGGTCGACGCACTGCCCGGCAGCCTGGACATCCCCGCGCTGCACCGGCGCTTCGACGAAGTGCACGGTCGGTTCGAGGGACTCCACGGACATGTGGACGAAAGCGTGCGCAACAACGTCGAGCTGCTGACCGGCTCCCTCGAACGGGGAATCGACAAGCTGCAGGACGCCCTCGAGGGCCGACCCGACCGCGACGAACTGGACCGCGCGCTGCGTAAGGCTCAACTGGAGTCCGAGCGCCGCATCACCGAGCAGCTCGACGCAGTGTTGGCCGAGTTCGCCGAGGTCGTGATCAGCCAGAACGCCAAGCAGGAGGTCGCGGCGCCCCGGCCAGCAGCCCGCAAGGCGCCGAAGAAATCGGCGTCCGACTCGGGCGACTGATCGAGTTCGCGGCTACGCGACGCTCGTCGCGTCGATCAGCCGATCCGCGTCGTCGTAGACACCGATTGCGACCATCGGGCCTCTGACGATCACGTCCTTGCTCGGTGCCGTCCGGTTATCCAGGCGCAGCGCCAGATAACCGGGCGGCCCGCCGGGCACGAGCGTCGCGGTGGCGAAGTTGCCGCCGAGTCCGGTGGCGTCGACGGCCAGCGTGCCCCAATGCAGCCGGAATCGCAGCCAGGCGGGATCGACGCCGGCCTGCAGGCGGTTAACCGGGTACGCGATGGTCGACCGGTTGATCCAGTGCGCGGCAGCCACCGACAGGTCGGGTTTGGCCCCAGGCGCCGACGTCGTCACCGTCAGCACGTGCGACGTCCCGTCGAAGCGAAACGTCGTGATCACCCCGGCCAGGTCGGGCACGGTGAACGGTATGTCCGCTCCGTTCGGCGCTCCGCCCGTGCCGTAGTTGACGGCCCAGGTGCGGTCGATAGCGGCCTTGACGGTGTAGCTGCCGGGCGGGATCTGCGTGGTCGATAGAGAGGAGGTTCCGTCGCCGGCGGGATCCTGCAGCCACGACCGCATACACGCGGGATCGGAGTCGGCCGGACACCCCATCTCGGACTGAAACGTTCCGGCGGCGACGACGACAGAGGTCGGCGGGCTCGACGTGACGAGGTGGGTCCGGTGGTCGTAGAAGAAGGTGATCGGCGCACCAGTGGACGTCAGGTCGATGTTGGCGCCGTTCGACACACCGCCGGCGCCGTAGTTCTCGTCCCACGCCTGGTTGATCGCGACCTTGTAGGAGTACGTCCCGGCCGGGAGCGTGAACGTCCCCTTCCAGATGTTGTCGGTCGGGTCCAGGGTCAGCTGGGCTTGCGTGCAGTCCGGCATCCAGTCAGCAGTACAACCCATCTCGGAGTTGGTCGAACCCGGCACGCTCACCGCGGCCGGCTGCGTCACGTCTCCCACGCCACCGCCCACCGGCTTGGGGGCGTCGCCGACGACGCCGTACGTGGAACTCGCCGAGAGGTGCCCCGCGTTGTCCTTGACCACGGTGCGGTACTCGATCAAGGTGCCGTGCGCCAGCCCGCTGACGTCGTGGAAGACGCGGTACGGCGCGTTGTCGTCGGTGCCCAACGGCTGCCAGGCCGTCGTGCCCACCGGACGGAACGCGAACGAGGTCTGCACCGCAGTGTTGGCCGGAACGGCCGCCTGGATCTCGGCGCGGTTGGCGAGCACACCCCCAGCCGACGGCTTGGCGAAGTACACGGCGGGTGCCACGTGGCTGCGCGGGACTGCCCGGCGGGCCTTGTAGACCTGAACGCTCAGGGGCGGCACGGTGACCTTCACCTGACTGCTGCTCGTCGCCGAGACCGCTGCCTGGCCGCCGTAGATGTTGGTGAACGACGTCGACGGCGTGTACGTCGAGAACGTGGCCGTCTTGGCCGTGTCGGCGTTGTTGGCCACCACCAGGTACTCGACCTGCTGCGCGCGGTCGACCCGGCTGACCGCGAAGACACCGGCCGCGTCGCTGGCGAAGCGGGTGGTCTGCGCGCCGTCGGCCAGCGCGGGGTTCGCCTTGCGCAAATCCGACAGCCCGCGGATGTAGCGGTACATCGTCGCGTTCGTGTCGTACCGGGACCGGCTGCCGGTCGGCGCGCCGATCATCGGGTCGTCGTTGTAGCTGGCCACCTGGCTGGGGAACATGTCCTGGCGCGCGTCTTGGTCGCCACCGTCGCCGATGAAGCCCTGCTCGTCGCCGTAGTAGATGACCGGCTGACCCCGCAGCGTGTACATCAACGCGTGCGCGAACTGGTCGCGGGCCTGCGAGCCGTTGACGAATTTGCCCACCCGGCCCATGTCGTGGTTGCCCAGGAACGTCGGCAGGTCGTAGGCGTTCGAGTCGGTGTCGGTGTAGTAGTCATCGCCCGCGTAGAGCTTCGACAAGTACGTGGTGGCGCCGCCGTTCGCGACGGCAATGGCGTTCTGCTGGAAGCCGAAGTCGAGGGTCGCGGGCAGCTTCGCGGTCGTGGAGTAGATGCTCTGGAACGCGGGGTCGGCGTCGAACACCTCACCGAACATGAAGAACTTCGAGGTGCCGTGGGTGTGTGCCGCGCTCAGCATCGCGGGTGAGAACAACTGCCAGAACTCGGTGTTCACGTGCTTGGCAGTGTCGATGCGGAAGCCGTCGATGCCGAAGTCCACCCACGTCTTGTAGATGTTCTCCATGCCGGTCTCGACCTCAGGGCGCTCGGTGAACAGGTCGTCCAGGCCGGAGAAGTCGCCGTACGTGGCGGACTCGCCGGCGAACGTGGAGTCGCCCCGGTTGTGGTACAGGATCGGGTCGTTCAGCCAGGCGGGGGTCTTCGCTGTCGCGTCGGCCGGGTTGTCGAACACGGGCGGACGCGGGAACGAATTCGCGTTCATCGGCGGGAACGGCTTGTTCACGTAGTCGCGGTCGTCGAACGGGGTGCCGTTGGCGTCCTTGTACGGGACGGCTGCCTTGGTGACGTAGCTGTACTGCTTCTGCGCGTTGTCGATGACGTCGGCGGTGTGGTTGGTGATGATGTCGAAGAAGACCTTCATGCCCCGCTTGTGGGCGGCGGCGATGAGCGCCTTCATGTCGTTGTTCGTGCCCAGGTGCGGGTCGATGTGGGTGAAGTCGGTGATCCAGTAGCCGTGGTAGCCCGCCGTCTCCTGGCCGGGGGGTCCCTGCACCGGCTTGTTCACGAACGACGGTGTCAGCCATAGCGAGGTGGTGCCCACGCCTTTGATGTAGTCCAGCTTGCTGATCAAGCCCTTGAGATCGCCGCCGTGATAGAAGCCCTTGTGCGTCGGGTCGAAGCCGGTCTGCAGGGGACCGCCGGTAAGCCCGCCCTGATCGTTGGACGGGTCGGCGTTGGCGAAGCGGTCCGTCATCACAAAGTAGAACTGCTCCTTCGTCAACGGCTGGCGCAGCGAGTTTCCGGCCAGGGCGGCGTCGGCCGTGGTGGCCGGCCCAGGCAGGTCGGTCGGCGCGATCGAGACCCGGTGCGTGGTGTCGTCGTAGGCGAAGTCCAGGCTGGCCGGGCCCGCGATGACGAGCGGGATGTTGGCACCG
>JAOPWD010000236.1 GCA_025965875.1 Pseudonocardiales bacterium
AGCCGAAGAAGAAGCCGACGAGACCGACGAACAGCGCAGCCAGGGCCCCGAACAGGACCGCCGTCTTGACGGCATTCGCCGCGCTTCGCACAGAGGCTGAACGACTACCCACGCCGGGAACGTTCCCGCCGATGCGACCCAGATCACCTGGGATCGACCGAACCATCTGATTCACTGCACACATGTCGGCTATCGACCACCTCATCCACGCCAACGAGACCTACGCCGCGACGTTTCCCGGTCCGCGCCCCTTGCGGCCGAAGCTGCGGATGACCGTGATCGCCTGCATGGACTCGCGCCTGGACCTGTTCGGCGCGCTCGGCCTCGACATCGGCGACGCACACCTCATCCGCAATGCCGGTGGAGTGGTCACCGACGACGTCCTGCGCTCGCTCGCGCTCAGCCAGCGCACGATGGGCACCCGCGAGGTCGTCATCATCCATCACACCGAATGCGGGATGCTCGATCTCGACGACGACCTGTTCCGGGCCCAATTGGCCGACGAGTCGGGCCATCCGCCGCCGTGGCGGGTACCGGGGTTCACCGACCTGCCCGCCGACGTACGCAAATCCATCGCGACCGTGCGGGAGTGCCTATGGATCCCGCACCGGGAGGACATCCGAGGCTTCGTCTTCGACGTCGCCACGGCCGAGATCGAAGAGATCAGCTGACGAAGCGGTCCGCGGTGGTCACGCCCGTCGAGGTGGGCAGCCCGCTCGCCGCCCAGGCAACGAAGCCACCCTCGACGTCGGTGGCGGGTACGCCTATCGAGTTCAGGGCGGCTGCCGCGAGCGATGACGTGTAGCCCTCGGAGCACACGACGATCCATTGTTGGCCCTGCACCGCGGGGGCCAGCCGGGCGTCCGAGGTCGGGTGCAGTCGCCACTCCAGGTGGTTGCGCTCCACCACGAGCGAGCCGGGGATCTCGCCTTCGGCAGCGCGCTGCGCGGCCGGGCGGATGTCGACGAGTAGGGCACCGCGCGAGACAGCCTGGGCTGCCCGCTCGGGGCTGAGCCGGTCGAGGTCGCGTCGGGCGGCCGCGAGCAGTTCATCCACCGAGCCGAACCGCTCGGGCGCAGTCATGACGCCGCGCGGACGTCGAACGCGGGCTCAGGATCGTCGGTGGCGAGGGTGGCCACCCGCTCGAGCGCCCCGTCCACCAGGTCGTAATACGTCATCGAGGTCAGCGGCGACGAGTAGGCATGCACGCTGACCGCGGGAGCCAGGCTCATATTGCGCACATCGTGGACGTACCGGGCGTCGAAGCCGACAGTGCAGCCGGCCGGGCGGGTCAGTTCCTGCAGTTCGCCGGTGTGCGCGCCGGTGCGTACGTACTCGGCCTCGGCCAGCTCGCCGGAGACCACCGTGAACGACCCGGCCGAGCCGCCGTGGTCGTGGAGTTGGGTGCCCTGGGTGGGCAGCCAACTGATCAGCCAGACGTCAACGCTGGCGTCGCGATAAATCCGCTGATGCCAGCGGGCTTCGGCATCAAAGTCGATGAAAGGGTACTTACCGCTTATCACCTCGTCTGCGACATGACGGGTGAATTCGATGAGTTCGATGACATTGCGGGAACGAGGGCGCGGACGCATTTGGTCGCGGCGTGACATAGGGATTACTCCGGAAAACGAGTCGGGTCGGGGGCAGAAATCAGCCGCCGCGACACCCCTCGTCGAACTCCTCGGCCCGCCGGTCGTTCCAGAACACGTCAAGCAACCCGCCTATGGCGGGCTGACCGTGCTGGGCGTCGACCACAGGCCCCATTGTCGCCCAGATTCCAGGATTTGTCTACTTACTCGATAGAAATACAGGATCGAGCTAGACCGCCCAGCGGAACGACTTCATCAGCATCTCGATGCGACGCACAATCTCGACGTCGATTCCGTCCGGCATCGTGAACTCGGCCAGCAGGGCCAAGGCGCCGTCAGGGGTGGCCAGGACGTACTGCAGTGAGTCCGGGGGCGCGTCGATGTCGACCAACTCGGCTGCGACGCAATCACGGGCAACGGGACGGGTGGAGGGCAATTCGTCATCGAGGAGTCCGATGGTGAGGACTCCACTGGCCTCGCGCAGGCTGTCGTCGCCGATCACGAGGGTGCTGAGTACGGCGAGCAGTGGGGAACCGGCTACCTCGTCGGGCAGGCCGGCCTGTGCGGGGGTGAGCACCAACCAATCGCGGCAATCCATCTCGAACGCCGGCAGAACTAGGTCCTTCATTGACCCTCCTTCTACTCCTCGTTTTTCGAAGAGCCGATCGGGCGGTGTGGCGCAGGACACCCGGGTACTACCCCGGGTTGGCGGTGCAATCACGGCATTACCGAAATCGTTTGCATTTTGGCGTTCGAACTCGGGCATAATAGACACTGCCCAGCCTTTGTGCTACCTGGGCAGCTTAGCGAGCCGATCTGCCTCTCGTAATGGCAAGTGCTCCCGAGGAAGAAGCTGTCACTTAGTGAGCAACACCATGGGCGCAGGGCCCGTTAACTACGTAAGATGGCTGGGTTGCGACGCACCATCGAGCGGTGTACGCGCGGCACCCATGTTGCCGGGAGGCCACCACCAGCATGTCCAAGACTGTCGAACAGCTTGACCGTGTCGTCATCCGGATAGCTGGAGACTCCGGCGACGGCATGCAGCTGACCGGCGACCGGTTCACCGCAGAGACTGCGTTGTTCGGAAACGACCTGTCCACGCTGCCCAACTTCCCCGCCGAGATCAGGGCGCCGCAGGGCACGCTGGCAGGGGTGTCGTCGTTCCAGTTGCATTTCGCCGACCACGACATCCTCACGCCCGGCGACCGCCCCGACGTCCTGGTGGCGATGAACCCGGCCGCGCTGAAGGCCAATATCGGTGACCTGCCCAAGGGCGCGACGCTGATCGTTGACACCCACGACTTCACCGAGCGCGCGTTGGCACGCATCGGCTGGGCGTCCAACCCGCTTGAGGACGGCACGTTCGAGGGCTTTGTGGTGCACGCGGTCGAGCTGACCAAGCTCACGCTGGACGCGTTGGCTGACACCGCGCTGTCGCGTAAGGACGCCGGGCGCAGCAAGAACATGTTCGCGCTCGGCCTGCTGTCGTGGATGTATTCGCGTCCGACGGAGAACACGCTCAATTTCGTCCGGCAGAAGTTCGCCAGCAAGCCCGAGATCGCCGAAGCCAACATCCTGGCGTTCAAGGCCGGCTGGAACTACGGCGAGACCACTGAGGCCTTCGCCGTGCAGTACGAGGTCAAGCCCGCCCCCCAGGTCACCGGCACGTATCGCAACATCAGCGGCAACCTGGCGCTCGCCTATGGCCTGATCGCGGCTGCGCGGCGCTCGGGGCTGCCGATGTTCCTCGGCGCGTACCCGATCACTCCGGCCAGCGACATCCTGCACGAACTGAGCAAGCACAAGCGTTTCGGCATCCGCACCTTCCAGGCCGAGGACGAGATCGCCGGCATCGGGGCGACGCTGGGTGCCGCATTCGGCGGTGCCCTGGGCGTGACGACGTCGTCCGGTCCCGGGATCGCGCTCAAGGGCGAGGCCATCGGTCTGGCCGTGTCGCTCGAGCTGCCGATGATCATCTGCGACATCCAGCGTGGCGGCCCGTCGACCGGGCTGCCGACCAAGACCGAGCAGTCCGACCTGCTGCAGGCGATGTACGGCCGCAACGGTGAGGCTCCCGTGCCGATCGTGGCCCCGCAGTCACCGGGCGACTGCTTCGACGCCGCTATCGAGGCGGCCCGGATCGCACTGACCTACCGCACTCCGGTGTTCCTGCTGTCCGACGGCTACCTGGCCAACGGCTCCGAGCCGTGGCTGGTCCCGTCCGTCGCCGAGCTGCCCGACCTCACCGTCGAGTACGCCACCGAGCCGAACGGCCCGAACGGTGATTTCCTGCCCTACCTGCGTGATCCCGAGACGCTGGCTCGGCCCTGGGCCGTGCCGGGCACGCCCGGGCTCGAGCACCGTGTCGGCGGGATCGAGAAGGCCGATAAGACCGGCAACATCAGCTACGACCCCGACAACCACGACTTCATGGTCCGTACCCGGCAGGCCAAGGTCGACGGCATCGCCCGGAGCCTGCCGCCGCTGGCGGTCGATGACCCTGACGGGGACGCCCGGGTACTGGTGCTCGGTTGGGGTTCCACCTACGGGCCGATCGGCGCCGCGTGCCGACAGATCCGTGCGTCGGGTGCGTCGATCGCGCAGGTTCACCTGCGCAACATCAACCCGTTCCCGAACGACCTGGGCGACATCCTCGCCCGCTACGAGAAGGTCGTCATCCCGGAGATGAACCTCGGCCAGCTGGCGCTGCTGATCCGGGCGAAGTACCTGGTCGACGCCATCAGCGTGACCCAGGTCCGAGGCCTGCCGTTCAAGGCCGACGAACTCGCCGAGATGCTGCAGGGAGTGATCGAACATGACTGACGTCGTCGACCTGGGGCTCAAGGCCAAGGACTTCAAGACCGACCAGGAGGTGCGCTGGTGCCCCGGGTGCGGTGACTACGCGATCCTCGCCGCGGTGCAGGGCTTCATGCCCGAGCTCAACATCGCTCGCGAGAACATCGTGTTCATCTCGGGCATCGGCTGCTCCAGCCGCTTCCCGTACTACATGAACACCTACGGCATGCACTCGATCCACGGCCGCGCTCCGGCGATCGCGACCGGGCTCTCGACCTCGCGCCCGGACCTCTCGGTGTGGGTCGTCACCGGCGACGGCGACGCGCTGTCCATCGGCGGCAACCACCTCATCCACGCACTTCGCCGCAACGTCAACCTCAAGATCCTGCTGTTCAACAACCGGATCTACGGACTGACGAAGGGCCAGTACTCCCCCACGTCCGAGGTCGGCAAGATCACCAAGTCGACGCCGATGGGCTCCCTGGACAACCCGTTCAATCCAGTGTCGGTCGCACTCGGCGCCGAAGCGACATTCGTCGGACGCACCCTCGACTCCGACCGCAAACACCTCCAGTCGGTGCTGCGTGAGGCCGCCAACCACGAGGGCACCGCGCTCGTCGAGATCTACCAGAACTGCAACATCTTCAACGACGGCGCGTTCGACATCCTCAAGCAGGCCGACACCCGCGACGACTGGATGATCCGCATGGAGCACGGCCAGCCGCTGCGCTTCGGCGGCGACGGCTCCAAGGCCGTCGTGCGCGGCGCCAACGGCGCCCTGACCATCGAGGACGGCGTCGCCGAGGACGACCCGCGCGTGGTCATCCACGACGCCCACGCCGACGACCCGTCCTACGCCTTCGCCCTGTCACGGCTGTCCTCACTCGACAGCCGGTACTCACCGATGGGCGTGTTCCGCTCCGTCAAGCGCCCGACGTACGACGCGATGATGGCTGAGCAACTCGAGCAGGCTGCCGCGAAGGCTCCGGGTGACGACGCTGCACTCGACGCACTGCTGCATGGCGCCGACACCTGGACCATCCAGTGACGATCGCCTAAGTCGGTGCCTCGCGCCACGGGCCGACGGCCCGTGGGCCAAGCGGCCGGGCCGGCTCTCGGCCTCGCCGGTCTCGTCGTGCTGGTCGTCGGCACCTTCCTGCCGTGGCTGGACTCCGGGCGGGCCCAGCGCAACAGCTACGAGACCGGCGGTGCGCTCAAGCGGCTGCTCGGCCTGCGCGGGCTGGCTGACGCGGCCGTGTCCGCCTGGCCATTCGTGGCCTTGGTGTGCGCTGGGATCGTCGCGATCTTCGCCGTCGGGTTGCGCCGGTCGGCCGCCTCGCTTGCGTTGCTCACGGCGCTGGCCACCGGTGCGGTCGCGGTCGCGGCGCTGCGGGTCGATGGCAATCGCTTCATCCAGCCGGTAAAGCTTGGCCCAATCGTCACCCTCGTCGGAGCGACGGCAGTCCTCGTCGCGGCTACTCTCTTGCTGATATCGGCGCGACTGCTCCGTATCCCCCGAAGGAGCACGATATGACGCAGCCACCCCCCGGATGGCCGAACGGCGAGCCGCCGGACCCGCAACGTGGCGGGTGGCAGCCTCCGCCGGCTCCGGGCGGACCGGGTGGCTGGCCGCAGCAGCCGCCGGCGCCGGGCGCGTGGCAGGCGCCACAATTTGCACCACAGCAGCCGGCTGCACCCGGTGGCTGGCCGCAGCAGCCTGATCCGGGCCAGTACGGGTGGCCCGCGCACCAGCCAGGTTCGCCGCAGCCGCAAGGGTCGTGGGAGTCGCTTGGTGGGCCGGTATATCCGCCGCAGCCGAGGCCGCGTGGCCGCGGCAAGCTGATCGCCAGCGCGGCCGTCGTCGTCGCGCTGGCAGCAGGCGGCGTCACGACCTACATCGCGATGTCGGATTCGAACTCCAACGGTGCCAGCTCGCCGCGCGATGCGGTTCAGTCCATCGTCACCGACCTGAACAAGTCCGACCTGATCGGCGTGCTCGACGACCTCGCCCCCGGTGAACGTCGCGCGCTGGCCAACCCGGCTCTCGAGGAAATCAAGCAGCTCAAGCGGCTCAAGGTGCTGCTGCCGAATGCCGACCCGAACAACGTGAGCGGCGTCAAGTTCCACGTCCAGGGCCTGACCTTCGCCGACAAGACGGTGCCGATCAACGACCGTGTCCAAGTAGTCCAGCTCACCGGCGGGACGCTGGATGTGTCCTCGGACGCGGCCAAGATTCCCTTCACCCGTGAGTTCCTGGATGCTGCCTTCCCCCACGGGCTGCCCACCGGGGGCAACCAGACACAGCACATCGACATCGCGCAGGTCATGCGCGACAGCAACAACAACCAGCCGATCCGGATCGCCACGCAGAAGGTCGGCGGCAACTGGTACCCGAGCATCTTCTACACGATCGCCGACAGCGCGGCCGGGAAAGAGGTCCCGACCGCTGCAGACTCCATCCCAGCGGCGGGCGGGACGTCGCCGCAGGACGCCGTGACGAAGATGGTCAACGCGCTGCTCAAGAGCGACTACACCGGCGCGATCAAGCTGCTCTCCCCTGATGAGTTCGCCGTTATGCACGACTACGGCGGCCTGCTCCTGCAGGGCGCCGGCGGCGGCACGCCGTCCGGCAGCACGCTGAAGGATCTGCAGGTCAAGACCGAGCAGGTCTCCGGTGGGGTCACCCGAGTGACGCTGAGCAGCGTGACCGTTGTGACTGGCGCAGACGAGACCACGGTGAAGGTCGACGGCAGCTGTGTCGACGTGACCGCCAAGGGACAGCAAAAGCGGATGTGCGCGTCGGACTTCGTGACCCAGATCGTCAGCTTCCTGGAAGGCTTCGGGGTCTCGGCCCACGTGACACCGGCGCAACAGCAGTCGCTGGAGGACCTCTTGACGGGGTTCACCAAGGTGGGCGTCGACACCACGCAGTCCGACGGTAAGTGGTACCTCAACCCGGCCCGCAGCGTCTTCGATGTGACCTCGTCCGTCCTGTCCGGATTGCAGGACAACGACCTGCTCGAGTTGTTCCGGTTCTTCGCCAGCCTGGGTAACTGACCCTCCGGGCCGGGTGCCGCGCTCGCGCTCGGCCGGCGCCGTGATGAGATCATCAGCATGGCTTTCGAATTGCGACGCGACGGGCTGACGATCTCCGACGACCCGGCCCGGCTGGACATCGGCCGGATCCGCGCATGGCTGGCCGAGTCGTACTGGGCCGGCGACCGCTCGGCGGAGGCCATCGACCGCTCCATCGCGAACTCGCGTGTCTATGGCGTGTACACAGCGGCCAGCGAGCAGGTCGCGCTGACGCGAGTGACGACTGACCTGGCGTCGTTCGCCTGGCTGGGCGACGTCGTCGTGGACGAGGCGTGGCGTGGCCGCGGTATCGGGCGATGGCTGGTGGGCGCCGTGGTCGAACACCTGAAGGGCGTCGGTGTACCCCGGTTCGTGTTGACGACCCGCGACGCGCACGGCGTCTACTCCGAGCTGGGCTTCGATGCCTTGCGGGTGCCGGAGACGTGGATGGAGATCGACCTGCGCGCCACCCGACCGAACGCAGCCGACGTGAAACTTGATCGGCCGAGGGGGACGATGCGGGCATGAGCGCGCCCACGGCGATGCTGGCCGAACTGCGCACGTCCACCGTCGCGTTGCTGCGCGGCGTGGACGCTGAGCGGTGGACCGACGACGAGGTGCGGGCTCCGTCGCTGCTGCCGGGTTGGACGCGGGGGCATGTACTCGCCCACCTCGCGCGCAACGCCGACGGCATCAGCCGAACCCTGTCCGGCGCGCTGCGTGGCGAGCGGGTTCCTCGCTATCCCGGCGGGCCGGCCGGCCGAACCGCCGACATCGAGGCCGGCTCGACGCGCGGCTTCGTCGAGTTGGCCGCCGACGTGCGCGAGTCAGCCGATCGCCTGGACCGACTCTTCGCCGCGATCGCCGCTGCTGACGGCTGGGATCTGTCTACCGAGGACCGGCCGGCCCATGAGTACGTGGTCGGGCGGTGGCGAGAGGTCGAGATCCATCGCATCGATCTGGGCGGCGCATACACCGCCGACCAGTGGCCGGCCGAGTTCGTCGACTACCTGCTGCCCGAAGCCGTCAATCGCCTGGCTGCGCGGGACAGCGTGCCGTTACGGATCGAGGTCGCAGCTGGCCGCTCGGTGACCGAAGACCTGGTCGACCGGACCTGGACGGTCGGCAACGGCGACCCGGTGCGCGTCATCGGGCCGGACTGGGGGCTGCTCGCCTGGCTCGTCGGCCGCCCCACCGCAGCCGCCGGCACGCTCAACCAGACGCCTGACATCCCGAACCTGCTGTAGCCGCGGCGTCAGTCGCGCGCCCGCATGATGTCCTGCACGTCGAGGTCGGACAGCTGACCAAAATCCCCATAGAACGAGCCCACCGACCCGAACCTGGCGGCCGAGACGAGCACGACTACCCGATCGGCCACCTCCCTGAGCTGCGCCACGACCCGCTGTGGTGCGACCGGCGCCGCGACGACCACCGCGGCCGCCCCCAGTGCCCGGACCGCCTCGACGGCGGCGCGCACTGTGGCTCCGGTGGCGATGCCGTCGTCGACGAGGATCACCGTCCGCCCGCGCAGCTCAGGCGCAGTCCCCGCGCCGCGATAGGCCCGCTCGCGGCGTTGGACCTCTGCCGCGGCCGCCTCGGTGAGCCGGTCGATCGTCTCGCCGTCCAGGCGGCCGGCGGCGACGACGTCGGAATTGAGCACCCGCGCGCCACCGCTGGCCACAGCCCCGAAAGCCAGTTCCGGCTGCCACGGAACGCCGAGCTTGCGTACGACGAACACGTCCATCCGAGCCCCGAGCGCCGCAGCGACCTCGGCGGCTACCGGCACCCCGCCACGCGGCAGGCCGAGCACCACCGGGTCGGCGTCGGCGTAGCGGTCGGCCAGTCGGGCACCGAGCCGGCGGCCGGCGTCGAAGCGAGTGGCAAAGCGCGTCCTCACCCCAAGAACCCTGCCACCGCGGTCCCGCTTTGCACCTTTCAGCGCCCCAAATCGGGCTGATTCGGGGCGCTGAAAGGTGCAAAGCGGGGTCAGCCGGTGCGGGAGATGACCACGTCGGTCAGGGTCGCCAGCGCGGCCCGGGCCGGCACGTCGGGCAGATCGGTCAGCATCTCGCGCGCGGAGTCGGCGTAGCGCTGCAACGTCGCGCGGGACTCGGCCAGCGCCGACGAGCCGCGCAGCAGGCTCAGCGCCTCGGCGTGCTCGGCGTCGTCGACGAGCGGCTTGGCCACGAGCGTGCGCAGCCGCTGCTGCGCCGGGTCGTCCGAGCGCAGCGCGTAAAGCACGGGCAGCGTGGCGATCCCCTCGCGCAGATCGGTGCCTGGCGTCTTGCCCGACTCGGTCGACTCCGACGCGATGTCGAGGATGTCGTCGCTGATCTGGAAGGCGACGCCGATCTGTTCGCCGAACAGCCGCAGGCTGTCGACGACCTCAGGCTCCGCACCGGCGTAGTACGCCCCGAACTCCGCCGCGGTGGCAATCAGCGAGCCGGTCTTGTCGACCAGCACCGCGAGGTAGTGCTCGATCGGGTCGACGCCTTCGCGCGGACCGACCGTCTCGCGGATCTGCCCGATGACCAGTCGCTCGAATGTGCGCGCCTGCAACCGCACCGCGTGCGGACCGAGATCGGCCAGCAGGTTCGACGCCCGCGAGAACAGGAAGTCGCCGGTCAGAATGGCGACGGTGTTGTCCCAGCGCGCATTCGCCGACACCGCCCCGCGCCGCACGGCAGCCTCGTCCATCACGTCGTCGTGATAGAGCGTCGCCAGGTGGGTGAGCTCCACGACCACCGCCGCCGGCACGATCTCGGGGCTCGTCGGATCGCCGAAGTGCGCACTCAGCACGCTGACCAGCGGCCGGAACCGCTTGCCGCCGGCATTGACGAGGTAGCTCGCGGCACCGGCCACGAACTCGTCTTCGGCCTGTACCGCGACGCGCAGCGCCGACTCGATCGCGTCCAGACCGGCGCGCACCGACGTCTCGAGCGCGGGATCCGCAAACTCGACGCCGAGCGCGGTGCGGCTCACCCGACCAGCGTTGCGGCCTTTGCCGCCAGGTCGAGGATGGGCTGCGGGAAGATGCCCAGCACCACGGTGACCACCATGCCGAAGGTCAGCGCGACGGCCGTCGACCAGCCCGGGATCGCGATGGTCGGGCCGTTCTCCGGGGGTTCGGCGAAGAACATGAGCACGACGATACGGAGGTAGTAGAACGCCGCCACCGCCGAGAAGATCAGCGCGATCACGACGAGGGGTGCGGCCACGTGGAAGGCCGCCTTGAACACATAGAACTTCGCGATGAAGCCCGACGTCAACGGGATGCCGGCCATGGACAGCAGCAGCACTGTCATCACCGCCGCGACGAACGGGCTCTTGCGGGCGAGGCCGGACCACTGCGCCAGGTGCGTCGCCTCACCGTCGGCGTCGCGCACCAGCATCAACACACCGAACGCGGCCATCGTCGAGAAGCCGTAGGTCAGGACGTAGAACAGCACGCTGGCGATGCCGTCCTTGTCCAGCGCCACCAGCCCCACGAGGATGAAGCCGGCGTGCGCGATCGACGAATAGGCCAGGACACGCTTCAGGTCGGTTTGGGTCAGCCCGAAGATGCCCCCGACAGCCATGGACGCGATGGCCACCGCCCACACGATCGGCCGCCAGTTCCATGCCGTTGCGTTGAAGCCGACGTAGAGCACCCGCATGATTGCCCCGAACGCGGCGATCTTCGTGCACGACGACATGAATGCCGTGACCGGTGTGGGCGAACCCTGGTAGACGTCGGGAGTCCAGCTGTGGAACGGCGCGATGCCGGCCTTGAACAGCAGCCCGACGAGCAGCAGCGCCAAGCCGACGTAGAGCAGCACGTCGGACTTCGGGGAGGCCTTCGACGCATTGAGGATCGCCGGCAGGTCGACGGAGTTGGCGTAGCCGTAGAGCAGCGCCAGCCCGTACAGGAAGAACGCCGACGCGAACGCACCGAGCAAGAAGTACTTCAGCGCCGCCTCTTGCGACAGCAACCGGCGGCGGCGCGACAGCCCGGCCATCAGGTACAGCGGCAGCGACAGGACTTCGAGGGCGACGAACATCAGCAGCAGGTTGTTCGAGATCGGGAAGATCAACATGCCGGCCACGGCGAACAGCAGCAGCGGGAAGACCTCGGTCTGGACGCGGTCGGTGCGGGCCAGCCGACGGTCGGTGGGCGAGCCCACCACCACGGCGGCCGACGCGACGATGGCGCTGCCGACGTCCACGCTGCGTTCGGCGATGAGCAGCACCGACATGACCGAGAGCACCAACACCGAGCCCTGGATGAACAGGCCGGCGCCGTCGACTGCGAGCGCGCCCGCGACGGTCGTCTCGGCGGTGTTGTGCAACAACCCCACGGCAACCAGGGCGGCGGTGAGCCCACCGATGGTGACGACCATCTGCACCGCGTAGCGCTCGGCCCGCGGCACGAGAGCCTCGACCAGGACCCCGACCAGCGCCGCGCCGAGCACGATGAAGATCGGCGACAGTGAGGAGTACGCGACGGACGGCGCGTGGATCGGCGCCGTCTCGGCCAGCAGCAGGTGACTCACTTGACTCCTCCGGCCGTGCCCAGTTGCGGTACCGGGTCGGTCTGGTGCACGTCGTGCAGCGTTGCCTTCACGGCGGGGTTGATCACGTCGAGGACCGGCTTCGGATACACGCCGAGAAAGATGATCAGCGCGATCAACGGCGCGACAGCAAAGACCTCACGCGCGTTCAGGTCGCGGAACTTCGCCACGCTCTCGCGCACCGGACCCTGGAAGGTGCGCTGGTAAAGGTAGAGGACGTAGATAGCCGCCAGCACGATGCCCGTCGTGGCCAGCACGGCCAGCCCCTTGTGCCGGGTGAACGTGCCAACCAGCACCAGGAACTCGCTGACGAACGTACTCATCCCCGGCAGCGCGAGCGCCGAAAGACCCGTGAGCAGGAACAGCCCGGCGAGGATCGGCGTCACCTTCGCGGCGCCGCCGTAGTCGTCGACGTTGCGACTCTTGCCACGCGCGATCAGCAGTCCGACGACGATGAACAGCGCGCCCGTCGAGAGGCCGTGGTTGACCATGTACAGCACGGCACCGGTGCCGCCCTGCGTCGTGAACGCGAAGATGCCCAGTCCGATGAAACCGAAGTGCGCCACTGATGTATAGGCGACAAGGCGTTTCATGTCGCGCTGACCGATGGCCAGGAAGGCCGCGTACAGAATCCCGATGACGGCCAGGATCAGGATCGTCGGGGCGAAGTACCGCGAGGCGGCGGGGAACAGCGGCAGACAGTAGCGCAGGAAGCCGAACGTCCCGACCTTGTCCAGGACGCCGACCAGCAGCGCGGCACCACCGGCCGGAGCCTCGGCGCCGGCGTCGGGCAGCCAGGTGTGGAACGGCACCAGCGGCGCCTTGATGGCGAACGCGATGAAGAAGCCGAGGAACAGCCACTTCTGCGTTGCGTTGTCGGGCATCGGGTGCGCGATCAGGTACGTGATCGAGAACGAGTGCGATCCGGTCGTGACGTAGAGACCGATGACCGAGGCCAACATGAGCAGGCCGCCGACGAGGGAGTACAGGAAGAACTTCATCGCCGCGTACTGACGGCGCGGGCCGCCGAAGCTGCCGATGATGAAGTACATCGGGACGAGCATCGCCTCGAAGAACACGTAGAACAGGAAGACGTCGGTGGCGACGAAGACGCCGATCATGAAGAACTCGAGCAGCAGCAGCAGGGCGAAGTAGTTCTTGACGCTGCGCTGCTTGGCGCCGGGTAGGACGACCTCCTCGGCGCCGGAGCGGCTGTCGAACGCGTTCCATGAGGCGAGAATGACCGCTGGCACGAGGACGACCGACATGGCGACCAGGACGAGCGCGATGCCGTCGACGCCGACCGCGATCTGCACGTTGAACACCTTGATCCAGGTCCACTCGCCGCGGAACTGGAAGCGGTCGGCCTGCGAGCCGACGTCGTAGGCGATCCCGAGGGCCCCCGTGTAGACGACGACGATCAGCGATACCGCCAGGCTGATCAACTTGGCCAGCTTGGCCTGCTCCTGCTTGAGCGAGAAGACAGCCAGCGCACCGACCAGCGGGATCAGCACCAGGATGACGAGTGCGGGATTGTGCATGCTAGATCGCCTCGCTCGGCGCGCTGGGGGTACCCCCGCTTGCGGGGGAGCTCATCGCCATGTTCTTTTCCGCTCGCTGTTGATGATCTGCTCGCTGGCGCTCGCTACGATGCTCACTCACTGAAATCTCACAGCGAGCAGGACGGCGACGACGGCGACCGACCCGGCGAGCATCGACAGCGCGTAGCTGCGCACGAAGCCGGTCTGGCTCCGTTTCAACCTGGCCGAGCCGCCGCCGAAGCCGGCGGCCAGACCGGTGACCGCACCGTCGACGCCGCGGTTGTCGAAGTAGACCAGTGCCCGGCTCAGCCACTGCCCCGGACGCTGCAGCACGGCCTCGTTGAAGGCGTCGGCGTAGATGTTGCGGCGGGCGGCCGTCGTTATCGGGGAGACGCCCACCGGCTGGGTGATCGGGATCGGCTTGCGGCCGAACGCGACCCAGGCCCCGAGCGCGCCGAGTGCGACGACGACGAGCGTGAGGAGCGTCAGGACCACCGGTGACACGGTGTGCACACCTTCCTCGACACTCGGGCCGACCGACGGCTCGAGCCAGTGCTGGAAGCCGCCGCCGAAGACCAACAGGTAACCGCCGACCAGCGAGGCCACGCCCAGCACGATCATCGGCAACGTCATCGAACTCGGCGCCTCGTGCGGATGGACGTCGTCCTCCCAGCGTCGCTCGCCGTGGAACGTCATGACGAGGGCGCGGGTCATGTAGAACGCGGTCAGCCCGGCGCCGGCCAGCGCGCAGATGCCGAGCACCCAGCCCGACGTCCCGCCCTTGTCCAGCGCTGCTTCGATGATCTTGTCCTTCGTCCAGAAGCCGGTGGCCAGCGGGAAGCCGATGATCGCGAGGTAGCCGCAGACGAAGACGAAGTAGGTGATCGGCATGACTCGCCACAGCCCGCCGAAGCGGCGCATGTCGATGCGATCGTTCATCGCGTGCATGACCGAGCCGGACGACAGGAACAGTGCGGCCTTGAAGAAGCCATGGCCGACCAGGTGCATGATGCCGATCGCGTACACGCCAGGGCCGAGACCGACGGCCAGGAACATGTAGCCGATCTGGCTGACGGTCGAGTAGGCGAGCACGCGCTTGAGGTCGTCCTGGCCGAAGGCACAGATGCAGCCGTAGAGCAGGGTGATGGCGCCGACGATGACCACGGCGGTGCGGGCCGCCTGCGAGACGTCGAAGATCGGTGCCGAGCGAGCGATCAGGTACACGCCGGCGGTGACCATCGTCGCGGCGTGGATGAGCGCGGAGACCGGGGTCGGGCCCTCCATGGCGTCGGGCAGCCAGGTCTGCAAGGGGAACTGGCCGGACTTTCCGCACGCGGCGAGCAGCAGCATCAGCCCGATCGCGGCGGCGACACCCTGCGTCAACTTGGCGTTGCCGAACAGCACATCGGCGTAGGAAGTACTGCCCAGGTAGGCGAACATCACCATGATCGCGATGGACAGGCCGACATCGCCGACGCGGTTGGCGAAGAACGCCTTGTTACCCGCGGTCGCCGCGGTGGGGCGGTCGAAGTAGAAGGAGATCAGCAGGTACGAGGCGAGACCGACGCCCTCCCACCCGACGTACATCGCGAGGTAGTTGTTGGCCAGCACCAACAACAGCATCACCGCGATGAAGAAGTTGAAGTAGCCGAAGAAGCGGCGGCGGCCCGGGTCGTGGGCCATGTAGCCGACGGCGTAGATGTGGATGAGCGAGCCGACGCCGGTGATCAGCAGCACGAACACCATCGACAGCGGGTCGATCAGGAAGCCGGCGTCGACCTTGAACGTGCCGACCACGATCCACTGGTACAGGTGCAGGTTTATCTCGCGGTTGCCCTTGCTCTCGGCCTTGACCGAGAAGAACAGCATGACGGCGTAGATGAACAGGATGACCGGCACGGCGGCGCCCACCAGATGCGCCCACTTATCGGCTCTCTTGCCGGCGAGCAGCAGCACGGCCGCGGAGAACAGCGGCAGCGCGACCAGCAACCAGGCAGCCGACTGGATCCCATGGGCGGTGTTCATCGAGTAACCCGCTCCTAGTACTTCAGGAGGTTGGCGTCGTCTACCGACGCCGACCTCCGGGTTCGGAAGATGGACATGATGATCGCCAGGCCGACGACTACCTCGGCCGCGGCGACAACCATGACGAAGAAGGCCATGATCTGGCCGTCGAGGCTGCCGTTGATGCGCGCGAACGTGACAAGGCTCAGGTTGACCGCATTGAGCATCAGCTCGACGCACATGAACACGACGATCGCATTGCGGCGAACCAGTACACCGACCGCCCCGATCGTGAACAGGGCGGCGGACAGGACCAGGTAGTAGGTGGGCGTCATCGGATGTTGTCCGGGTTGTCGAGCGCCGGCAGTTCGCGGACGCCGGGCGTGGAGGCCATCACGGATTCGGGCGCGATCGAGCCGTCGGGCAGCAGGGCCGGCGTGCCAATAGCGTCGTGCGACGACAGGACCCCAGGGCCGGGCAGTGGCTGCGGACGGCCCGAGCGGATGCGTTCGCGGGCGATTTCCTTCTGGGTGCGCTTCGGGGTTTCGCGCTCGAGATGTGCGAGGACCATGGCACCGACCGCGGCGATGATCAGCAGCGCCGAGGTCAGCTCGAACGCGAACAGGTACTTGGTGAACAGCAGCGCCGCGATCGAATTGACGTTCTGCCCGTTGGCGTTAGTCGTCGCACTGTTGAGGTTGACCGGCTTGGAGCCCTTGAACGCGCGGCCGACCGACAGCGCGACGAGCAGCGCGAACCCGATCCCGAACAGGGACGCCGCCCAGCGCTGCCCGCGCAGCGTCTCGACGATCGAGTCCGACGCATCGCGACCGATCAACATCAGCACGAACAGGAACAGGATCATGATCGCGCCGGTGTAGACGATGATCTGCACCAGACCGAGGAATGGGCCCTGCTCGATCAGGTAGAACATGCCCAGCGACATCATCGTGGCCACGAGTGAGAGCGCCGAGTGCACGGCGTTGCGCAGTAGCACCATCCCGATCGCACCGGCCAGCGACACCGGCCCGAGGATCCAGAACGCGACCGCCTCCCCCAACGGCACTTGCCCATTGGTGAGTTCGCCAGCTGTACTTATTACTGCGCTCACGAGACCACCTCCGATGCGGAGTCGAGCGTGACCACAACGCGATGAGCGCTTGCGCGAAGAGCCCGCCGCCGCGCGAGCGAAGCGAGCTTGCGCTCGGGTTTCGAGATCGGCCCGAGCGCCAGCGAGCGGTCGAGACCGAAACCCGATCTCGGCGGATTAGCCATGGTGCCTGCCTACTTCGATGGCGATGCCGGTGATGGGGCGGCCGGCCACGTTGGCAGTGCTCATCGGCGGCCCCTGCTGCAGCGGTGCCTGCGACTCGACGGTGTAGTACGCCTTCTCGTCGCCCAGTCGCTGGGGGTGCGGCGGCGCCTCCATGCCGGGCAGCAGCGGGGCCATCAACTGCTCCTTCGTGTAGATCAGGTCTTCGCGGTTGTCGAGGGCGAGTTCGTACTCGTTGCTCATCGTCAGCGACCGGGTCGGGCACGCCTCGACGCACAGCCCGCAGAAGATGCAGCGCAGGTAGTTGATCTGGTACACCGCGCCGTAGCGCTCACCGGGGGAGTAGCGCTCCTCGTCGGTGTTGTCGCCGCCCTCGACGTAGATCGCGTCGGCGGGGCAGGCCCAGGCACACAGCTCGCAGCCCACGCACTTCTCCAGCCCGTCCGGGTGCCGGTTCAAGACGTGCCGCCCGTGATAGCGCGGCGCCGTCGGGAAGACCTCGAAGGGGTACTGCTGCGTGTACACCTTCTTGAACATCGTGGCGAAGGTCAGGCCGAAACCCTTCGCGAAACCCGTGAGGGTGCCGCTGGGCTCGGTAGTGGGCTGCTCAGCCATCGGGGTCTTCTCCCTCCGCAATAGCGGATGTGGGCGGGTGGACCGACGCTGTGGTGAGGCGCTTCGGCGAGGGGACGACGAGGTCCATCGGTGGCGTGGGGAACGTCGGGGTGAGCCGCGCGTCGGCTTCGTCCTCGTCGTCGCGGTCGGCTGCGCGGCGGGCTGCGGCGCCCTCGAGCATCATCAGCGCGGGGACGACGACGAGCAGCAACACCAGCGCAAGCGGGATGGCGGTGGCCTTCCAGGCCGGCCAGCCGCGGTCGCGCAGCACGTGGATCGTGGTGACGGCGAGGATCCAGACCAGGTTGATCGGGATGAGCACCTTCCAGCCCAGGTGCATGAACTGGTCGTAGCGCAGCCGGGGCAGCGTGCCGCGCAGCCACACGAACACGAAGATGATCGCGACGATCTTGACCACGAACCAGATCACCGGGAACCAGCCCGAGTTGGCGCCGGACCAGATCGCGTGGACACCCCACGGCGCGTGCCAGCCGCCGAGGAACAGTGTCGTGGCCAGTGCAGAGACGGTGACCATGTTGATGTACTCGGCCAGGAAGAACATCGCGAACTTGAACGACGAGTACTCGGTGTGGAAGCCGCCGACGAGTTCGGACTCGGCCTCGGCCAGGTCGAACGGCGCCCGGTTCGTCTCGCCCACCACCGAGATCGCATAGATCGCGAACGACACGAAGAGCGGGATGACGTACCAGGTGTGCTGCTGCGCGGCGACGATGCCCGAGGTCGACATCGTTCCAGAGAATAGGAACACCGCGACCATCGACAACCCCATCGCGACCTCGTAGGAGATCATCTGGGCGGCCGCGCGCAACGAGCCCAGCAGCGGGTAGGTCGATCCGGACGCCCAACCCGACAGCACGACGCCGTAGACACCCAGCGACGAGCAGGCAAAGACGACGAGCACGCCGACCGGCAGGTCGGTGAGTTGCAGCGGCGTGCGGTGGCCGAAGATCGACACCTCAGGGCCGAACGGGATGACCGAGAAGGCGAGGAACGCCGGCACCGCGGACAGGATGGGCGCCAGGAAGTAGACCGGCTTGTCGGCCAGCAGCGGGATGACCTCTTCCTTGAACGCCAGCTTCATGCCGTCGGCGAGAGATTGCAGCGTCCCCCACGGGCCGACCCGGTTGGGGCCGATGCGGTTCTGCATCCGGCCGACGACCTTGCGCTCGAAGACGATCGCGAACAGCGTCATCACGACCAGGAAGACGAAGACGCCCAAGACTTTGATCAGGACGATCCAGAGTGGCTGGTTGCCGAAGCCGGCGACATTCTGCGAGCTTGCGAGCAGAACATGGGCGTTCTGCGAGCTTGCGGGCAGAACATCAGCGGCGTGGGAGGCAGCCAGGACGGCGCTCATGACGCACCTCCGCTCGCTGCGTCGGGATCGGCGCCGATGACGGGCGGCGCGTCGGCGCGGGTGAGCCGCACGATGTCGCCTGACACCGCACCGAGCGTGGCTCGCACGGCACAGCCCCGCGCGTTGGTGGGCAGCCAGACGACTCGGTCGGGCAGGTCGTCGATCACGACGGGCAGGACGAGCGTGCCTCTGTCGGTGGCGACGGCGACCGAGCCACCGGCGGCGACGCCGACCGCAGCCGCAGTAGCCGCGTTGAGCAGCGCGCGGGCGGGCTTGGCGGTGCCGGCCAGGTGCTCGTCGCCGTCCTGCATACGGCCGGCGTCGATCAGCTCGGGCCAGGTGGCCAGCAACGCCTCACCCTGGCCCGGGGTGGCCGGGCTTGCTGCCGGCACGCTGGGCGCGGCCGGACGGTGCATGCCGAAGGCGAGCTGCACGAGTTCAGCCCGCGCGGAAGCGAAGGTCGGCAGGCCCAGGTGCACGTCGAGCTCCTCGGCCAGCGCGTGCAGGACACGTCCGTCGGACAGGGCGCCGGTGTTGGCGATGGTGAGGTCGAACGGGCGGCGTCGGCCCTCCCAGGTGACGAACCGGCCGGCCTTCTCGGCGGGTGGTGCCACCGGCAGCACGACGTCGGCGTGTTCGGTGACCGCGCTGCGTCGAATCTCGAGGCTGACGATGAAACCGGCCCGCTCGAGTGCTTCAGCGGCCAGGGCCGGGTCGGCGAAGTCCGCGGGGTCCACGCCGCCGACGACCAGCGCGGCGAGCGAGCCGTCGGCTGCTGCCTGCAGGATCGCGTCGGCGTCGCGGCCGGTCTGCTCCGGCACCGCAGTGCCCCAGGCCAGCTCGACCTCGGCCCGTGCGGCGGCGTCGTCGACCGGCCGGCCACCGGGCAGCAGGTTCGGCAGTGCACCGGCATCAATCGCCCCACGCTCACCGGCCCGGCGCGGCACCCACGCCAGCTTGGCGCCGGTCATCGCGGCCAGGTTGGCGGCGGCGCTGAACGCTCCCGGTGCGGACGCGAGTCGCTCGCCGACCAGGATGATCGCGCCGTCGCCGGACAGGGCGTCGGTAACCGTCTGGTCGAGGGCATTGAGGGCGGACGCCTCGGCCCCGGGCATCGTCTGGATCAGCGTGCCGTCGAGCTTGGCCGTGCCGCGCGAGACGAACGGGGCGAGCGAGAACACCGCGGTGCGGCCGAGGCGGGTGGATTTACGCAGCCGCAGAAAGACGATCGGTGACTCATCCTCGGGCTCGAAGCCGACGAGCAGCACGGCAGGTGCCTGCTCGAGAGCGTCGTAGGAGACGTGCTCGGGCGTGGTGCCGGCGACATGCGAGCCGAGGAACGCGAGTTCTTCGGCGCTGCCGGGCCGCGAGCGGAAGTCGATGTCGTTGGTGCCCAGCACGACCCGGGCGAACTTCGCGTAGGCGTAGGCGTCCTCTTCGGTGAGCCGCCCGCCAGGCAGCACGCCGACGCCGCCGCGGTCTACGGCCTCGCGCAGCCCGATCGCCGCGCGCTCGAACGCGTCCGGCCAGCTCGCCTCGACGAGTGCCCCTGATTCGTCGCGAACCATCGGGAGGGACAGCCGGTCGGACTGGGTGGCGTAGTGGAACGACCAGCGACCCTTGTCGCAGTTCCACTCCTCGTTCACCTGCGGGTCGTCGCCGGCGAGACGGCGGGTGATCTTCCCGCGGCGCCAATCCGAGCGCTGTGCGCAGCCCGACGAGCAGTGTTCGCACACGGAGTCGGTGGACATCAGGTCGAACGGCCGGGCTCGGAACCGGTAGGACGCCCCGGTGAGTGCGCCGACCGGGCAGATCTGCACGGTGTTGCCGGAGAAGTAGGACTGGAACGGCTCCTCGGAGGACGTCCCGATCTGCTCGTGGGCGCCGCGCTCGAGCAGGTCGATGAACGGGTCGCCGGCAATCTGCTCGGAGAACCGGGTGCAGCGCTGGCACAGCACGCAGCGCTCGCGGTCGAGCAGCACGTTCGACGAGATCGCGATCGGCTTGGGGAACGTGCGCTTGACCTCGTGGAAGCGCGAATCGGCGCGGCCGTTGCTCATCGCCTGGTTCTGCAGCGGGCACTCGCCGCCCTTGTCGCAGATCGGGCAGTCGAGAGGGTGGTTGATGAGCAGCAGTTCCATCACGCCTTGTTGTGCTTTATCAGCCTGCGGCGACGTCAGTTGTGTCTTTATCACCATGCCCGGCATGACGGTGGTGGTGCACGACGCGGCCGGCTTGGGCATGCCGCGGCCGTTGCCCATATCGGGGACCTCGACCAGGCACTGGCGGCAGGCGCCGGCCGGGTCGAGCAGCGGATGGTCGCAGAAACGCGGGATCGCGATGCCGAGCATCTCGGCGGCGCGGATCAGCAACGTCCCCTTCGGAACGGAGATCTCGATGCCGTCGATCGTGACAGTGACGAGGTCTGCTTTTTCGTCAGCAGTTATCGCGCTCACTGGGCCACCCCTCTCAGGTGAGGGAGCAGCGAAACGCGCGCCAGGAGCGAAGCTCTACGGCAGTCGGTCCGGGTCATCTAATGCGCTCCAACCAGGGCGCGGGCGCCGGGGAACGGGCACCCATCGCCTTCGACATGGGCGAGGTACTCCTCGCGGAAGAGTTGGATGGACGAGGTGACCGGGCTGACGGCGCCGTCGCCGAGCGCGCAGAACGAGCGGCCCAGGATGTTGTCGGACAGGTCCAGCAGGGTGGCGATGTCCTCGATCGTGCCGCCGCCGGCCTCGAGCCGCTGGTAGATGCCGACGTACCAGTACGTTCCCTCGCGGCACGGTGTGCACTTGCCGCACGACTCGTGCAAATAGAAGTCGCACCACTTCTTCACCGCGCGCACTACGCAGTCGTCCTGGTCGAAGATCATCAGCGCCGAGGTGCCGTTCATCGAGCCGGCCGCCACGGCCGAGTCGAAGTCGAGCGCAACGTCGAGGTGCTTGGCGCTGAACATCGGGGTGGACGAGCCGCCCGGTGTCCAGAACTTCAGGTCCTTGCCGCGGCTCATCCCGCCGGCCAACTCGAGCAGTTCGCGCAGCGTGCTACCCATCGGTGCTTCGTACTGCCCGGGGTTCTGCACCCGCCCGGACAGCGAGTAGACGCACGGCCCGGGCGAGCCCGCCGGGCCCATCTCCTTGAACCAGTCAGCACCGCCCAGCACGATGTAGGGCACGCTGGCCAGCGTCCCGACGTTGTTGACGACCGTCGGCGCGTCGTAGAGGCCGTTCGTCGCGGGAAACGGCGGCTTGAGCCGTGGCTGGCCGCGCTTACCCTCGAGCGAGTCGAGCAGCGCGGTCTCTTCGCCGCAGATGTAGGCGCCGGCGCCGTTGTGGATCGTGATGTCGCAGTTGAAACCGCTGCCCAGGATGTCGCTACCGAGGTAACCCTTGGCGCGTGCCTCCTCGACGGCCGCCGTCACCCGCCGGATCGCGTGCACTGCCTCGCCGCGGATGTAGACGAACGCCCACTCGGCGCGCACTGCGTAGCACGCGATGATGATGCCTTCGATCATCGAGTGCGGGTCGTTCATCATCAGCGGCAGGTCGCGGCAGGTGCCCGGCTCACCCTCGTCGGCGTTGACCACGACGTAATGCGGCTTGCCGTCGCCCTGCGGGATGAACTGCCATTTCATGCCGGCCGGGAAGCCTGCGCCGCCGCGCCCGCGCAGGTTCGAGTCCTTGACCAGCGCGATGAGGTCGTCGGGCGGCATGCCCAGCGCCTTGCGTAGCCCGGTGTAGCCGTCGAGGCGCTCGTAGTTCTCGATCTTCCATGGCTGGTCGGTACCGAACCGCTTGGTGAGTACAGGAGTCAGCGGCATCTCAGGTCCCCTTACCCGGCTCTGGTTCGGCGGCGCCACCTGAATCCTGCGGGTGCTGCTCGTCGGACGCCGAGGTCTCGAGCGGCGCGTCGTGCGCACTGGTCGGTTGCGAAGCGGCCCGCGCGGCGCTGGCCTCGGCCGTCCTGGCATCGGTGCGCTCGACGGCGTACGAGGGCGCCGACTCGCCCCGCTCGACCGCGAGGTGCACGCCGATCTCCGTGGGCACGCCACTGGTGTTCGCGTCCGGGGCCAGGGTCTCGGCGGTGTGGAATCCGGCGATCTGGCGCTCGATCTGCTTGAACGAGCACAGCGGCGCGCCGCGGGTCGGCATCGGGCGCTCACCCCCGCGCAGCGCGTTCACCAACTTGTGGGCCGAGGCGACGGTCTGGTTGTCGAAGAACTCGTAGTTCACCGTGACGATCGGCGCGTAGTCGCAGGCGGCCAAACACTCGGCGTGCTCGAGGGTGATCGTGCCGTCTTCGGTGGTCTGGTTGTCGCCGACGCCCAGGGTCTGACCCAGCGCGGCAAAGATGTCGTCGCCGCCCAGCATTCCGCACAGCGTGTTCGTGCAGACGCTGACGAGGTATTCGCCGGTGGGCGAGCGCTTGTACATCGTGTAGAACGTGACGACCGCCGACACCTGGGCCTTGGTGATGTCGAGGATGTCGGCGCAGAACGCGATGCCATCGGACGTGACGTAGCCCTGCTCGGACTGAACCAGGTGCAGCAGCGGCAAGAGCGCCGAGCGGGACTGCCCAGCCGGATAGCGCGCGATGATCTGCGCGGCCTCGGCGCGCGTCTGCTCGCCGAAGACGCTCGGGTCGCCGGGACGGTCCAACTGGATGACGGAGGTGCGGAAGTTCTCCCGCCCCGCGTCTGAATTGGTGGGGAGTGTCATGAGCGGTTCTCCTCTCCCCCACTGGCTGCGCTCGGGGGATCATCGAGCCCGCACGCGGCTGCGCCGCGGCAATTCTCGTTGTTCTTCGCGCAAGCGCTCATCACCGGTCCACACCACCCATCACGGGGTCGATGGAGCCCACCGACGCGATGACATCGGAGATCATCCCGCCGACCGACAGCGCCGCGGTCGACTGCAGGTTGATGAAGGAAGGCTCGCGCAGGTGCACACGGTACGGGCGCGTGCCGCCGTCGCTGACCACATGCGCACCGAGCTCGCCGCGGGGCGACTCGACCGTCGTGTACACCTGGCCGGGCGGGACCCGGAAGCCCTCGGTGACCAGCTTGAAGTGGTGGATGAGCGCCTCCATGGAGCCGTCCATGATCTTTTGGACATGCTCGAGCGAGTTGCCCAGGCCATCCGGGCCGATCGAGAGCTTCGCCGGCCAGGCGATCTTCGGGTCATCGATCCACACCGGGCCCGGCTCCAGCCGCGCGAGCGCCTGCTCGACGATCTTCACCGACTCCGCCATCTCGTCGAGTCGCACGAGGAAGCGCGACCAGCAGTCGCCGCCGTCTTGCGTCGGCACCTCGAAGTCGAAGGTCTCGTAGCCGAGATATGGCTCGGTCTTGCGCAAATCCCAGGGCAGGCCGGCTGCGCGCAGCATCGGGCCGGTGACGCCGAGCGCAATGCAGCCCTCGACGCCGAGCCAACCGACGTTCTTGAGCCGATTGATCCAGATCGGCTGCTGGCCGAGAAGGCGCCGCAGGCCGGCGATCTCGCCACGGATGTCCGTGGCCCATTTGCGAAGCGCCTCATCGGTGCCAACCGGGAGATCCTGGGCGACCCCGCCGGGACGGACGAAGCCGTGGTTCATCCGCAGGCCGGTGATCAACTCGAACATGTCGAGGCAGCGCTCGCGGGCTCGCAGGCCGTTGGTCATGGCAGTGAGCGCGCCCATCTCCATGCC